>NZ_JCALDG010000004.1:0-372899 GCF_059812735.1 Mycobacterium sp. NGS40
GGCGCCCAGCCCGTTCAATGACCAGTGCAGCGCGATCGGCGCGATCAGGCTGCCGCTGCGCCGGCGCAACCAGCTGAACACGAAGCCCGCGCTGCCGGTCGCTACCACGGCCAATGTCACGCCGGCGGCCATGCCGACGAACCCGCCGCCGAACAGCCGGGTTAAGCCGACGTTGTTGCTGGTCAGTCCCAGCGACGTGGCGACGTGCCACAGGCCGAACAGCAATGAGCCGGCGAGTGCGACCCCGCGGAATCCCCAGGCCCGATGCAGCGTGCCGTGCAGCACACCCCGGAAGGCCAGCTCCTCGGGAATCACGGTCTGCAGCGGGATGATGACCATCGAGGCGATCAGCGCGCCGGAGACCGTTGCGTAGTGGTTGTTCAGGAACATCGGCCGCGTCATGGGCAGCAGTACGCCGACCGCGATCACCGACGCCACGACAGCCACCGCGGCCAGCGCGTAGCCCAGCCCGGATTTCCAGTGCTCCCGGCCGAGGCCCAGGTCGACCCAGTCCAAACCGGTGGCACGCATCAACACGACCAGCCCGACGGCTGCCACCGGCACCGTCGCGACACTCGCCCACGGCGTGGTGAAGTGTGCGACCAGGTTGGTCAGCACCAGCACCACGACCACCACGGCAATGTCGAAGTACAGCCGCAGCCGGTGCAGCGCCGACAATTGCGACACCACCGGGTGCAGGTCGACGGCATCGAGGGCCGTGGCGTGCTCAGACATCCCGGCCGAGTTTACCTGCGCGCCCCTGCCGCCCAGGTCACGACGACGGCTGAGATTCCCACTTCCAGTTCGCGATCTGCGGGTCGTCCTCGCCGTGCTCGCGGGTGTAGCGGCGGGCGTTCAGCCGCGCGTCGACCATCCGCTGCCGCAGCAGCGCGGCCCGGCCCGCCAACCCGTCAACCCGGTCGATGACGTCGATGACCAGGTGGAAACGGTCGAGGTCGTTGAGCATCACCATGTCGAACGGCGTCGTGGTGGTGCCGCGCTCCTTGAACCCGCGGACATGGATGTGCGGGTGATTGGTGCGGCGATAGCACAGCCGATGGATCAGCCACGGATAGCCGTGATACGCGAAGATGACCGGCTTGTCGCGGGTGAACAACGCGTCGAACTCCTTATCCGGCAATCCATGTGGATGCTCGGAGTCCGGCTGCAGGCGCATCAGGTCGACGACGTTGACCAGCCGCACGGCCAGGTCGGGCAGCTCGCGGCGCAGGATGTCGGCCGCGGCGAGCGCCTCCTGGGTGGGGATGTCGCCGGCGCAGGCCAGCACCACGTCGGGTTCCCCGGTCGCGGTGCTCGCCCAATCCCAGATCCCCAGGCCGCGGGTGCAGTGGGCGATCGCCTCGTCGATGCCGAGGTAGGCCAGGGCGGGTTGCTTGCCGGCGACGATGACATTGATGTAGTCGCGGCTGCGCAGGCAGTGATCGGCCACCGACAGCAGTGTGTTGCCGTCCGGCGGCAGATAGACGCGCACGATCTCGGCGCGCTTGTTGGCGACCAGGTCGATGAACCCCGGGTCCTGGTGTGATGCGCCGTTGTGGTCCTGACGCCACACATGCGAGCTCAACAGGTAGTTCAGCGACGCGATCGGCTGCCGCCACGGCAGTTCGCGGCTGGTAGCCAGCCATTTCGCGTGCTGGTTGAGCATCGAGTCGACGATGTGCACGAACGCCTCGTAGCAGTTGAACAGCCCGTGCCGTCCGGTGAGTAAATAGCCCTCCAGCCATCCCTGGCACAGGTGCTCGGAGAGCACCTCCATCACGCGGCCGTCGGGCGCCAGGCCCTCGTCGTCGGGCTCGACCTCGGACATCCACACCTTGTCGGTCGACTCGAACACGGCCGACAGCCGGTTGGACGCGGTTTCGTCGGGTCCCATCAGCCGGAAGCGGTCGGGGTTGTGGGTGATGACGTCGCGCAGGAAGGTCCCCAGCACCCGGGTCGCCTCGTGGGTGGACGCGGCCGGCTTTTCGACCGGCACCGCGTAGTCGCGGAAGTCCGGCAGGTCCAGCTCGCGCAGCAACAGGCCGCCGTTCGCGTGCGGGTTGGCGCTCATCCGCCGCTGCCCCTTCGGGGCGAGCTGGCGCAGCTCGGGACGCAGCACGCCGTGGGAGTCGAACAACTCGTCGGGCCGATAGCTGCGCATCCACTCTTCGAGCTGCGCGCGGTGCGCGGGGTTGTCGTGCGTCTCGGACAACGGCACCTGGTGGGACCGCCAGGTGCCCTCGACGTGCTTGCCGTCGACCTCCTTGGGGCCGGTCCAGCCTTTCGGGGTGCGCAGCACGATCATCGGCCACACCGGGCGCTCGGCGGTCGTGCCGTTGCGCGACGCGTGCTGGATGCCGGCGATTTCGTCGAACGCGTCGTCCAGCGCGGCGGCCAGCGCGCGGTGCACGGTGGCCGGGTCGTCACCGGCGACCGTGATCGGCCGGTAACCGTAGCCGCGCAACAGTGATTCGAGTTCGGTGTGCGGGATGCGGGCCAGCACGGTCGGATTGGCGATCTTGTAACCGTTGAGGTGCAGGATCGGCAGCACCGCCCCGTCGACGGCCGGGTTGAGGAATTTGTTCGAGTGCCAGCCGGCCGCCAGCGGACCCGTCTCGGCTTCGCCGTCGCCGATCACGCAGGCAACCACCAGGTCGGGGTTGTCGAACGCCGCACCGAACGCATGCACCAGCGCGTAGCCGAGTTCACCGCCCTCGTGGATGGAGCCCGGGGTCTGGGCCGCGACGTGGCTGGGGATGCCGCCGGGGAACGAGAACTGGCGAAACAGCTTGCGCAGCCCCTCGGTGCCCTCGCCGATGGCGCTGTAGATCTCGGTGTAGGTGCCTTCGAGGTAGGCGTTGGCGACCAGGCCCGGGCCGCCATGGCCCGGTCCGGTGACATAGATGACATTGGCATCCCGGTTGCGGATGATCCGGTTCAGGTGCGCGTAGATGAGGTTGAGCCCGGGCGTGGTGCCCCAATGCCCCAGCAGCCGGGGTTTGACGTGTTCAGCCGCCAGCGGCTGTTTGAGCAGGGGATTGTCGAGCAGATAGATCTGCCCGACCGACAGATAGTTGGCGGCCCGCCAATACTTGTCGATCAGCGTGAGTTCGTCGTCGGAGAGTGCTTCGGGCGCGGTTGTCGGGGTTTGCAGGCTCACGTGCCCGATTGTCCGCGCCCCCGATGAACACCGCCATGCGAGCCGATCACTGCTCGCCGCGGGCGCGGTCCTCGTAGGCCTTGCGCTTCTCGGTGTCGACGGCGTCGGTGAAGACGTGGTCGCCGCCGAGGAGACGGTTGAGGCCCTCGGATACCGATCGGGGCATGAACTTCGCGGAAACGGCCAGCGCCCCCATCACCTTCGTGATCCGGACCCGCGGCTTGGGCCGGGCGATCAACTCGATGATCGCGTCGGCGATGTCGGACGGTTCAGCGTTTCTGAGGCCCTTCGCGCCCTGGGTTCCGGCGATCAGTTCGGTGTTGACGAACGTCGGATTGACCAGCGAGAACTGCACGCCGGTGCCGCGGTATTCGAGCCTGACCGTGTCGGTGAAGCCAATCACCGCGTGCTTGCTGGCGCAATAGGTGGCCGCCCCGGGGATGTTCGCCTCCCCGGCCAGCGAGGCGACGTTGATGACGTGTCCGGTGTGGCGGGGCACCATGCGCTGGACGGCCAGCTTGGTGCCGAGAATCACGCCGTAGACGTTGATGTCCAGAATGCGCCGGGTGACCGCGTCGGGCTCCTCGATGATGCGGCCGAGCGGCATGATGCCGGCGTTGTTGATCAGCACGTCGATGGGGCCGAGCTGGCGCTCCACCTCGTCGAGGAATTCCGCGAACGAGTGCGGATCGGTGACATCGAGCTTGCCGTACACGTCGAGGCCGAGAGCGGCACCCGACTCCTTGACCCGGACCTCGTCGATGTCGCCGATCGCGACCTTGGCGCCCAGGTTGTGCAACGCGGTCGCGGTGGCCAGCCCGATTCCCCGCGCGCCGCCGGTGATCACGATGACCTTGTCGCGAATCTTGAGAGCGTGCGCCGCGTTGTCTGCCATCCGGTTAGCACAGCACTCGATGTCGTGCCGCGCAATGACCTTTCACCAGCCCGCCGAACCGGGGACACCCTTGAACGGCCCGATGACCCAGCTGGTGATCCAGCCTCCGTAAAAGCCACCGGGCTGCGCGGTGACGACCTCGCCGTTGACGGTGCACCGGTCGACGGCGGCGGCCATCACGGCCAGCGCACCGGCGATCGACTCGAAGCCGGGGGTTGGATTCAGATAACTCCACGCCGCCTTGCGGGCGACGACGTCGCCGCCGCCGACCAGGTCGTAATAGCTTGCGCGGCCTTTCCATTCACACCACGAGCTACCGGATGCAGAACGCACCGCGCCGTCGGCGAACGCGTCACGCGGCAGGTAATAGGTCGGCGGATGACTGGTCTCCAGGACTCGCCAGGCGTGGCTGGTCGAGGCAATGACGTGGCCGCCCAGCTCAACGGTGATCGAGCCGGTGAACGGCTCGACGCGCGGAGGCCGCGGGTAGTCCCACACTGATTCCTGATCGCTCACCTCAAGACACCTCCTGCTCAACGCAAGCAGAGCCAGGCCAGGCTACCGGCCCCGAACACCGCGCAGTAGACGGCGAACGGTGTCAGCGTGCGGGTTTCGAAGTACCGGGTGAGGAAGCGCACCGCGAGGTAGGCGCAGATGAAAGACGCGATGCTGCCCGCCAGCACCTGGCCACCGATGCCACTGCCCAGCGGCCCGAACAGCTCCGGGATCTTGTACACGCCGGCGGCCAGGATGATCGGCGTCGCCAGCAAGAAGGAGAAGCGGGCGGCGTCCTCGTGCGACAAGCCGCGCCACAGGCCGGCGACGATTGTGATGCCGGAACGGCTGATCCCGGGCAGCAGCGCCAGGATCTGAGCGGCACCGATCAGCACGCCCCGCCCGATGGGTAGCTGGGCGAGCCGGCTGTCGACGGCCTCGCCGGAGTGCCCGACGGGGGCGCCGACCGGTTCGGGGACCGCGGCCGCGGCGCGGCGGCGCAGCACCTCGCCGGCGTACAGGGCGATTCCATTGAGCAGCAGGAAGATTGCCGCCGGGATCGGCTTGCCCAGCGTGGTGCGAAAGAGCTTTTCTAGAAAGAGGCCCGCCAGACCCACCGGAATGGTGCCGCCGACCAGGAGCCACGCCAACCGCTCGTTGGACGTCTGGATCCGGCGGTGCCGCGCCGAGGAGCCGAGGCCGGCCAGTACGCGCAGCCAATCGCGCCAGAAGAACACCAGCAGCGCGGCGGCGGTGGCGACGTGCAGGCCGACGATGAACGCCAGGTACGGCGACTGCGGTGCGGACACGTCCAAGTCGCGCGACCACTGGCCGCCGACCAGGGCCGGCACCAAAATAGAGTGGCCGAGGCTGGACACCGGGAACAGCTCGGTCACACCCTGCGCGGCGCCGACCAGAAGCGCTTCGACGTAACTCAAGTGCGCACTCACGGACCGACTCCTCCATTCCTCGGCGGACGACAAACTACGCAGCGTAGCCGGTCGGCTGGGCCGATCCGAAGCCCGTCCGAACCAGGTTGAGCGGCTGTGCATTTGGCCGCTCGGGGCCGGTACGGTGGGCGGATGGCCGACAAGTTGCTCGCCGGGGTGCGCATCGTCGACTTGTCCAGCGGCAGTAGCGACACGGTGACCCGCCTGCTCGCCGACCTGGGAGCCGACGTCGTCAAGGTGGAACCGCCGGGCGGCAGCCCCGCTCGTCACGACCGGCCCACGCTGGCCGGTGCCAGCATCCCGTTCGCCGTGCACAACGCCAACAAGCGCAGCGTGGTGCTGGATCCGCGCGTCGACGACGACCGCCGCAGTTTCTTCGAGCTGGTCGGGGGAGCCGACATCGTCGTCGACGCGGCGGATCAGGCCGCCACGTTCGGCACGTCGGCAGTCGAGCTGGCCGATCGCCACCCGCACCTGGTCGTGCTTTCGATCACCGACTTCGGCGCCACCGGGCCGCGCTCGTCGTGGCGTGCGACCGACCCGGTGCTCTTCGCGATGTCGGGCGCGCTGTCGCGCTCCGGACCGACCGTCGGCACCCCGGTATTGCCGCCCGACGGCATCGCCTCGGCCACCGCCGCCGTGCAGGCGACCTGGGCGGCGCTCGTCGCATATTACAACAGATTACGTTGTGGCACAGGCGATTACATTGACTTCTCACGTTTCGACGCGGTCGTGATGGCGCTGGACCCGGCATTCGGCGCGCATGGGCAGGCCACCGCGGGACAACGCACCAGCGCGTGGCGGGGCCGGCCGAAAAACCAGGACCCGTACCCGATCTGCCCGTGCCGGGACGGCTACGTCCGGCTCTGCGTGATGGCGCCCAGGCAGTGGCGTGGCCTGCGCCGGTGGTTGGGGGAGCCGGAGGAATTCCAGGACCCCAGCTACGACACGCTGGGCGCCCGGTTCGCCGCGTGGCCGCGGATCAGCGTGCTGGTCGACGCGTTGTTCGCCGACAAGACCATGAAGGAGCTGGTTGCGCAGGGCCAGGCGCACGGAGTGCCGATCTCGGCGGTGCTGACGCCGTCGCGGATCCTGGCCTCCGAGCACTTCCAGGCCGTCGGCGCGATCACCAGTGCCGAGCTGGTGCCCGGGGTGCGCATCGACGTGCCCACCGGATACTTCGTGGTCGACGACGAACGCTGCGGCTTCCGGACCCCAGCTCCGGTGGCCGGAGCCGACGAACCGCGCTGGCTGGCCGGCCCGGTGACCGCGGCCCCGTCGGGCGCGGCCGGCGAGTATCCGTTCACGGACCTCAGGATTCTCGACCTGGGCGTGATCGTCGCCGGCGGCGAGTTGAGCCGGCTCTACGGGGACATGGGCGCGCAGGTCATCAAGATCGAAAGCGCCGACTATCCCGACGGGCTGCGGCAGTCGCGCGTCGGCGCGGTGATGAGCGAATCGTTCGCCTGGACCCACCGCAATCACCTGGCGCTGGGCCTGGACCTGCGTAGCGAGCAGGGCAAGGAGATCTTCCGCCGGCTGGTCGCCGAGGCCGACGCGGTGTTCGCCAACTTCAAGCCGGGAACCCTTACCTCGCTTGGGTTTTCATTCGAAGCCCTGCGCGAGATCAACCCCCGCATCGTGCTCGCGGGCAGCAGCGCGTTCGGAAACCGGGGGCCGTGGAGCAGGCGCATGGGTTACGGTCCGTTGGTCCGCGCCACCACCGGGGTGACCAGTCTGTGGACATCCGAGGAAGCTTCCGCCGAAGCGCGTACCGCCGGGGCACGGCACGCGTTCTACGACGCGACGACGATCTTTCCCGACCACATCGTGGGACGGGTCACCGCGATCGCGGCACTGGCGGCGCTGATCCGCCGCGATCGGACCGGCGACCCGGCCCATGTCCACATCTCACAGGCCGAGGTCGTCGTCAATCAGCTGGACACCCTTTACGTCGCCCAGGCCGCGCTGGGAGCCGGCGCCGCCGTCTGCGACGACACCAGCGTGCACGCGGTATACCCGTGCGCCGGCGATGACGAATGGTGCGTCATCTCGATCTGCTCGGACACCGAATGGCGTTGTCTCACTGCCTTTTTTGATCAGCCTCAGCTGGCTGACGATCCGCGCTTCGCGACCGGCCAGGCGCGCACGGCCCATCGCGCGGAGTTGGTGCGGCTGGTCGCCGCCTGGACTCATACCCGAACCCCGGCACAAGCCGCCGAAGCGTTGCAGGCGGCCGGGATTGCGGCCGGACCGATGAACCGTCCACCGGACGTCCTCGCCGACCCGCAACTGGTCGAGCGCAAGCTGCTCAGCGACATGGTGCATCCGCTGGTCGAGCGCCCGCTGCCGGCCGAGACGGGGCCGGCACCGTTCCGCCACATCCCGGCGGCCCCACAGCGGCCCGCACCCCTGCCCGGTCAGGACACCCGGGAGCTCTGCCGGACTCTGCTCGGCATGAGCGCCGAGGAGATCGATCGCCTGATCACCGATCAGGTGCTGTTCGCGGCGGTTCCGTCGCCACGATAGGTTCGTCCCATGCCTGTCGACCCCAAAACACCGGTGCTGATCGGCTATGGCCAGGTCAATCACCGGGACGAGATCGACCCGGAAACACGTTCGGTTGAACCCGTCGACCTGATGGTCGCCGCAGCTCAGCAGGCCGCCGGCGCCGAGGTTCTGCGGGCCGTGGACTCCGTCCGGGTGGTCAATGTCCTTTCGGCGACCTACCGTGACGCCGGGCTGCTGGTCGGCGAGCGGATCGGCGCACCGAAGTTCACGACGCTGTACAGCCCGGTGGGCGGCAACGTCCCGCAAACACTGCTCAACCAGGCTTGCCTGGACATCCAGCAGGGCCGCGCCGGGGTGGTGCTGCTGAGCGGCGCCGAAACCTGGCGCACCCGGCGGGGGCTGAAGGCCAGGGGCGGCCGGCTGCAGTGGACGGCTCAGGACGAATCCGTGCCGATGGCCCAGGTCAGCGGCGAGGACGTGCCGATGGCCGGCGATGCCGAGCTCCGGATCGGACTAGACCGGCCGGCCTACGTCTACCCGCTGTTCGAACAGTCCCTTCGCATCGCGAACGGTGAGTTGGTCGAGGACCATCGCCACCGCATCGGGGAGTTGTGGGCGCGCTTCAACGCCGTCGCGGTCGGCAATCCGCACGCCTGGATCCGCAAACCCGCGACCGCGGCCG
Source organism: Mycobacterium sp. NGS40 (assembly GCF_059812735.1). Lineage (NCBI taxonomy): Bacteria > Bacillati > Actinomycetota > Actinomycetes > Mycobacteriales > Mycobacteriaceae > Mycobacterium > Mycobacterium sp. NGS40. Next base: position 8,694 of record NZ_JCALDG010000004.1, read on the forward strand.
AGATCGCGCAGCCCGGCCCGCAGAATCGGATGATCAGCTGGCCCTATACGAAGCTGATGAACTCCAACAACATGGTCGATCAGGGCGCGGCGCTGATCCTGACGTCGGTCGAGCAGGCCAAACGCCTGCGCATCCCGCAGGAGCGCTGGATTTACCCGCACGCCGGCACGGACGCCTACGACACGCCGTCGATCGCGGAGCGCCACGAACTGCACCAGTCGGCGGCCATCCGAATCGCCGGTGCGCGGGCGCTGCGGCTCGCCGGCCTGGGCATCGACGACGTCGACTACGTGGACCTGTACTCCTGCTTTCCGTCCGCCGTTCAGGTGGCGGCAGCCGAGCTCGGATTGAGTACCGACGACCCCGCCCGGCCGCTGACCGTCACCGGTGGCCTGACCTTCGCCGGCGGCCCGTGGAGCAACTACGTGATGCACTCGATTGCCACGGTGGCCGAACTGCTGGTGGCCAATCCCGGACGGCGCGCCCTGATCACCGCCAACGGCGGTTACCTGACCAAGCACAGCTTCGGGGTCTACGGCACCGAGCCGCCAGCCGAATTCCGTTGGGAGAATGCGCAATCCGCGGTGGAACGGGAACCGAACCGAGAGGGATTGGTGGAATGGGAGGGCGTCGGCACGGTCGAAGCGTGGACGACGCCGTTCGATCGCGACGGGCAGCCGGAGAAGGCTTTCGTTGCTGTGCGCACGCCGGAGGGGTCCCGGGCGCTGGCGGTCATCGCCGATCCCGACTCGGCGCAGGCGACTATTCGTGAAGATATCGGTGGCACCAAGGTGGCCGTCACCGCGGACGGCAGCGCCACGCTGCAGTAGCCCGGCGGGGGAGTTAAAAGGCCAGGCCACAGTGCCGTTCACCCGGTAACAGTCGCGCGGCGATAGAGGCGCGCATATTGTCGAGTCAGACGTTGGGGGAGGTGAGCCCAGGTGCACATCCTGGTTACCGACGCCACCGGCACAGTCGGGCGGCTGGTTGCACGGCAGCTGATTGCTGCCGGGCATTCGGTTTCCGGCATTTCTGAGTATCCCGACGCCCGTCTGGACCCCGCGGTCGAGTTCGTCTGCGCACCGCTGAACGACCCCATCCTGCAAGAACTGGCCGACGAAGCCGACGCGGTGATCCATCTGGCGCCGGTCGAACCCGACGCGCCCGGCAGCGCGGGCATCAACGGCGTGGCGCATGTGACGCATGCGGCCGGACGGGCCGGTGCGCGCCTGGTGTTCGTGTCCCAGGCCGCCGGCGCCGCTGAGGTCTACGAGCCGGCGGAGGACCTGGTGTCCACCAGCCTGGGGCCAAGCCTGGTCATCCGGATGGCGCCGCCGGTGGGCCGACAACTCGACTGGATGGTGTGCCGCACCGTGGCCACCTTGCTGCGCACGAAGGTGTCCGCGCAGCCGATACGGGTGCTGCACCTCGACGACCTGGTGCGGTTTCTGGTGTTGGCGCTCAACACCGACCGCACCGGCTTCGTGGATCTGGCTACCCCGGATACCACCAACGTGGTGACCGCGTGGCGGGTGTTGCGCGCCGTAGACCCCCGGTCGCGAAGCCATCGGATTCGCGGCTGGCCGCAGCTGGTTCCGTCGGTGGATATCGTTGCCGCCCAGGAGGATTGGCAGTTCGAGTTCGGCTGGCCGGCATTCGACGCGGTCGCCGACACCGCGCGCGGACTCGTCGGCCGCAAGCTCGGCGCCGCAGGCGCGACCAGCCACGGCGTGCAGATGGCGCTTCCGGTCGAGGTCATCCCGCGTCCCGCACCATCCGACCAACTGCACAGTGCCGCGCCCGAGGGCGTCGAAGGCGAGTTCGACGACCGCATCGACCCGCGATTCCCGGTATTCGCCACCGACGGCCTCACCGAGGCGCTGCCCGGGCCGCTGACCCCGATCACCCTGGACGTGCAGATGAGCGGACTGCGCACCGCCAGCCGGGTGATGGGCCAGGCACTGACGCTGGGCGGTGTGGTCGACGACGAATGGGGCAGCAGGGCCATCGCGGTGTTCGGTCACCGCCCCTACGTCGGGGTCTCGGCCAACGTCGTCGCCGCAAACCAGCTGCTCGGCTGGGATGACCAGGCCCTTGTCACGCGCGCGTTGGTCGGTCAGCCGCAGGTCGCAGACGTACTGCCGTTCGGTCAACCCCGGCTGGCGGCCGGAGCGCTCGGGTCGGTCGCCAAGGCGGTCGCGACGACGCGATCCCTGGCCCTGATGCGCCATCTCAAGGCCAACACGCGGGCCTACAGCGCCGCCGCGACCGCCGAACATGCCGATGCCACGCAACTGGGTCTGTTGCCCGACGCGGGCCTGGGCGTGCGCGTTCGGCTGCTGCGAGACCGCATTCACCAGGGCTGGATTCTCACGGCGCTGTGGTTGATCGACTCCGGCGTCACCGCGGCGGCACTCGAACACACCGCGGCGGGCTCCCGCGTGCCTGGAGTGAACGCGATCATGGAAAGCAACCGGGTCACCGACGTGATCGCCGAACTAGCCGCCGCGCTGCGTGCTGACCCGCCACTGCGGGCGATGGCCGCCGAAGGCAATCTCGCCAGCATCCGTGCGCTTTCGTCCCCGACCGCCGCGTTGGTGGATGCCGCGATCGCGCGGATCGGGCACCGCGGGCCCGGGGCGGGCGAGCTGGCCAGCCGAGTCTTCGGCGACGACCCGACGCTGCTGTTGACCGCGGCCGCCGAGGCGGCCGGCGAGCCCACCGAACCAGATCCGCCCCCGACGCTGGTCCGGCGCATCGCCACCAACGCCCGCGTCTCACGCGAGCTCGCCCACGACACCACCCTGCGATTCACACACGAGCTTCGAGTGACGTTGCGCGAGCTGGGATCTCGACGAGTCAAGGCCGACCTGATCGACGTCGTCGATGACGTGTACTACCTGACCTGCGATGAACTGGTCACCATGCCGGCCGATGCCCGGCTGCGGATCAAACGCCGCCGCGCCGAGCGGGAACGCTTGCAAGCCCAGCACCCGCCCGACGTCATCGACCGCGACTGGGCGCCGGTCGAACCACCGTCAGCCCAGGAGATCAGCGCGCCGGACTAACTCACCAGATCCCGCAGCGAGAGCGCGTTGCGGACGGCGTGGCCGCCCAGGTCGTTGTTGAAGTACATCCACACGTCCCTGCCCTCGCGGTCCCATGCGACGACCCGGTCTGCCCAGGACCGCAACTCGTCGTCCGGGTAGGAATCGGCGTAGCGCGACTCCGGGTCCGGGCCGTGCATGCGGATGTAGACCAGATCGGTGGTGGCCCGCGGTATGCACGCCAAACCCGCACCGCTCATCACCACGTACGCGGCGCGGTGGCGCTCCAGCAACTGGTAGACGGCGGGGTCGTCCCAGGACGGGTGACGCAACTCGACGGCCACCCGGATAGATGCCGGAACGCGATCCAGGAACGAATCCAGTCGCTCTTGAGATGCGTTGTCGCGCTGCAATTCTGGATGCACCTGGACCAACAGCACACCGTGACGGTCGCCCAGCAGGCGCCAACACCGTTCGAATCGCTCGATCCAGGGCTCGGGCGAGCCCAGCCGGCGGTAGTGGGTCAATCCGCGGTGGGCCTTGACCGACATCGTGAAGCCGGGCGGCAATTGGTCGCGCCAACCCGTGAACGTCGAATCCTTGGGCCAGCGGTAAAAGCTGGCGTTGAGCTCGACGGTGTCGAAAACCTCCGCGTACCGGGCCAGCCGGCGCGCGGATGCCGTTCCACGCGGGTAGAGCACGTCAACCCAGTGGTCGTACGACCACCCCGAAGTGCCGATCCGGACGGTCAACCGGCCATCCGGCTACGCAGGTCCTTGTCCAGCGACGCCCGGACGAGCGCGGCGGCCAACCGCGCGTTGGCCCGCGGCGCCAGTGCTCCCAGCTCGGCCGGTTCGGTGGGCAGCCCCAGCTTCTTCGCTGTCGCGGTGGCACGGTCGTCGAAGTACGGACGGACCCACGGCCAAACGTCCTGCACCTCGCGCAGGTAGATGTCGGCGCCGGTATCGCCAATTCCCTTGAATTCTTTCAGCATTCGCTTCACCCGAGCGGGGTCGTGATGACTGCGCTCGGCGATTTCGCGCAGATCGCCGAAATACTCGTCGCTCACCCGCTGCGCCATCTCGGTGAGGCGGGTCGCCGAACTTTCGTCGTAGCGAACGTAGTGCGCGCGGCCGAACGCGTCGATCATCTCTTGCCGGTCGGCCGCCAGGATCGCCTTGGGCGTGCGCAGGCCCGCCTTGAACAGCTCGCGCGCCGCACGCATCGCGATAGCGGCATCGATGGGCTTGCTGGCCAGCATGCACAACACCAGCAGCTGAAACAGCGGCATCGGTTTGTCGCTGATCCGGATTCCCGCCTCGTGGGCGTACGTGCTGCCGCCGGCTTTGAGCACGCGTCGCACCAGCTGCCTGGACCCGTCCGACTTGCTCATAGCTGCGCGCGTACCCGCCACGCGCAGCGGCAAACGTTACTTCGGTGGCAGGCTGCGCGCGTACCCGATGCCGCGGTCAACCCAACTCGCAAGCTGGCGTTTGGTTTTCACACCCTCGGCGGCGACCCGCAACCAGCCCCGGGTTTCGCGGCCGGCCATCACCATCGGGCTGACGTGCGGGCGACCCAGCAGCGTGGCGGTGTCCTCGGGCGGCACCCGCACCATCAATCCGCCCTTCCCGCTGGCCGCGACCGCCATATTCCCGCCGACGAGGAAGGCCAGCCCGCCGAACATCGGCTTCTCGTCGACACCGGCCTGCGGTGCCAGTAATTCGCGGATCCGGTTGGCCAGGTCGTGGTCGTATGCCATGCGTCGACGCTAATCGTGCGCACCGACACGCGTGGCCGGGTCAGTCCAGGTCAACCCGAATGGTGAGCAGCTCGCTGCCCATGATGCGCACCACCGCGCTGTTGAGCCGCGGCAGATTGCCCAGCCGGCGCACCGCGTCGTCGTCGGGCAACAGGTGAGCGGTGCCGTTGCGCCATACACCGCCGAGGCGGACCCGGACACCGGGGTTGGCCTTGATGTTGCGGACGTAGTCCGAATGCTCGCCGTGTTCGGAAACCATCCAGAACTGGTTGTCTACCACACGTCCGCCCACCGGGGTGTGGCGAGGCTGCCCGCTCTTGCGGCCGGTCGTTTCGAGCATTGTCACCGGCAATTGTCGACCGACCGGATTGACCACCAGTCGCTGAACACGGTGCACTACTTGCCGTTTGAGATCGCCGAGGCCGCTCATACCGCCCATTCTGCAATACCCGGGCTTGTCCGGGGTCAGGCGGCCACCATGGTGGATTGCGCGACCGGTTCCAGCGCCTGCGCGACGATCTCCGCGACGTCGGTCATCGGTTTGACGCTCAGCGCCTCGAGCACTTCGGCCGGAACGTCATCCAGGTCCGGCTCGTTTCGCTGCGGGATGAAAACCGTTGACAGACCGGCACGTTGGGCGGCCAGCAGCTTCTGCTTCACGCCACCGATCGGCAGCACCCGGCCGTTCAGCGTAACCTCACCGGTCATGCCGACGTCGGAGCGAACCCGGCGACCGGTAGCCATCGACACCAGCGCGGTGACCATCGTGACCCCGGCCGACGGGCCATCCTTGGGCACCGCACCCGCCGGCACGTGCACGTGGATGCGCCGGTCCAGCGTCGCCGGGTCAACACCCAGTTCGGCCGCGTGGGAGCGGACGTAGGACAGCGCGATCTGCGCCGACTCCTTCATCACGTCGCCCAGTTGACCGGTCAGCTGCAACCCGGGCTCACCGTCGGTGGCCCCGGCTTCGATGTAGAGCACATCGCCACCCAGGCCGGTGACAGCCAGTCCCGTGGCAACGCCCGGCACCGCGGTGCGTTCGGCCGACTCCGGCGTAAACCGCGGCCGGCCAAGGTAATCCACTAGATCCGGCTCGTCGATGATCACCGATTCGTCCGCGATCTTGGTCGTCACCTTGCGCAGTGCCTTGGCCAGCAGCCGCTCGAACTGACGAACCCCCGGCTCGCGGGTGTAATCGGCGGCGATCTTGCGCAGCGCCGCGTCGGTGACGGTGACCTCGTCGCTGGTCAACGCCGCGCGCTCGCGCTGCCGCGGCAGCAGGTACTCGCGGGCGATGGCGACCTTGTCGTCCTCGGTGTAACCGTCGATCGCCACCAGCTCCATGCGGTCCAGCAGCGCCGATGGGATATTTTCAATCACGTTGGCAGTAGCCAAGAACACGACGTCAGACAGGTCGAGGTCCAGATCCAGGTAGTGGTCGCGGAACGTGTGGTTCTGCGCCGGGTCCAGCACCTCGAGCAGTGCCGCGCTCGGGTCGCCACGATAATCGGATCCAACCTTGTCGATTTCGTCAAGCAGCACAACGGGATTCATCGAACCCGCCTCGCCGATCGCGCGCACGATCCGGCCCGGCAACGCGCCCACATAGGTGCGCCGGTGCCCACGGATCTCGGCCTCGTCGCGCACGCCGCCCAACGCGACGCGCACGAACTTGCGGCCCAGCGCCCGGGCCACGCTCTCGCCCAGCGACGTCTTGCCGACCCCGGGCGGACCCGCCAGCACCATCACCGCGCCCGAGCCGCGGCCGCCGACGACCTGCAGCCCACGCTGGGCGCGCCGCGAACGCACCGCCAGATATTCGACGATGCGGTCCTTGACGTCGTCCAGTCCGTGATGGTCGGCGTCCAGAATGGCCCGCGCCGCCGCCAGATCCGTCGAGTCCTCGGTGCGGACGTTCCACGGCAGGTCCAGCACGGTGTCCAGCCAGGTGCGAATCCAGCCGCTTTCCGGGCTCTGGTCGCTGGCGCGTTCCAGCTTGCCGACCTCGCGCAGCGCGGCCTCGCGGACGTTGTCGGGCAGCTCGGCGGCCTCGACCCGGGCCCGGTAGTCGTCAGAACCGTCAGTTCCCTCCTCGCCCAATTCCTTGCGAATCGCGGCGAGCTGCTGGCGCAGCAGAAACTCCTTCTGCGTCTTCTCCATGCCCTCGCGGACGTCCTCGGCGATCTTGTCGTTGACCTCGACTTCGGCCAGATGATCAGCCATCCAGTCGATCAGGACCCGCAGCCGCGCGGCGACGTCCACCGTCTCCAGCAGCTGCCGCTTCTGCAAATCGGTCAGATACGACGCGTACCCCGACGTATCGGCCAGCGCCGACGGATCGGTCAGGCTGTTGACGTAGTCGATGATCTGCCACGCCTCGCGCCGCTGCAGCATGGCCAGCAGCAGCTTCTTGTACTCCGCCGCCAGCGCCGTGACCTCGTCGGTGACGTCGGCGTCGGCCACCTCGGTCACCTCGACCCACAACGCCGGGCCGGGGCCGGAGGCTCCCGCGCCGATCTGCGCCCTGCGCTCACCGCGCACGACGGCCGCGGCGCCACCACCGCCGGCGATACGTCCGACCTCAAGGATCTTCGCGATCACCCCGTGGGACGGATAGCGGTCCTCGAGGCGGGGGGCGATCAGCAGTTCACCGGACTCACTGGCCCGCGCCGCGTCGATGGCCGCCCGCGCGGCATCGTCCAGCTCGACCGGCACAACCATTCCGGGCAACACGATGGTGTCGGTGACGAACAGCACCGGCACTGATTTGGGTTCAGACATCAATACTCCAAAGGTTTAGTCTGTTGCGCTCAACCTTTGGCGAATGGGTTTTGTTCCCGATGACTCCCGGGCGTGCGGTGTTGCGTGGGTCAACCGGCGTTCAATTGGCTTCAATTAGCCGCAGCGCGCTGCCGCGCCCGGAATGCCTGGACCTTGACTTTGTTGCCGCAGGTGGCCATGCCGCACCAGTGCCGGTTCTTCGCCCGCGAGGAGTCGACATAGAGCAGCGAGCAGTCCGGGTGGTCGCAGCGCTTGACGTTGTCGATGTCGGGGCCCGCGAGCAGGTCCAGCAAATCCGCGGCCAGGGTGGCGATCAGTTGTGCCGCGGTCCCCTCGCGGGACGTGTCCCCGTTGGGGAGCAGCCGCGGCGTCAGCGCGGGGCGCGATGCCTGCTCATTCAACAGCTCGACATCGGCCGGCTCGGGCTCGCGGGCGTCCAGCCGCGCGGTGACAGTCCGGTAGATCGCTTCGCGCACGGCGATCGCGGCGGCAAGATCGTCGTCGGTGACCTCGATGGCGGCATCCACCAATCCGGCCTGCACTGCCCATTCCGACAACACCGCGGGCTCGATCAACCGTTCTTCGCGCGAGGTGTTGCGGTGTTTCAGCGTGCCCGCGAAGTTGAGGCAGGCCCGGCCGCATACGAACCCGAATTGCACGTAACCACCTTGACAGGTTTCGGTCAGCCCCGCAACAGATCGACCGACCTACTCGATCGGCCCGAGCCGGCGCAGCTGCGTGACGTGGGCGGGGGAGAGCTCCTCGAGACTCCGCACGCCCAGCAGCCGCATCGTGCGCAGCACCCCGCTCTCCAGGATGTCAATCGCGCGGTTGACCCCGGCCTCGCCGCCGGCCATCAGCCCGTAGAGATAGGCCCGCCCGACCAGCGTGAACCGTGCGCCCAGCGCGATCGCGGCCACGATGTCGGCGCCCGACATGATTCCGGTGTCCACCAGAATCTCGGTGTCCTTGCCCAGCTCGCGCGCCACCACCGGCAACAGATGGAAGGGCACCGGGGCCCGATCCAGTTGGCGTCCACCGTGATTGGACAACACGATACCGTCGACGCCGTGCTGCACGGCGGCCTTCGCATCGTCGAGCGTCTGGATGCCCTTGACCACGAGCTTGCCGGGCCACTGGTCCTTGATCCAGGCCAGATCGTCAAAGGTCAGGCTGGGATCGAACATCGTGCTCAGATACTCCGCGACGGTGCCCGGCCAGCGATCCAGCGACGCGAACGCCAACGGCTCGGTGGTCAGCAGGTCGAACCACCACTTCGGGTGCGGCACCGCGTCGAGCACGGTGCGCAGCGTCAGCGACGGCGGGACCGTCATCCCGTTGCGGTTGTCCCGGAACCGCGCCCCGGAGACCGGTACGTCCACGGTGGCCAGCAGGGTGTCGAAACCGGCGTCGGCGGCCCGCTTGACCAGCGCCATCGACCGGTCCCGGTCCTTCCACATATATAGCTGAAACCATTTGCGGCCCTGCGGGACCGCGGCCACCAGGTCTTCGATCGCGCAGGTGCCGAGCGTGGAAAGCGAAAACGGGATGCCGGCCCGGGCCGCCGCCGCCGCTCCGGCGATCTCGCCTTCGGTCTGCATCAGTCGGGTGAATCCGGTCGGCGCGATGCCGAACGGCAAGGCCACCGGCTGACCCAGCACGTCCCACCCGGCGGTCACATTGCTGACGTCACGCAGGATCGTCGGGTGAAATTCGATGTCGCGGAAGGCTTGTCGGGCACGCTGCAGCGACAACTCCTCCTCGGCCGCGCCGTCGGTGTAGTCAAAAGCCGCCTTGGGGGTACGCCGCTTGGCGATGCGGCGCAGATCCTCGATCGTGAATGCGGCGCTGAGCCGCCGCGTGGTCGCGTTGAGCTGAGGCCGCTTGAACTGCATGAGCGGGCCCAGGTCGCGGGCTTTGGGCATGCGTCGTTTGACGGCCATGTATGTCACCGTAGTCATATGGACTCGGCAGACGACCCCTTCGATCTGACACGTTTCGTTGTCGCACAGGAGCCGGTCTACGGCAGCGTCGTGGAAGAGCTGCGGAACGGGCGAAAGCGTGGTCACTGGATGTGGTTCGTCTTCCCGCAGCTGCGCGGGCTGGGCAGCAGTCCGACGGCGGCGCACTACGGCATCTCGTCGCTGCAGGAGGCTCGGGCCTACCTTGGACACGAGGTGCTGGGGCCGCGGCTGCATGAGTGCACCCAGCTGGTCAACCAGGTGCGAGGCCGCTCGATCAGGGAGATCTTCGGTTCACCCGACGATCTCAAGCTGCGTTCGTCGATGACGTTGTTCGCGCTGGCCACCGACGACCCCCAGGACTTCCGCACGCTGCTCGACAATTACTACCGCGGTGAGCAGGACGACCTGACGCTGGCCCGGCTACACGACTAAGCGGGCCGCAGGATGCGCCAGCCGTGCGGCTCGACGGTCACCTCGCCGACGACGTCGCTGGGCGGGGCCGCCGATCCGGCGACCACCTCTGCGCGCGCCGGTCCCAGCTCCGACAGCACCAGCCGCAACGGCTCGCCGCCGATATTGAACGCCACCACCAGGGCGTCGTCGCCGCTGCGCGTCTCGTAGACGTAGTGCCGGTTGGCCAGCCGTAGCGACGTGGTGGTGGCGGAATGGAGCCAGGAATGGCGACGGCGCAGTCCGACCAGGAACTGGTGCAGCCGCCACACCTCGGCACCAAAGTCGTCCAATGGCAAAGGAGGCGAACCGAACGCCGGGCGCACCGCGTCGTCGCCGCCGTAGCGCTCCTCTTTGACGGCACGGAACCCGAACTCGTCGCCGGCGTACACGCTGGGCACCCCGCCGATCGTCAGCAGCAGCGCCAGCGCGTGCTGCAGATGACGGGAGTCCTCCAGTCGGCTGGCGATGCGAGTGACGTCGTGATTGCCGATGAACGTCAGCGGCGCGAAGCTGGCCAGAAACGTGTTGTGGCGCTGCAGCGCCCAATCCAGCTCGAAGAAGTTGCCGTCGTTGAGGCTGCTCCAGATCGCCTTCCACAGTTCGTACTGGGTGGCGGAATCGAACGTGGCCTCCTCGACGACCGCGGCATAGTCGCCGTGGATAAGTTCGCCGACGAACCATGCGTCCGGATGCCGCTCGCGCACCCGCGGTAGCACGGTCGCCCAAAACTGTGGTGGTACCGCATAAGCCGCGTCCAGGCGCCAGCCGTCCGCGCCCCGCTGCAACCAGTGCGACATCACGTCGGCGACGTAGTCGACGACTTCCGGGTTGTCGTGATTGAGGGTAATGAGTTCGGAATGCCCCTCGAAGGTGTGAAACCGCCCGGGACGGCCCCGAAACCAGTGCGCCGCCGCGTCGTCGTGCGCCGCGTCCCGGTAGCGGCCGAAGTCCAACCCGACATGGTTGAAGACACCGTCGAGCAACACCCGCAGGCCGCGGGAGCGGGCCTCGGCGATCAGATAGTCGAAATCGCGGTCGTCACCGAGCCGGGGGTCGATCCGGTAATGGTCGGTCGTGTCGTAACCGTGTGTGCGCGAGGCGAAAATCGGCCCCAGCGCAACTCCGGATGCCCCCAGCTCGATGGCGTGATCGAACCACTCGGAAAGCCGCCGCAACCGGTGTTCGCCCGGACCCGCCGGCGCCGATCCCTCGGGCGTGGGAAACGCTCCCACAAAGCCCAGGGGATAGATCTGCCACCAGATCGCGTGCGTCACCCAGGATGCGGTCACCGGCGATGATCAGCCGACGCCGGCCAGTGTCTGCGCGGCCGTGATCGCTTGTGCCACACCAGAAACGATCGCTGCGGCCTTCAGGGCTTCCAGGACCACTTCACGATCGACACCAGCCTCGCGCAGCGTGTGCTCGTGGGCGACAACGCAGTGCGAACACCCGTTGATCGACGACACCGCGAACGACCACAGCTCGAAATTCGCCTTATCCACGCCCGGGTTGCCGATGATGTTCATCCGCAATCCGGCCCTAAGGTCGTCGTACTTACCCTCCAGGAAACCGCGGCCACGGTAGAACACATTGTTCATTCCCATGATCGACGCGGCGCCCAGAGCCGCCTGGTACGCCTCGGCAGACAGGTTGTCGGCCGCTTCGACCCCAATCTCGGCCAGCACCTGGGAGTTTCGCGTTGCTGCCGCACTGGCCAGCAACGTGCCCCACAATTGTTCGTCGTTCAGCACGGTGGTGCGGGCAATCGAGCCAAGGTTGAGCTTGAGGTCCTTGGCGTAATCCGGCAGCGCTTCCTTCAGATTCTCGATGCTCATCACAGCCTCCAGAGTCAGGCCGAGGCCTTGAGCAGCTCGCCGGCGTTCAAGGTCGGGTCGCCCTTGCGCCAGTTGCAGGCGCACAGCTCGTCGGATTGCAGAGCGTCCAGGACTCGAAGCACCTCGTCCACGTTACGCCCCACGGATCCCGCGGTCGCCGAGACGAATTGGACCTCGTTGTTGGGGTCGACGATGAAGGTGACGCGGTCGGCGACGCCGTCGGCATTGAGCACACCGGTGGCCAGCGCGAGTTCCCGCTTGATGTCGGACAGCATCGGGAACGGCAGCTTCTTGAGGTCCTCGTGCTGTGCCCGCCACTGGAAGTGCACGAACTCGCTGTCCACCGAGACGCCGAGCACCTGCGCGTCGCGATCCTCGAACTCGTCGTTCAGCTTGCCGAACGCGGCGATCTCGGTCGGGCACACAAAGGTGAAGTCCTTCGGCCAGAAGAACACGATCCGCCACTTGCCTTCGTAGTCGTTGCTGGAGAATGTCTTGAAGTAGTCCTCGGGCTGCTGGGCGTCGACCTTCGACAGATCGCCGCCGATCAGACCGGTGAGCTCGTAGGCGGGGAACTGATCGCCGATCGTAAGCAGTGCCATGTCCGCGTCTCCTTATTTGGAATTAGTCAAGATTTAAGTGTCCAGTGACCATGGTGCCGGGAGCGCTGCTTGAAGTAAAGGTGATATATCACACTATACTTATAGCCATGACCGATAAGAGTTTTCAGCCGACCCTGGCCGGGTTGCGCGCCTTCGCCGCGGTCGCCGAGCGACACCATTTCGGTAGTGCCGCAACGTCTCTCGGCGTCAGCCAGTCGACGCTGTCGCAATCGCTGGCGGCCCTGGAGACTGGCTTGGGCACCCATCTCGTCGAGCGCTCCACTCGGCGTGTCCGCTTGACGCCCGAAGGGGCACAGCTACTCCCGCTGGCCCAGGCGGTCGTTGAAGCGGCCGAGGCGTTTACCGCCGCGGCGGCCGGCACGTCGGATCCGTTGCAGGGCACCCTGCGGCTGGGCATGATCCCGACGGTGGCGCCATACCTGTTGCCCACCGTGCTGGCCGGCCTCGCCGACCGCCTTCCCGCGCTGAGCCTGCGGGTGATCGAAGACCAGACCGAGCGACTGCTGACCGCGCTGCGCGGCGGATCCCTGGACGCCGCCCTGATCGCACTGCCCGCCGACGCCGCGGGACTCACGGAGGTCGGCATCTACGAGGAGGATTTCCTGCTCGCGGTGCCGCCCGGACACCCGCTGTCCGGCAAGCGCCGGGTACCCGCGTCGGCGTTGGCAGACTTGCCGCTGCTGCTGCTGGACGAAGGGCACTGTCTGCGCGATCAAGCCCTCGACGTCTGTCAAAAGGCCGGCGTGCGAGCCGAACTCGCCGACACCCGGGCCGCCTCGCTGGCCACCGCGGTGCAGTGCGTGGCCGGCGGGCTGGGGGTCACCCTGATCCCGCGCAGCGCGGCACCCGTGGAGGCCGCTCGCAGCCAGCTCGGGCTTGCGCAGTTCGCGTCGCCGCGCCCGGGCCGGCGCATCGGCCTGGTGTTCCGCTCGTCGAGTGGCCGCGACGAATCGTATCGGCGACTCGCCGCGATCATCGGGGAGTCGGTCGGCGGTGAACAGCAAGTACGACGGGCCCCATAGCGTCATTCGGCAGCAGCTGCGAGGCGCCTGGACTACCGCACCGAGGTTTCGGCGGGGCCGACTGTAGGTTCTGCCTATGGAAAAGGTGATCGCGGTGCTCAGGCGCGCCGATGCGGACGACGATTGGTGTGCCCGCCAGCGGGGTTCGGTCGCGGACGCGCTGTTGGACCTGGGACTGCCCGGGCTGGCTGTCAACGTGAAGGACGCCGCGGTGCGGCATTCGCTGATGACGCTGACGACCATGGAGCCGCCGGCCGTTGCCGTCGTGAGCATGTGGACGCAGCAGTGCTACGGCGAGCAGCTGACCAAGGCGCTGGCGCTCCTCGAGGCCGAATGTGACCGCGTCGCCGCCTACCTGGTCACCGAGTCGGTCCCGCTGCCTTTTCCCGGAGGCGAACCAGGTTCTCGCACAACGGGTTTCGCCAATGTCGCGTTGCTGCGCCGACCCGCGGAGCTGGACCAGGCAACCTGGCTTAACCGCTGGCAGCTCAACCACACCTCGGTGGCCATCGAGACGCAGTCGACCTTCGGATATACCCAGAACTGGGTCGTGCGGGCGCTGACACCGGACGCACCGGGAATCGCGGGCATCGTCGAGGAGTTGTTCCCCATTGAAGCGGTGACCGATCTCAAAGCATTCTTCGGGGCCGCAGACGACGACGACCTGCAGGACCGGCTGGGCCGAATGGTCGCCAGCACGACCGCATTCGGCGCCAACGAGAACATCGATACGGTGCCGACCAGCCGCTATGTGTTCAAGGCAGCCTTTGGAGCGTGAGGACCACAAATGACAACACTCGAGGACGCTGTGGTGCTGGCGGCGGCGGAAAGCGGGCTGGCGGTGGTCTCGACGGTTCGCGCCGACGGCACCGTGCAGGCATCGCTGGTCAACGTCGGACTGTTGCCGCACCCGGATACCGGTGAATCGGTTCTCGGCTTCACCACCTACGGCAAAGTCAAACTCGCCAATCTGCGGGATCGACCGCAGCTGGCCGTCACGTTCCGCAACGGCTGGCAGTGGGCGACCGTCGAAGGCCGCGCCGAGCTGGCCGGCCCCGACGACCCGCAGCCGTGGCTTGCCGACACCGACCGGTTGCGGCTGTTGCTACGCGAGGTCTTCACCGCGGCCGGCGGAACCCACGACGACTGGGACGAGTACGACCGCGTGATGGCCATGGAGCGTCGCGCCGCGGTGCTGATCGCGCCCACCCGCGTCTACAGCAACGGGTGAGCTCAGGCCGGTGACGCGGCGCGGTTAGGCTGCAGCGGTGACGTTGCTGATCGATGACACCAACCGGGTCCGCACCCTGACGCTGAACCGGCCCGAGGCGCTCAACGCCTTCAACGAAGCGCTCTACGACGCCACCGCGGAGGCGCTGTTGGCCGCCGCCGACGATCCCGAGATCGCGGTCGTGGTGTTGACCGGGACCGGGCGCGGCTTTTCGGCCGGCACCGATCTCGCCGAGATGCAGGCACGCATCACCGACCCAGGCTTCACGCCCGGCAAACACGGATTCCCGGGCATGATCGACGCGCTGAGCGCATTTCCCAAGCCCCTCATCTGCGCCGTGAACGGTATCGGAGTGGGAATCGGCGCCACCATCCTCGGCTACGCCGACCTGGCGTTCATGTCGTCGACGGCGCGGCTGAAGTGCCCGTTCACCAGCCTGGGCGTGGCCCCCGAGGCGGCGTCGTCGTATCTGCTGCCGCAGCTGGTCGGCCGGCAGAACGCCGCGTGGTTGTTGATGTCTTCGGAATGGGTGGATGCGCAGGAGGCCCTGCGGATGGGCCTGGTCTGGCGGGTCTGCGATCCGGAGGGGCTGCTGCCCGAAACCCGTCGCTATGCCGAAGTTCTTGCCTCCCGGCCGGTTTCGAGCCTGATGGCGGTGAAACACACGATCACAGAACCGATTCGGCCCGAGATCGCGGCCGCAACCGCGCGCGAGAATGCGCACTTCGCCGCGCTGATGGGCGCAGCTGCCAACGCCGCGGCCTTGGCCGATTTCGCGGAGCGAAAGAACAGTTAGAGCGACCCCGCGGCTTCGAGTTCGGCATCGACTTGCTTTGACGACTCGATGATCGCCCGCAGCGTGCGCCGGCACCGCCCGCAGTCACCACCGGCACCACACAGCGCGGCGACCTCCTTCGAGGTGGAGGCGCCGCGGGCCACGCATTCGGCCACGGTGTGATTGGTGACGCCGACGCACAAGCACACGTACATCAGCACTCCTTCCCATCACCCACGCCCGCCCGAACACGCTTCGGATTAACCGAGTCTAACCTAAGTAGGTTAGACGAACCTAAGTATGGCGCGGAAGGGCATTTCGGCTACTGAGCGCAGCCATACCTTGCTGGAACAATTCCAATGTGCGTGGCAAAGTGCTGCTTGGCCGCACGGGTGAGCTGCAGCACAGCCACTCGCGCGCCCGGCCACGACGGCCCCGACCACCGGAGGAGTGATCATGCAAGGGGATCCAGACGTCCTGCGTCTGCTCAATGAGCAGTTGACCAGTGAGCTGACCGCGATCAACCAGTACTTCCTGCACTCGAAAATGCAAGAGAACTGGGGCTTCACCGAGATCGCCGAGCACACCCGCGCGGAGTCCTTCGACGAGATGCGCCACGCCGAGGCGATCACCGACCGCATCCTGCTGCTGGACGGCCTGCCGAACTACCAGCGCCTGTTCTCGTTGCGCATCGGTCAGACGTTGCGCGAGCAATTCGAGGCGGATCTGGCAATCGAATACGAGGTCTTGGCCCGTCTCAAGCCCGGCGTGATCATGTGCCGCGCAAAAGAAGACAGCACCAGCGCCTTCTTGCTGGAAAAGATCATCGCCGACGAGGAAAACCACGTCGACTATCTGGAGACGCAGCTTCAGCTGATGGAGAAGCTGGGCGAGCAGCTGTACTTGGCACAATGCGTGTCCCGGCCGCCGGGCTCGATCGCCTGATTCCGATTTGGCTTCACTGACCCGCGGCGCGATTGCCGCGGGTTAACCCTGGGCACCCGTTAGCATCGAACGCCGACGGGAAGGCAGGCATGACGAGCCCGAGAGCAGTATCCAGCGCGGCAACTCAAGCCAACCCGGTCGTCGTCGATCCATCGGCCAGCGGTGCGCTGATCACCCCGCAACGCCGGAACCTGATCTTCGTCGCGATCGTGCTCGGGATGCTGCTCGCGGCCTTGGACCAGACCATCGTCGCGACTGCCCTGCCGACCATCGTCGCCGACCTGGGCGACGCCGGCCATCAATCCTGGGTGGTCACCAGCTACCTGTTGGCGTCGACGATCGTTACCGCGCTGGTCGGCAAGCTCGGTGACCTGTTCGGCCGAAAACGCGTGTTCCAGGCCGCCATCGTGTTCTTTATCGTCGGATCGGTGACGTGCGGGCTGTCCCAGTCGATGGCCATGCTGGTGGGCTCGCGGGCGCTGCAGGGCATCGGGGGCGGGGGGATCACCGTCACGGCCAGCGCGCTGATCGGTGAGGTTGTCCCGCTGCGTGAACGTGGCCGCTACCAAGGCATTCTGGGCGCGGTCTTCGGCGTCACGACGGTCGTCGGCCCGTTGCTTGGTGGCTACTTCACCGACTACCTGACCTGGCGGTGGGCGTTCTGGGTGAACGTTCCGATCTCGGTGCTGGTCATCTTCGTTGCCGCAGCGGCCATTCCGGCTCTGGCGTCGTCCACCAAGCCCGTGATCGACTACGGCGGAATCGTGCTGGTCGGAGTGGGCGCCGCCGCCCTGACCCTGGCGACCAGCTGGGGCGGCACCCTCTACCCGTGGGGATCGCCGGCGATCATCGGCTTGTTCGTCGGCGCCGCGGTGGCACTGGCCGCGTTCGTCTGGGTCGAAAGCCGTGTCCCGCAGCCGATCCTGCCGACCCGGCTGTTCGCCAGCCCGGTGTTCACGGTCTGCTGTGTGTTGTCGTTCGTAGTCGGCTTCGCGATGTTGGGCGCGATGACATTCCTGCCGACCTACATGCAGTACGTCAACGGCGTCTCGGCCACGACGTCGGGGCTGCGCACCCTGCCGATGGTGGTCGGGATGCTGATCACCTCGACCGGCAGCGGCACCCTGGTCGGCAAGACCGGCCGGTACAAGGTCTTTCCGGTCGCCGGTACCGCGCTGATGGCTCTGGCGTTTCTGCTGATGTCGCGGATGACCCCGTCCACCTCGGCGCTGGTTCAGTCCCTCTACCTGGTCGTGCTGGGCGCCGGCATCGGATTGTCGATGCAGGTGCTGGTCCTCATCGTGCAGAACACCTCGAATTTCGAGGATCTGGGTGTGGCCACGTCGGGTGTGACGTTCTTCCGCACCATCGGCAGTTCGTTCGGCGCCGCGATCTTCGGTTCGCTGTTTTCCAACTTCCTCGAAGGCCGGATGCCCGCGGCCCTGGCGGCCAGCGGCGCGCCGCCCGACGCGGTGAGTTCGCCGGGCGCCCTGCATCGTCAGCCACACAATGTGGCCGCGCCGATCGTGCAGGCCTATTCGGAGTCACTGAGCGAGGTGTTTTTCTGGGCCGCGCCGGTGGCTCTGGTCGGCTTCGTCCTCGCGTTGTTCCTGCGGGAGATCCCGCTGCGCGACATCCACAACAGCGCAGTGGATCTCGGCGACGGATTCGGGATGCCGACCACCGACACTCCAGAACGGCTGTTGGAGAACGCGATTGCGCGCATGCTGCGTGGCGACCCCGGCGTGCGGTTGCGCAGCATCGCGATGCGGCCGGACTGTCGCCTCGACGTGGCCGGCCTGTGGGGCGTGATGCGCATCTATCGCTTCGGGCAGATGTACGGGACGGCCCGCCTCAGCGATATCGGCGACTCGATGCGGATCCCGTTCGAGGTCATCGAGCCCACCTTCGCTCGCCTGGTCGCCACCGGCTACGCCCAACGCAACGGCGATCAGATGTGGCTGACCCCGGCCGGGGCCCAGCAAGTCGACTACGTCTATTCGTTGTTGTTGGGCTGGATCGTCGACAAGCTCTCGCGTTCACCCAGTTATCAGGGCCGGCCGGACCGCCGCGAAGTGGAAACCGCGCTGCAGCACATCGCCCACCGCGTTCTGGCTCAACGCGATTGGCACGACGACGCGCCCAGCACGGGCCGGCTGGCGGCGGGTACCGGCAGCAGATAATAGAACGTGTTCCAAAAATCGCGGGGGCGGGCGTACCATCACGCCATGAGCCGAATCGGAACGTTCGCCGACGACGATATCTACAGCTGGGCCACGAAGTCTCCGGACCTCGGCGGCGCGATCGCCAACTTCAGCCAGGCCGTATACACCAAGAACCGCCTGCCGATGCGTACCCGCGAAATCGCGCGCGCCGTGATCGCCCATGACAACGAATGCACCGTGTGCATGAACACCCGCGACGCCGACGGGCCGGCCGCGGGCGTCGACGAAGAGCTGTACGAGCACGCACTGGAATGGCGCACGTGGCCCGGATTCAGCGAGCAGGAGCGACTGGCCGCCGAATTCGCGCACC
This sequence comes from Mycobacterium sp. NGS40, assembly GCF_059812735.1. Taxonomy (NCBI): domain Bacteria; kingdom Bacillati; phylum Actinomycetota; class Actinomycetes; order Mycobacteriales; family Mycobacteriaceae; genus Mycobacterium; species Mycobacterium sp. NGS40. Next base: position 27,670 of record NZ_JCALDG010000004.1, read on the forward strand.
GGTTCGGCACGGAACACACCAAGTTGCGCGATGACGAAGACTTCTGGACCCGGGCCGGCGAACACTTCTCCGAGGAGCTACTCGCCGACCTCGCCATGTCCTGCGCCCTTTGGGTCGGCATGGGACGGATGCTGCGGACCCTCGACATCGGCCAGACCTGCATGCTGACCCTGCCGAGCCGGGCCTAGACGCCAACCGCATCCGCCGATGAGGCGGCGATGACAACCACACCCCTTGCCGCGGCTTCGGTCGCCCAACTGGAGGCCGAGGGTGTCGACACCGTGATCGGCACCGTGGTGAATCCCGCCGGGCTCACCCACGCCAAGGCCGTGCCGATCCGGCGCACCAACACTTTCGTCGAACCCGGCCTGGGCGCCAGCCCTTCGTGGCATGGGTTCGCCATCGACCAGACCGGTATCGCGTTCACCGAAGACGTTGGTGTGATCGGGGATCAGCGCGTGCGCATCGACTTGTCGGCGCTGCGCGGCATCGGCGACGGGTTGGCCTGGGCGCCCGGCTCGTTCTTCGAACAGGACGGGACACCGGCTTCGGCGTGCAGCCGGACAACGTTGCGCCGCGTCCAAGCCGCACTCGAGACAGCGGGTATTCAGGCGGCGGTCGGCCACGAGATCGAGTTCGTTCTGGTCGATTCGGACGGTGGGCGGCTGCCGTCCACGCTCTGGGCGCAATACGGTCTGGTCGGCGTACTCGAGCGCGAGGCATTCGTCCGCGATGTCATTGCCGCGGCGGCGAGCAGCGGCGTCGGGATCGAGCAGCTGCATCCGGAGTACGGGGCCAATCAGTTCGAGATCTCGCTGGCGCCTCTTCCGCCGGTGGCCGCCGCCGACCAATTGGTACTGACCCGGATCATTGTCGGGCGCGCCGCCCGCCGCCATGGGCTGCGCGTCAGCCTGTCGCCGGTACCCTTCGCCGGCGAAGTCGGATCCGGTGCACACCAGCACTTCTCGCTGACACGGCTCGAGGGTCCGCTGTTTTCCGGCGGCGCGGGCGTCGCGGGCATGACGCCGGCGGGGGAGAGCGCGATAGCCGGAGTGCTGGACGGATTGCCGCAGGCACAGGGTGTGCTGTGCGGATCGATCGTGTCCGGCCTGCGCATGCAACCGGGCAACTGGGCGGGAGCCTACGCCTGCTGGGGTCTCGAGAATCGGGAAGCAGCAGTGCGATTCATCCAAGGCCGGGAGGGTAAGGCGAATTTCGAGGTGAAAATCGTCGATCCATCGGCGAACCCCTATTTCGCGTCTGCCGCGGTCCTGGGACTCGCACTCGACGGCATCCAGCGCAATGCGGCATTGGCACCGGAAACCGCCGTCGACCCGGCGCAGCTATCCGATGCGGAGCACCAACGTCGCGGCATCGTATCCCTTACCCGGAGCCAACCAGATATTGTTGCCGCACTGGATAATTCGGAGCTGCTACGCTCTATTCTGGGTAACGCCGCGGTCGACATGATCGCGGCGGTCCGGCGCCTGGAACACGAACGCTACGGCGACCTCGGCCCCGAGCAACTGGCCGACAAGTTCCGGATGGCCTGGAGTCTCTAGCGGTGGCTGACTCGTCGGCTCTGGCCGACCACATCGGCGAAGTGGCATTGATCGACCACCACGTCCACGGATGCTGGTCGGAGCCGGGCGATCTGCGACGGTTCGAGAACGCCCTCAACGAGGCCAATACCGACCCCCTGACCGACTCGGGTTTCGACTCACAGCTGGGCTTCGCGGTGCGTGCCCACTGCGGCCCGATCCTCGAATTACCGAAACATACTGATCCACAACGCTATTGGGAGCGCCGCAGCACATTCACCGAATGCGAGCTGGCACGCCTGTTTCTGCGGGCGGCCGGAGTGAGCGACTGGCTGGTGGACACCGGGATAGGCGCCGGCACCACAGACATCCCGGAGTTGAGCGCATTGTCAGGAAACCGGGTCCACGAGATCGTCCGTCTCGAGCAGGTGGCCGAGCAGGCCGCACGGGCGCCCGGTGACTATGCGTCGGCATTCGCCGAAATCCTGCACGCGCGCGCCGCCAGTGCCGTCGGCACCAAGTCGATCCTGGCCTACCGCGGCGGTTTCGACGGCGACCTGACCGAACCGCGCCCGGCCGAAGTCGCCCAGGCCGCGCAGCGGTGGCGGGACCTCGGCGGAACCCGGCTACAGGATCGAGTTCTGCTGCGTTTCGGGCTGCACCAGGCGTTGCGCCTCGGTAAGCCGCTGCAATTCCATGTCGGGTTCGGCGACCGCGACTGCGACCTGCACAAAGCCAATCCGCTGTACCTCCTCGACTTTCTGCGCCAATCCGGCGGCACCCCGGTCATGTTGCTGCACTGCTATCCCTACGAGCGTGAGGCGGGCTACCTCGCCCAGGCTTTCAACAACGTCTATCTCGACGGCGGGTTGAGCATCAACTACCTGGGCGCCCGGGCGCCGGCGTTGATCGCCCGGCTGCTGGAGATGGCACCGTTTCACAAGATCCTGTACTCGTCGGACGGCTTCGGGCCGGCCGAATTGCACTATCTGGGTGCGGCGTTGTGGCGCAAGGGTATTCACCGCGTACTGAGTGGATTTGTCGACGACGGCGAATGGTGCGAACGCGATGCAATGCGCGTTGTCGATCTTATTTCCCACCAGAACGCCGCCCGTGTCTATCGGCTGGACGCGCCCGGTCACTGAAGCCGGAATTTCGGCTATCGTGCGCAGGGGGAGATGGCGCGGCGGCGGTTCCCCCAGACAAGGCGTTTCGTGGACAGACGTGATTTCCTCAAATGGGCTGGGCTCGCGGCGGCAGCCGCCGGGCCCGTCCAGGCCTGCTCGCGTCCGGCTGCACCCTCGCCGCCCAACGGCAAGGCCGACTACACGCTGCGAATCGGCACCGGCACCGTCGAATTGGCCCCAGACCTGATTGTCTCCACCACCGTCTACAACGGTCAGTTCCCCGGTCCGCTGGTGCGCTTGAAAGAAGGCCAACGAACCTGGGTCGATATCTACAACGACACCGACACCCCCGAGCAATTGCACTGGCACGGCCAACAGCTCGGTGTGGACGTCGACGGCGCCGCCGAAGAGGGCACGCCGTATATCCCCGCACACGGGATGCGTCGGATCACGTTCGTGCCCGGCCCGGCGGGCTTCCGCTTCTATCACACCCACGTGGTCCCGCGAGCCGACCTGTCCCGGGGCCAGTACGGCGGCCTGGTGGGTCCGGTCTACGTCGAACCCAAGCAGAATCCCGGCGCATACGACCAAGAGATCTTCCTGACACTCAAAGAGTTTGAGCCCAGCTTCAGCCGCGGGGGCGACATGGCCAGCGACTTCCTGGCCGGCACCGCAGACCCAGGGCTGAAAGAGAAAGGCGAAGCGGCGATGAGGACCGCACTCGCCCGCGGCGAGCCACACGGGTATGAGGTCAGCTACTCAGCGTTCTCCGTCAACGGGCACAAGCTGGGCAGCGGCGATCCACTCCGCGTCCAGGCGGGGCAGCGGGTGCTGCTCCATGTCCTCAACGGCAGCGCGACCGAAAGCCGCAGCCTGGCCCTGCCCGGCCACACCTTCACGGTGATCGCACTCGACGGCAACCCCGTGCCGAATCGGGCGCGAGTCCCGGTGCTCTGGCTCGGCGCCGCCGAGCGGATCTCGGCGGTGGTCGAGATGACCGCGCCGGGAGTGTGGGTACTCGGCGATCTCTCCGACGATGACCGTGGCCACGGCATGGGCGTGGTGGTCGAATATGCCGGTCGAGGTGGGGAGCCACTGTGGACACCGCCCCCTCCGTTCCAATGGGACTACCGGCTTTTCGCGGCGGGTACTCCCACCGGGGTCCCGCCACCCGACCACACCATCGAAATGCTGATCGAGAAACGCAACGCGGCGGACAACGGCTTCAACATCTGGACCGTGAACGGTGCCTCATTCTCCATGGACAGCAACACACCCGTACTGGATGTGCAGCGCAACGGGCGCTACCGGCTGCGCTTTCGCAATGCCACCGACGATTTGCATCCGATGCATTTGCACCGCCACACGTTCGAAATCACCCAGTTCGCCGGCACAGCGACGGCCGGCGTGCACAAGGATGTCGCGATGCTCGGCGGCTACCAAAGCCTGGAGATCGATTTCGTCGCCGATCAGCCCGGCCTGTCGCTGCTGCATTGCCATCAACAGATCCACATGGACTACGGGCTGATGCTGCTGCTCAACGCCGCCTAGCCGCCGGATGCAACGTTGGGGTGCAACGGTTTTCGTCCGCAATACGGATGGTGGTGTGAAAGACCGGCAATCCGGGTAGTCGACCCCGAGGCACGCCGAGGACAGGACGCGCACATGGGGATCGTAGGAGAGGCGGTTGACTGGACCCGTCGACAGGTCGTGTCCAGAGTCCCCAAAGCCGACCTCGACCAGCGGGATCCCGACTACATCCGCGACCAGTTGCCGGGCACCTGGCTGCTCGCATCGCTGTACTTCCGGGCAGACGTCCAGGGGTTGGATCGGATCCCCAGCGAAGGTCCGGTGTTGATGGTCGGTAACCACAGCGGCGGCAACGTGCCCCCCGACACCTTCGTCTTCACGCTCGCGTTCTGTTCGTACTTCGGCGTCGAGCGGCCGTTCTACCAGCTGGCTCACAATCTCGTCGTCTCAGCACCGCCGCTGGGCTGGTTGCGTAAGTTCGGCACCGTCGCCGCCAATCCCGAAAATGCCCGTCTGGCACTGGATTCCGGCGCGGCGCTACTGGTGTACCCCGGCGGAGACTATGAAGTGTTCCGGCCGTCGTGGGAGCGCCACAAGGTCGACTTCGGTGGCCGAATGGGATACGTCAGGCTGGCCCGGGAGGCAGGCGTGCCGATCGTCCCCGTCGCCGCCGTCGGGGGACAGGAGAGCGCGCTGTTCCTCAACCGCGGGCAGTGGCTGGCCAAAGCTCTGATGGCGGATAAGTTGCTGCGGCTCAAGAGCATTCCGATATCACTGGCGTTGCCCTGGGGGTTGAACATCGGCGACCTGGCGGGCCACATACCGCTGCCCACCAAGATCGCGATCGAGGTGCAGGAACCGATCGACGTCGACGGCGCCGACGAAGCGGTGCATGACAAGGTCATCGCCAGCCTGCAGGGCGCCGTCGACCGGCTGGCCGCCAAACGTCGTCTGCCGGTGATCGGCTGATGCGCGTCGAACGCCGATGCGTTATCCAGGCGGACCGCCAGTCCGTGTGGAAAATCGTCAGTGACCCGGGCTGCTACCCGACGTTCATGACGAACCTCGAACGGTGGGAAGCGGCGAACGAGCGGGCGGCCGGCGTGGGTGCCCGGTATACCGTCCACTGGAAGATCGGGTCGGTGCCGGTTGGCGGCCTGATCGAGGTGGTCGAATTCGACGAGCGGCGCGACCTGGCATGGGTTGGTATCACCGGCGTCACGCTGCGGGGGCGCATCCGGCTGCGAGACGGGGCCGCCGGCCAAACGAAAGTGACTTTCCGGCTGTCGTATCAAGCCCCGGGTGGAATCCTGGGCTACATCGCCGACCGAATCGCGGTGCGTCAGGTGGGGCGCACGCTGTCCGACACACTCAGGTGCCTCAAGCAACTCGCTGAGTCCTAGTCGATTCGTCTGAGGTCGACAGCGCGCGTTGTCATCGCGATCGCCGATCAGTGGGAATTTCCGGGCACAACGCCCCGTTTGCTGGAATCGAACCAGGCGGCTGGTCTCGAGGCAATCCAGCGAGGGGGGGTGGCTTTTCGATGCGGGCCAGGAGCCGGCGGATTGGCTGGCACGGCCGGCCGAGGACGACAAGCGGTAGCGCACGCCCCGGATCCCGGGTCCGCACCGCGAATTGGCTGATCCACATGTCTCTTCCGATGCTGGCGTTGTGGTTACTGCTCGGCATACCCAGCGTCGACCTGGAATGGGACAACCGGATGGCGCACTTCGTGCTCGTCCTGTCGACAGCGCTGGTATGCGTCGCGTTGGGTGTCCTGATCGGCCGGGAGGCGCGCACCCGGGATGACGCCCGTCTCTGGCTGGTGTCATTGGTGTTTACGACGACCGCCGGCTTTTTCGGGGTGCATGCGCTGTTCACGCCCGGGGTGCTGATGGACACGTCCGACGCGGAGTTCATGTTGCCGACCCGGATGGGTCTCGTCTTGGCCGGCGTGATCGCGCTGGCCTCGTCGGTGAATTTCACGCCGGCCCGTAATGCCCGCCTCTGGTCATGGCGCCGGCGTTTGACGGCACTGGTCTGGTTGCTGATGGCGGCCTGCGCGGTGCTGATCGTGGGCGGCACGCTGGACCGGCTGCCGGATCAACCGCAGCTGGAAGGCATCGAGCAGGCCGGGGCACTGGCCGGGGGCGTGCTGTTCGCGGCCGCGGCGTTGGCCTACTTCCCGATCTATCGGCGACGCCCCGCCGTCGTCGTCATGTCGGTGCTCAGTGCCTTCGTGCTGCTGGCCGAGGCGTCGGTGGCGTTGGCACTCGGGATGAGCTGGCACGCCTCATGGTGGCTGTGGCACGTGCTCATGACTCTGGCCTTCTGCTTCATCGCCTACAGCGCCCGGGTGCAATTCCGCCGCGAAGGCTCGGTCCGGGGGCTGTTCGATGCGCTGGCCACCCAGCAGACCATCGCCGATCTGCGGCGCGATTACGCCGTGGCGCTGGAGGAGATGGTCGACGTGCTGCAGCGCCGCGAGCGTGGCGACCAGGTGGCACCGGGCGCCGCCGCAGCACGGCTCGCGGACCGGTTCGAGCTGTCCGAGCAACAGGTCGCCGTCCTCGAGCGGGGCGCGCAGGCGCTCGGCACCGAGCGCGAGCGCGTCCGCAAGCTGGGCACCCTGATCGCACTGGGTCGGGAGTCCAGCGTCATCCAGGACGAGGACGCGCTGCTCGGCCGGGTGATGGCGGCTATCGCGGACGCCTTCCCCGGTGACCGGTTTCGTCTGGGCATCGTTCGCGACGGCGAGATCGACTTCGGTGACGACGCGACCTCCGACGACCCGCTGCAGCTCCCGCTGATGGTCAAGGGCCAGATCGCCGGCGTGATCGAGGCGTATCGACCCGACGGCTCCTTCGATGACGCCGATGTCGCGCTGCTGCGCTCGTTCGCCACTCAATCCTCCATCGCACTGGAGAACGCCCGGCTCTACCACCACCTGGACGGCCTGTTCCGCAGCTATATGTCACCGGCGGTCGCGACCGCGCTGCTCGCCGACCCGGAGCAAGCTGGGCTGGGCGGCGCTATCACCGAGGTGACGGTGATGATGGCCGATCTGCATGGCTTCACCCCGTTCGCGGAAGCCACCTCTCCGGATCAGGTGGTGACCATGCTGAATACCTACTACGGCGCGGTCGTTCCGGTGATTCTCGAGGCGGGTGGCACCGTCCTGCAGTTCGTCGGCGACGCGGTGATGGCAATCTGGGGCGCTCCGGCCAGGCAGGCGGATCACGCGGTACGCGCCGCGGGTGCTGCACTCGCACTGCATTCCGTCGTCGAGGAGGCTGCGGGCGGGCATGCCGACTGGCCGCGTTTTCGGGTTGGCATCAACACCGGGCCGGCACTGGTGGGCAACATCGGCGCGGAGCAGATGCGCAGCTTCACCGCGATCGGGGACACGATGAATCTGGCTGCGCGGCTGCAGAACCTGGCCGAGCCGGGTCAGGTGGTGGTCGGCCCAAGCACCTCGGCAGTGCTCGGTACGGCTGCCCGGGTCAGCCGGCATGGCTGGGTGAAGGTCAAAGGCAAGCGCGACCCGGTCCGGCTCTGCGTGCTGCACGAATTAGCGTCATAGCAACGGCTTTTCGCGGGTCTGTTATACGTTTCGCCCAGTGGACGAAGGGCACCGTCGGCGCGAAACTCGTTGGCTTGCTGGAAAACACACCCTTAGCGGCGCCGGCACGATCTTGCGCGATGTTTGTCCGAACCACGAATTCACCTGCATTCCAGGCTAACGAGCGATCGATTCGGTCGCCGATAAACCTTAAGCCGAAAGTGTTTGCACCACCGTGCTACTGAGCTCTCGGCGTCTATTCACGTCGTGGGCGGGGACGAATTCGCATCCACGCGCCAACGAACACACTTGTCCCGCACACCGGCTCAGACGCTTAATCGCGTTGGGCGAGTATGTATCCGGAATATCTTCTGCGCTGAATTCATCCCGCCAAAAAGCCGCCCCACACAGCACACGTTGGCTGGGCGCAGCTGGCCAAAGCGAGGGTTCCGCGATAATCCCTGCTGGCACAGGGATTATCGCGGAGTCACCCCGCGACTAATAAGCGCCTTACTACGGCGTGAAGACCAGGCCAGAGCCGCCTGGGTCAATGGTGAGCGGGATCGTGCACCCTGATGCCGTAAGCGCGGTAAAGCCGAGGATCAAGGCGACGACAAATTTACTGCTGAGACGTGACATGGTGTTACCCCCGTTCGTCTAAGGACAATCTGTTTCCAGAGAGCCGTTCTGTTGCCCGAGACACACGTACAATACGACGCGAAAGAGCTTGATCACGAGTATTTTCCCGAAATCGCCGCAAAGTTTTTTCGCCTCTTGCATTCAATCGGTACGATTCTGAGCCGGGTCCCAGGGATACGGTATGTCGCTTCGAAATTCATTGCGGCACAATGCTTTTCAAATCAAGATCACCGGGAAATGGACTGGCACAAAGGGATGCGGTCAGGGCGCGACAAGATGTCGGGCCGGCTGCACCGCGTGTCCGCGACCGCAAGGGCCCAATTCCCGGCTGGGGCGGGCTACTCCGGGCCGCCGCGACGCGACCGCGCACGGTCGCTGGACCGTTTCACGGCGAGCAAGGACGGCTAGCCCCAGTGCGGCGGCACTTCACTGCCCGGACAGTCGCCGTATCGGCAGTTAATGTCGCGCACCCGTCTGCGGATGACCTTGCCGTCGCTGTCCCGGATGTACTCAACCGTCGCCTCGGCTGCCCGCCGGCAATGAGGGCAGGTTTCCATTTCAGTTTCAAAACGCGGCATCTGGTCCTCCTCCCCGTCGCGAAGTAATTGAAGCGTTCCAGATCACCATGCGGTGTGTACCCATGGACACTGTTTGGATCCCGGTTCAGCCCGGTGCCCATCCCGAAGAAGTGCATTCGGAAACGGGGTAGATGGAAACCCCTCGTCTTCCATCTGAGGGCAGCCCGCGGGCGCACAGCGCACCGTCTGTCCGGGCCGCGGATCATCCCCGGCCCGGACAGACGCTCACAGGCGATCAGCCCTGCACGTGGCGCGCAGCGACTGCATTAAGCGGATTCGTTAACGAACACCCACACCGTGCGGACACACATGATGCCTACCCGAGGGCGTCATGCCGGGCCTGGCGCTGAACCGTAGCAAACGGCTTGAGGGAGTGCTCACCGACGCGTGAGAGGCGCGTAGCGCGACAACCTACGCGGCCTTACATCGAGATGTTGATGAGCGACAAGACCGGCGTGCAGCCGCTCGCCGCAACAGCGGTAAAGCCAAGGATTACGGCAACACTGATTTTGCTGGTCACACGCGACATAACGCACTCGATTCGTCCCGGTTAGCGCCCGGCTCTATTGAGAGCCGGCCGTATGGCGTCAGGAGTCGCAAAAAACGACCGCTCCCGACTCCGAACAACAATTAGCTGGCATGAAGGCGCCCACCATCGCATTCAGACCCGACTCGGTCGGTGCCGATACTAACCCGAGATCGACCAGACATGCCAGCTTTACCAACAATTAATGTCCTCGCGTCGGCGAGGCCGAACGATGCCCGGATGCCGGGCCTCGACAAAAAACGCCTTGCAGTGCAGTTTTATGCAGTTACAGTCGGCAAATGAAGCAGCTTCAGCTCAGATCAAACCCACCGAAAGCTCAGTCGAGACCCAGAAGTCTTCCAGAACTCAAAAAGAGAACAGCGAAAAGGTTGGAGTGCATCCGGACGCCGTAACGGCGGTAAGGCCGAGGATTAAAGCGACACTGACTTTGCTAGCTAAGCGAGACATGAGGTACTCCGTTCGTCGAGATCTCACCCGCCTCAAAGGGAGCCGGGTTTGGATGGTGTCAGGAGGCGCAAGCAAGCCGATTCCCGACGTCGCCATAATTAATAGCTGGCATGAAGGCGCCCACCGCCACATTCAGACCGGACCGGTGTCCACGGTAGCCGAGGTTGGGTGGCAAAGCCAGGTATCCGCGAGTAACGGCGGCTTTCGCTGAACGGAACAGATGCGTCTCAGCGAACACGCTGAGACACCGTCTTCAGCAAACATGTGGAGTCGCCAAATAGCGGCTTCACCGCACCCCGCGGCGGCGGCGGCTGATCACCGCCGAGCACCGGCCATTGTGCGAGCGAATCGACGTTCTTATCAGGTCCCGAGCGCCGAAGATTCCTCGCGTGTCAGGGCATCAGAAGGAGAAAAGCGATAGGACCGGCGAACATCCGGAAGCCGTTACGGCCGTGAAGCCCAGGATCATGGCGACACCGACTCTGCTGGTTATGCGCGACATTGCACTCCATTCATCCAGGTATCAACCGGCTTTGGCCAAGCCGGGTCGCGGCGTCAGGAGGCACAGAAAATGGCCGCTCCCGACTCCGAAAACAAATAGCTGGCTTGAAGGCGCCCACCACCGCATTCAGACCGATTCGGCCGGTGCAGATCATAACCGAGATCTGCTACGTCACGCTAGACGATACTCACGGGTAACCACTAGCCCCGTTATTCATCCACGGACGTATGAAAAATGGATCAGATCAAACCCGTAGCATCGAAAACCCAGGACGTATCGGCATTCGCCAGCGCCTCGAAGTGGTTCGGAGGCGCGAAGCTGACCAGGCTGTTCATGTCCCAATAGTCTTTCCAGACCGTGATCTTGCCGTCGACGACCTTATGTACCGTGACGAATCTCAGCACGCCTTGTTCCCCCGAACCGAACGTCCAGGTTTCGGAGTGTTCATACATGACGTCGGTGCCGTTGGAGAGCAGCACGCCGTCGTGGTTCTCGTAACCCGCCAAGTGCTCGAGTCCGATTTTGAGGCGTTTCACGGTGTCTTCGGGCCCGCGTGCCGACACCGCGGGAACGGGCATGTCGACGTAGAGGCAGTCGTCCGCCAAGAACGTCTTGACCGCATCCCAGTCGCGCCGCGAAAGCGCCCGCCACAGCCCCAGTACTACATCCTCGACCGCGATCATAGAAACTTCTGTCATAGCGGCAAATAAACTCGCTCGCCGCGTGGGTGTCAACCACGATGCCGCAGGCGAATACTCGCGAAGGTGAACCCGCTGCAGCGCTATATCGCCGACGAGATCGCCACCGACCACCTCGACGGGCTGCTGACCAGACGCGAGGCCATCCGGCGGCTGTCGCTGCTCGGGTTGGGGACCGCGGCGGCGGCTGCACTGCTGGTCGCCTGCTCCGTGGCCGCGGAACAGGCCGAGACTCCGAAGCCCGCGCCGGCACCCGAAAGCTCAACTGGCCCAGCACAACCGCCCGGCATGGCGAAGGCATTGCCCACATCGCCGATTTCGTGGGCCGGGTCAACAGGTCGGTTGCAGGGCGCTTGGGCGCAGGCCGCCGATGCCAGGGGCGCCGTGCTGGTCATCCACGAGAACAAGGGACTCAACGACTGGGTGCGATCGGTTGCCGGCCGGCTGGCCGGGGCGGGGTATTCGGCGCTGGCCATCGACCTGCTCTCCGAGAAAAGTGGGACCGACGCGTTCCGGGATCCGGCCGAGGCGACCGCGGCGCTCAGTGTGATCGCGCCGGAGCAGTTCATTCACGACATGAACTCAGGTGTCGCCGAAGTGAAACTTCGGGCACCCGGGCGCAAGGTCGGGGTGGTGGGTTTCTGCTTCGGTGGGGGACTGGTGTGGCAACTGCTGTCCGCCGGCGCGTTGGGCGTCTCTGCCGCCGTGCCGTTCTACGGGCCGTTGCCGCCCCAACCCGACTTCACCGGAGCCAAGGCGGCAGTGCTGGGGATTTACGGTGCCCTGGACACCCGGGTCACCGGCTCGCAAGCGGCGGCCAAGGCCGCGCTCGACCGGTTCGGGCTGGTCAACGAGCTGGTGGTGGAAGCCGGCGCCGACCATGCGTTCTTCAACGACGCCGGTCCCCGCTACAACGCCACTGCCGCGGCGGACGCCTGGCAGCGCCTGCTGGACTGGCTGAACCGCTACCTGGCTCCCTAGGCGTCGACGGGAGCCATCGACCGCGCCCGCCCGAGCGCCACCGGCAGATTCGACCAACCCCGCAGCACCCGGGTGTCCCGGCGGGTCCCGGCACCAGCCGCACGCACCTCGGGGAAGCGATCGAAAAAGGCCCGAAGTCCCACCTCGCCCTCGGCACGGGCGAGAGCGGCACCCAGGCAGAAGTGCCGGCCTCCGGAGAACGCGAGATGCCTACCCGCATTGGAGCGTTCGATGTCGAACCGATGCGGATCGGGGAACACGGCGGGATCCCGGTTCGCGGCAGCCAGATAAAGCAACACCACGTCGCCGCGGTTGACCGGCCTGCCCACCAGCTCGACATCGTTGACGGCCCTGCGCACGGTGAGTTGCACCGGTGAGTCCAGGCGCAGTATCTCTTCGACGGCGTTGGGCCATAACTCGGGACGCTCACGCAACGTCTCCAGATGCTCGGGTGTGTCGAGCAGCATCCGAATCCCGTTGCCCAGCAGGTTAACCGTGGTTTCGAAGCCCGCGGCCAACACCAGCGCGGCAATCGCGGTGAGTTCGGTTTCGTCCAGCCGTGTTTCGGGCGCGCCACTTTCGGCGGTCTGAATCAGCTGGCTCATCAAGTCGTCGCCGGGCGAGCGCCGCAGCTGCTGCAGATGGTCGACGAGCCACGCGTTGAATCCGGCGATCCCTTGCTGCACCGTGCGGTATTGGCGCCACGGCAATCCGACGTCCAGACTCGGAGCGGCCAGTTCGCCGAACTGCAGGACGCGCGGCCGATCTTGTTCGGGCACACCCAGGATGTCGCTGATGATGGCGACCGGAAGTCGCGAGCAGTACCGCCCCACAACGTCGACCACGCCGGACTCGTTGGCCAGCTCGTCCAATAGGCTGGCGGCCGTTGCCTCCACCCGGTCGCGCAGCGCGGCAACCGCCCGCGACGTGAACACCGCGGACACGGTCTTGCGATAGCGGGTGTGCTCCGGCGGCTCGGTGGCCAGCAGCGACGGGGCGCGCAGCGGATGCAGCAGATCGTCGCGGGCACGGCGCTCCAGCCACCGCACCGGTGCCGGCAGATTCGATCCCAGCACCAGGACCCGGAAGTCGTCGGATCGCAGCAGACCGTGGATGACCTCGTGGTCGACGGCCAGATAGCCCACGCGGCTGCGGACCAGCGGGCCCATCGCATGCAGTTCGTCGCAGAACGGCACCGGGTCGGCGGCAACGGTCGGGTCCGCGATCAGCCTGGCCTGCATGTCACCGCGACGAAGCCCGAGGGACGCGACGCCGCGAATGAACCCGTGCATCGCCAGCCAGTGCAACCACTCCTTCACGGCGCCTCCCCGGGGCAGACAGGTGGTGTGTGCAAAAGCGTAGGCCCGATTTCTCAGCACTCCGCGGTGATCTTGAAGTCCGTGGTGATGACCTTGTCGGGGTTGCTGGTGCTGATGCCGTAGGCGCTGCCGGTGATGGTGTACGCCCTGTTCGTCACGTCGACGTGCGCATCACCCACGCCGCCCTGCCAGAAGCTGCCGGTAAATCCATCGACGTTGCGGATCTTCACCCATTGCGGGATGGCCCGATCGGCACTGAGCAGCACCACGGCTTCGACCTGGCCGTCGCGGTCGGGAATGGTGATGGTTCGGTAGGACTGCAGCTGCGTGCACGCCGGCGGACGCGCCCCGTGGGCGGCCCCGTTGATGCTCAGATGCGCGGCGGCACGCGGTGTGGTCTGGGGCTCCGCGCAGCCCGCGAGGCCGGCGGCCAGCACAACTGCGGCCACGATCCACCTGTATTGCGCCATTCCAGCTCCTCTACTGCGGCTTCGGCATCAGCCCGGGCAACGATTTGGCGATGCGGCGTCGGACGAACTCGGGGCTCAGGCCCTTGAGCAGGTCGATCATCCGAATGCTCCTCGGCACATACCAATGCAGCCGCTTGGGGTTGTGGTAAGCCTCCCACGCAGCTTCGGCCACGCTGGTCGCCGGCATCAACCGCATCAAGCCCTTCTTCGGCGCGGTGGCGCGCAACTGCTCACCGGTCATCGGGGCACCGCCGTCGGCGGAATGGTTGGGCGTCGTGGTCAGGATGGCGGTGTCGATCAAACCGGGCAGCACGTCGGCGACACGCACCCCGTGGCGCTGCCATTCCACGCTCAGCGCTTCGGTCAGTCCCTTGACCGCGTGCTTGGTCGACGAATAGACCGCGATGCGCGGCATCCCGTAGGTGGCCGACGACGAAGACGTCGAGAACATCAGGCTGCCGGGAATCTTCTTCAGATAGGGCAGTGCCCCGTAGGCGCCGGTCAGCACGGCCTTGTAGTTCACCTCGACGACGCGCATCGTGGCCTCGTAGGGCACGTCTTCGAACCAGCCGGACTCACCGATTCCGGCGTTGTTCCACATCATGTCCAGCCCGCCGCCGGCATTGCCGGCGCAGAAGTCGGCCAAGGCGCTGTCCAGATCGGCCTTGACCGTGACGTCGACGGTGCGACTCCACAAACGCTCGTCGCCGAGCTCGCCGAGGAGCCCGGTCAGGCCGTCGGCGTTGCGGTCGACCGCACCGACCCGCCATCCGTTGGCGTGGAAGAGCCTGACTCCTTCACGGCCCATCCCACTGCCCGCGCCGGTGATGAAGACGGATTTCACTTAGCCCGCCTCGACCACATCTTTGATGCGGTTCAGCGTCTTGGTCATATCGCGGACATTGCGGCGTTTACGCAGAAAGCCGCCGAACAACCAGTAGATCCCCAGCCACGGCGCGGGGCTGAGCCGGAACGATTCGGTCACGTCGGTGCCGTTGCCCGATGGCGCCAGGCGGTAGTGCCAGTTGTTGACCGGCTTGTCGCCGAGATAGACCGCGAAGCCGAATTCACGGCCAGGCTCGCACGCGGTTACTTTGCAGACAGTCCAATAAACCGGGCCGATTTCATTTCTTTTGACATGGCCGCGGAATTCGGCGCCGAGGGCCGGGCCGGTGGCATCACCCAGCCACTCGGCTTCAAAGACCTCCGGCGAGAACTTCCCGGTGTTACGGACATCGGAAATCAAGTTCCAGATCTTGTCCGCCGGTGCCGCCATATGTACTGTCGCCGAACCTTCCATGGCCCGATCCAAACACATGGCTGGGCGTGAACCTAGGCCGCGCCCGAATTGATCATCAGTGCGGGACGGCCGCCTGGATGAGACCGTTGATGATTTCCTTGATGCCCTGCGCGGGGTGCGAGTACCACCCGATCGGCAAGCCCGAGTTGGCACCGCACTTCGGCCAGGGCTCCACGCCCTGGTCGGCGAAAAGCCGGTTGGCAACTGCGATTTGCTGCTCACGAGAGGCCGCGGCAGGATTGCCGACGCCGCCATAACTGGCCCAGGTGGCAGGCTTGAATTGCAGCCCGCCGTAGGCACCGTTTCCGGTGTTGGCGTGCCAGTTGCCGCCGGACTCGCACTGCGCGATCGCGTCCCAGTTGGGCGTGGGCGCCGCGCCGGCCTCGGCGGTCGCCGGACCTAGCGTCGCCGCGATGAATCCGCCGACAACGGCGTACTTCACGAGAGGCTTCCCCAAGTTTCTCATGTCAAGCAATTCGGCACGTGTGTAGAAAGCGTTACCGTTTTGATTGATTCACGAGATAAGAATTTTATGGCATTTCTATGGCAATGAAATCGATACGTCACCCGCCGACGGCGGCTTGTCGCAGGTCGAATGGCTAAGTGCAATAAGACTGAGTCGCCAGAGCCAGGGCCTGCTGGTAGAGCCTGTCTAACAGCCGCGCGCGGGTCACGGCGGCCCGCGCGGCGTCGAGTTGCGGGACGCAGGACGGCGAGTGGAGCAGGTCCCAGTGGATCACCATCTGGTTCAGCATCGTCTGGTTGAGGCCGTCGATCGTCGACCGTGACACGGACAGGTCGGGCGCACCGGCGGGCGCATTTGCCGGGTTGAGCTTCCACTCCGCGAAGCGGGTGTGCTCGATCGCCTCGGTGGCGTTGATCTGGTCCCCGAACACCCGGCTGACGTAGCTCGGATCAATGTGTTCACCGGCGGCATCGGCGCTGAGTTTGGCGAGTTGCTGCTGGACGCGGTCCGGATCTTCGACGGCAACGTGCGCATTCCATTTGTAGGCAGCCACGGCCTCGGCGACCTGCAAACGCTGCGCGGCCGCATCGACCAGCTCAGTCAGCGCGCTGGTGTCGGCTCGCGCCTGGGTAGCCAGCAGCGTCGCGGCCGGCAGCGCGGCCAGCAGAGCCTTTAACGCACTACTGCGCCTGACGATTGCCGTCAAGCGCAGTAGTGACATCCGACGATAGGGTTTATCCGCCGCCGCCGGGGGTGGCGCCCAAGGTGGTCTGCAGGTCACCCTTCATCGCGTTCAGCTGCGCGCCCCAGTATTCCCAGCTGTGGGTTCCGTAGTTGGGGAAGTTGAACACGGCGTTGTGGCCGCCCGCGGCGTTGTAGGCGTCTTGGAACTTCTTGTTGACGCCGATCATGAAGTTGCTCTCGAGGAACGTGGCCGGGAGGTTGGCGCCGCCCAGTTCGTTCGGAGTTCCGTTGCCGCAGTACACCCAGAGGCGGGTGTTGTTGGCGACGAGTTGGCCGACGTTGACCAACGGGTCGTTGCGTTGCCATGCCGGGTCGTTATCCGGGCCCCACATGTCTTCCTTCTTGTAACCGCCGGCGTCACCCATCGCCAGGCCGATCCAGCTCTGCCCGGTCGAGGGGCTGAGGTAGCCGGACAGCGAACCGGCGTAGACGAACTGAGCGGGGTGGTAGATCGCCAGGTTCATGGCCGAAGCCCCGGCCATCGAGATGCCCACCGCGGCGCTGCCATTCGCCTTGACGCCCTTCTGCGACGACAGGTATCCGGGCAGCTCGCTGGTCAGGAACGTCTCCCACTTGTAGGTCGAGCAGCCGGCCTTCCCGCACGCGGGGCGGTACCAGTCGGTGTAGAAGCTGGACTGGCCACCGACCGGCATCACGACGGACAGGCCCGACTTGTAGTACCACTCGAACGCGGGGGTGTTGATGTCCCAGCCGTTGTAGTCGTCCTGGGCGCGCAACCCGTCAAGCAGGTACACCGCGGGCGACCCGTCGCCGCCACTCTGGAATTGGACCTTGATGCTGCGGCCCATTCCTGCCGACGGCACCTGCAGGTATTCGACGGGCAGACCAGGTCGCGAGAATGCACTCGCGGTGGCTCCGCCTCCGGCAAGACCGATCAGACCCGGCAGCGTCACTGCCGCTGCCACACCGACCAAAAGCCGGCGCCCCCAGGCCCGGATCTTCTCGCTCACGTCTGTCATACCTGTGCCCCTTGTCGGTCGTATGTCGTCGCGTGGTGCCCTCGGCAGAATTTACCGTGTAAATAGCTGAAATGTCGATTGGGACGCGTTGTCATCCCGGTTTTGTTTCGGCTGCCGCGAAAAATAGTCCCGGTGCGATAACTGATCGCGATAGCTTTCACCCGGTTTTACGCCCTCATTCGGCGCCCTGGCCCGACAAACCGCCAGGTAGCGGGCCCGTGGCAACGGCGAGGCGCCAGGGGAGCGGAGTGCGACAACACGGGCTACAAACGCTGTCAATTGGTGGCGGTCCATCGTTTTCGACACGCCCCGCGGCTCCCGCCAATCGGCCGGCCGGTTAGTCGCAATGACACGTGGTACGACGGGGGACCGCCGCGGTGAGCCGGCGCCGGGCCACTTGACGCGGTCGGCAATTAGGTCGATTCCGTCGTCGATGTCGGATCCGCGCGAGTTTTCCCGGGATCTGAGATCGGTGCAGCCGAACCCTTTCCGACCGCGTAGGCTCTCTCGGAGCAAGCCGATGGAGACCGAACGCTAAGCCGGTCCGTTCCGGCCCTACGAATCACCGCACCGCGGACGTGATGGCGCGTGACGGTTCGGCAGGGGCCGCGGAGTCCGGGACGATTGAGGTGCAAATTTTGGACACGGTACTAGGGCTATCACTGACGCCGACCACCTTCGGGTGGGTGCTCGCTGAGGGGCACGGCGCAGACGGCACCATCCTGGACCACCAGGAATCGGTGTGTCAGGCCGAGGACGGCGTCGCCGCCGTGGGTACCGCGGAGCAGGTGGCACAAGAGGTCTTGCGGGTCGACGCGCAGGCCAGCTCGAGCGATCACCATCTGCGCGTCGTCGGGGTGACCTGGACCGATGAGGCGGCCGCCCAGGCCGCACTGCTGCTGGAGGCGTTGACCGACGCCGGATTCGACAACGTGGTGCCGGTTCGGCTGCTCGAGGCGGTCGAGACCCTGGCCCGGGCGATCGCGCCCGTCATCGGCTACGAGCAGACCGCGGTCTGCGTGCTCGAACACGAATGGGCGACGGTCGTCATGGTCGACACCCATGACGGCGACACCCAAACCGTCGTCAAGCACATCACCGGCGGCTTCGACGGGCTGCGCTCCTGGCTGACCGGGATGTTCGACCGCAGCGGCTGGCGCCCGGGCGCCGTAGTCGTCGTCGGCGCGGACAGCGACATCGACGGATTCTCCTGGCAGCTCGAAAAGGCTTTGCCGGTACCGGTGTTCGCGCAGACCATGGCGCAGGTGACAGTCGCACGCGGCGCGGCGCTGGCCGCGGCTCGAAGCACCGAGTTCACCGACGAGCAACTGATCCCACAGATCAGCGAACCCACGCCGGCCGCGCCACCGCGCCGGCCCGGGCACTTGTCCTATGCCGGCGCGGTGACCGCGCTGGCCGCCGGCGCCGTCACTTTCGTCTCATCCCTGGCGGTGGCCGTGGGCATTCAGCTTGCTCCCGACGCCACCCGCGCGGCGGGCAAGCATGTCGTGCACGGGCAGACGCCACCGGTTGCCGAAGCCGTCACGCCCCCCGCGGTGGCGCCGCCGGCCGCGGAACCCCCCGCGCCGCGCCCGGCTGCCGCCGGCGAACCGGTTTCAAACCCCGGCCCACTGGACGAGGGCGCCCCGGCCGAGCAACAGCCCGACCCGAATGGCCCGCAGCCGTACCTGACCAGGGTGCTCGAACACATCCCCGGCGACACCGGCGATCCGGCGATGCCGTCCGCGCCGTCGCAGCCGTAAGGCCCTAGCGCTGCCGAATCGCGGTGCAATAGTAAGTCCCGTCGGCCAAACTTCCAGCGGTCGCCGGTATTTCGGCTAGGCCGTTGGCCGCGAACAGTTCATTGAGCGTCTTGGATTCCGTCTGCCAGCCGTGGCGATTCAGGTATGCGGCGACGTCGTTGCGCTCAACGTCGTAGCGCAAGTCGGCGAGTTCCACATCGAATCCGTGCGCACGCCAACGCTCGCCGGCGATGGCGACCATGTCCGGCGCCGGCTCACCGTTTTCGTCCGGCCGGTTACCGAAAATCTCGGCAGCAAGCCGGCTTCCGGGTGTGCTGAGATCGGTGATGTTGTCCAGCAAGCGATCCTGCGCATCCGGCGGCAGGAACGCAAGCAGCCCCTCGGCGATCCAAGCACTGGGCTGGTCAGCGTCAAAGCCCTTATCGCGCAACGCCGTTGGCCAATCGTGCCGCAGATCGATCGGTACCACTCGCAGTTCGACCGTCGGCCGCACGTCCAAACCCGCCAGCGTGGAGTCTTTGAACTGCATCACCTCGGGCTGATCGATCTCGAACACCGTGGCCCCGGCCGGCCAAGACAGTCGGTAGGCCCGCGCATCCAGTCCCGACGCGAGGATGACGGCCTGGCGGATGCCCGCGTCCATCGCGTCCCGGAAAAACGCGTCGAAGTACGGGGTCCGGACACCCATCAGGTCGGCCATCCGCTGCAAACCCCACGCCTCGTCGGCGACGTCGATGTCGGCCGCGTCGATCTCCCCGTTGGCCCAGCGCGCGAGGAATTCGATTCCCACGGCCCGCACCAGGGGCTCGGCGAAAGGGTCGTTCATCAGCGGCTTGCCGGCCCTGGTGGCGACGGCCCGGCCGGCGGCCACCATGGTGGCTGTCGCCCCGACGCTGGTCGCGAGGTCCCACGAATCGTTTTCTGTACGAGGCATTTTGATCCCTTTCAGCGAGACAAGGTAATAGATACTTAGCGGCGGTAACTAATCCTCATCGAGGATACACGCGCCGATGGGTACCGCCAGTGGAGCTCAATCGTCCTTGGCGTGAACCGCGGTGAAAGTCAGCGTCACCTCGTCGGCAACCTGTACCGAGCCCATCAGCAGCGAGTACGGCTTGATGCCGAAGTCGGACTGACGCACCGTGGACTCGGCGGAGATTCTCCAGGATTCGCCGAGATCCTCAGTGTGCAAATCGATTACGTGCTCGTGCCGGTTCCCGCGAATCTCAAGCGTGCCGGTGAGGAGGTAGCCACGCTCGCTTTGTTCGATGACGTCGGCACCGAAGCGGATTTCGGGGAAGCGATCGGCACCCAGCGAGCTCAACGCGTTCGACCGCACCAGCGCCTTCTCGGGACCCGAGAGGCCCTTGACGCCACCGCGGCTGCCGATCACCTCGAACGAGTCCGTCTCGACCACAAGCTCGGCCGCAACCGGATCGGCCCCGGTCCATCGCACCGTCGCCCGCCAGCGCGTCATCTCGATCGTGAGGCGATGGCCCATCCGCGCGGCCCGGCCCTTGACCCCGGTACGAAGCTGCAGTTCGCCGTCAGCGGCGTCAAGCGTCCATAAGTCGGTCACAAACCGACTGTATTCACATGGTCAAAACGGTGCGGTAGTGCGCCCGTCCTTGCTCCATCGCCGCGTAGCCCTCGGCGGCCTGGGCCAGCGGCAACTCCTCGATCCAGGCCCGCACGCCTGACAGCACGGCGAAATGCATTGTGTCTTCGACATCTTTCGCGGTGCCCGACGGGTGGCCGACGATGCTCACACCCGGCGTGATCAGCTGTACCGGGCTGATCGGCAGCGGGTCGGTGGTCACGCCGATGGTGATCAATTCGCCCCGGGGCGCCAGCCCGCCAACCGTGTCGGCCATGGCGGCGGAGTTTCCCGCCGTGCCCAGCACGACCGTCGCGCCACCCAAGTCCTGCAGCGCGCGGGCGACGTCACCACTGGTGGAATCGATGTAATGGTGGGCACCCAGTTTCCGGGCATCGGCTTCCTTGCCGGCGCCGCGCGCGATCGCGATGGTCTCGAAGCCCATCGCCCGGGAGAACTGCACGCCGAGATGGCCGAGCCCACCGACACCGAGAATCGCGACCCGGTCACCCGGCAGCGCCTTGGTGTGGCGCAACGCGTTGTAGGTCGTCACGCCGGCACAGCCCATCGGTGCCGCTTCCACATGCGACAGCTCGGCCGGGACGCGGGCCAGCGCATTGGCCGGTACCGTCACGGACTGCGCATAGCCGCCGGGATACTGCCAGCTCGGAACCTTCATGTTGGCGCAGTGGATGAAAATGCCCCTGCGACAGGGATCGCAGCGGTTGCAGTTTCCGCCGAACCAGCCGACGGCGACGCGATCACCAACCGCGAAGCCCTCGACCTCATCGCCGAGTTCGGCTATGGTTCCGGCGATTTCATGCCCCAACGTCAGCGGCCACGTCATGTTCGGAAAGCCGCCGTTGGCGAATGCGCGGTCGGTCCCGCACACACCGCAGGCCGTGACGGTCAGCCGTACTTCGTCACGGCCGGGCGGTTTCGTCTCAACTTCGGTCAGCTCCAAAGACCCGCCAGGGGACTGCATCTGGACGGCGTGATGTGTCGGCATGCGTTACCCCCGGTCGAATTGGTGCCTCAATGGGCGACAGGACATTCCCCGGACCCGTAGTCCACCTGCCAGTGCTTGATGCCGTTGAGCCAGCCCGATCGCAACCGCTGCGGCTTGCCGGCGGACTTGATGTCGGGCATGGCGTCGGCGATCGCGTTGAACATCAGGTCGATGGTCATGCGCGCCAGGTTCGCGCCGATGCAGTAGTGGGCGCCGGTCCCGCCGAATCCCACGTGCGGGTTCGGGTTGCGCAGGATGTTGAAGGTGAACGGGTCCTCGAAGACGTCCTCGTCGAAGTTGGCCGAGCGGTAGACCATTACCACCCGTTGGCCCTTCTTGATCTGCACTCCGGACAGCTCGTAGTCCTCGAGGGCGGTGCGCTGGAATGACGTGACCGGGGTGGCCCATCGGACGATCTCGTCGGCCGTGGTGGCGGGGCGTTCCCGCTTGTACAACTCCCATTGGTCGGGGAAATCGGTGAAGGCCATCATGCCCTGGGTGATGGAGTTTCTGGTCGTCTCGTTGCCGGCTACCGCCAGCAGGATGACGAAGAAGCCGAACTCGTCGTCGGAGAGCTTGTGGCCGTCGACGTCGGCCTGGACCAGCTTGGTGACGATGTCGTCGCCGGGGTTTTGCGCCCGGTCCGCGGCCATCTGCATCGCGTAGGTGATCAGTTCGACCGAGGCGCCCATCGCATCGTTGCGGGCGAATTCGGGGTCCTGGTCGCCGACCATCTGGTTGGACCAGTGGAACAGCTTCATGCGTTCCTCCTGGGGCACGCCCATCAGCCCGGCGATGGCCTGCAGCGGAAGCTCGCACGACACCTGCTCGACGAAATCGCCGGAGCCTTCGGCGGCCGCGTTCGCAACGATCTGCCGGGCGCGCGCGTTCAGGTCCTCCCGCAGCCGTTCGACGGCGCGGGGCGTAAAGCCGCGGGAGATGATTTTGCGAAGGTGGGTGTGCTGCGGGGCGTCCATGTTGAGCAACACGTACTTGCCCGTCTCGCGCTGCTCGCGGACCGTGCCCTCGCGGTAGCGGGGCAGGGCGGTGTTCTCCAGGCTGGAGAACACATCGCTGCGCAACGAAATCTCTTTGACGTCCTTGTGCTTGGAGACCACCCAGAAGCCGCCGTCGTCGAACCCGCCGCAACCGCTGGGCTGTTCGTTCCACCAGATCGGCACGGTGCGTCGCAGCTCGGCCAATTCCTCCACCGGCAATCGCTCGGCGTGGATGTCCGGATCGGTGAAATCGAAGCCCGGAGGCAAATTCGGGATCGGCTTGGTGGTCGTCTCGTTAGTTGACAAGGCCCACTCCTCGATACGAAGTCTTCTAGTCGTATGTCTTGTGCCAAATAAACCACTGCAACACCACCGTTGGGAAGGATTGACGCAACATCGACCGGCCAAATTGCAACATGTTCAGCGGCGATGAGGGGTGACGACGTCGGCCAACCTCTGCCCGGCCCAGCCGGGACACCGGTGGCGGGTTGGCCGATGGACGGTCGGTCAGCCAACCCTTGTGGCCCGCGACACAATCGATATGCTTTTGTCCAGGTCACCGGCGCACCGAGGGCCGGGTGACGGGAACGGAAGGGTGGGAGGCGCATGATTCGCGAGGTACTCGCCGTCGCTGCGATCACGGGTGGGGCCATCAGCGTCGCGCCCTGCGCGGCGGCCGGTTACGAAGGCGACGTCCCGAACATGAACTATCAGGCCTCGCTGGGCGCGCCGTGCGACAACTACGAGCGCTTCATTTTCGGACGCGGGCCCAGTGGCCAGGCCGAAGCGTGCCACTTCCCGCCGCCCAACCAGTTCCCCGCCGCGACCACCGGCTACTGGGTGATTTCCTATCCGCTGTACGGAGTCCAGCAGGCCGGCGCGAAGTGCCCCGGCCCGCAGAGCGCGGCACAGTCCGATCGCGGACTGCCGATGTTGTGCCTGGGCGCTCAAGGCTGGCAGGAGGGTTGGTTCACCGGGGCCGGGTTCTTCCCGCCTTCGGGATAACCGACACGGCCGAAACGTCGGCCGACGCGGAGCCCAATTCCCCGGTGGCTGCGCTTCGTGCGCTCGCTGGTCAATTACCGACCCTCTAGAGTCGTACCAAAGTTCCTTTCAAGTCCCGCAACGATAGGAGACTCCGGTGGCGGTCAACCCCAGAGACGCCGTGGACGCGGTCAAGGACATCGCGACCAATGCCGTCGAAAAGGCTTCGGACATCGTCGAAAACGCCGGCGACATTATCCGCGGCGACCTCAAGGGCGGGGTCAGCGGCATCGTCGAGAATTCGATCGACATCGCGACTCACGCGGTCGAGCGAACCAAGGAAGTCTTCACCGGCGGCAAGTACGACGTAGGCGAGGATTAGCCGAAGACTGGCCTCGATCAGACGCTGGCGGCCTCATTGAGCTCGTCGAGCTTGTTGGTCGCCTCCAGGTATTCCTGCACCCAGCGCTCGATGACGGTCGACGTCTTCTCCACCTTGCTGAACTGCCCGACCACCTGACCGACGGGGTTGAAGGCCACGTCGACGGATTCGTTGGGGTAGCGGTTCGTGGCGCGCACGGCCATGCCGGAAACCATGTACTGCAGCGGCATTCCGAGCGGCTTGGGGTTGTCCGGCTTCTCCCACGCCTCGGTCCAGTCGTTGCGCAGCATCCGGGCCGGCTTGCCGGTGAACGAGCGGCTGCGCACGGTGTCGCGGCTGCCGGCCCTGACGTAGGCCGCCTGCTGCACCGGCGTGTTCGAGGATTCCTCGACCATCAGCCATTGCGAGCCGGTCCACGCGCCCTGGCAGCCCAGCGCCAGGGCCGCGGCGATCTGCTGGCCGCTGCCGATGCCGCCGGCGCCGAGAACGGGGACCGGGGCCACCTCCTTGACGACCTGCGGCCACAGCACGATCGAGCCGACCTCGCCGCAGTGTCCGCCGGCCTCGCCGCCCTGGGCGATGATGATGTCGACGCCGGCATCGGCGTGCTTGCGCGCCTGCGAGGGGGAGCCACACAGCGCGGCCACCTTGAGCCCGGCCTCGTGGATGTGCTTGATCATGTCGGCCGGCGGGGTGCCCAGCGCATTGGCGATCATCTTCACCTTCGGGTGCTTGAGTGCCACCTCGACCTGCGGCGTGGCCGTTGCCTCGGTCCACCCGAGCAGCTGCAAGGTGTCGCCGTCGCTGTCCTCGACCGGCACGCCGTGGTCGGCGAGGATCTTCTTACCGAAGTCCAGGTGCTCCTGCGGAACCATCGCCTGAAGCTGTTTGGTCAGTTCTTCGGCGGACAGGTTCGAGTCCATGCCCTCGTACTTGTTCGGGATCACGATGTCGACGCCGTACGGGTGGTCGCCGATGTTCTCGTCAATCCAGTTGAGCTCGATCTCCAGCTGCTCGGGCGTGAAGCCCACCGCGCCGAGCACGCCGAAGCCCCCGGCCTTGCTGACCGCCACCACGACATCGCGACAGTGCGTGAAGGCGAAGATCGGGAACTCGATACCGAGCTCGTCGCAAATAGGGGTGTGCATTACAACTCCTGGGATGCTGGCCGAATTGGAACGTGTTCTAGTTTAATACCCGCGTCCATGACGTGGCCAGGGGCCCCTTACTAGCGCGCCACGACTACGACGTGTCGCCGAAAGCGGTCAGATGACCAGGGCGCGGGCCACCCACAGGAGCAGGAACGCGAGCATGCACCCCGCGCAGACCAGGTGATCGCGGCAGACCGACCGGGCCAGCCGGCTCTGCTCGGCCACGCTGTCGGTGCGCTGCCCGAGCCGAATCGCGTCAGGAACCGTCTGCGTCAGTGCCAGCATCGTCGGGATGCCGGCCAGCCCGGCCGACAGCACCAGTAGCCAGGCGGGATCGCGACCCAGCGTTGCCTGAAACCCGAACGCGCCCAACAAAATCAGCATCACCAGCGCGATCAGCCGGCTCATCGGGCGCGACGCGGTGGTCGCGCGGTGGTAATACGTCGCGATGGACGCGAGCACCGGCTCGGGCAATTCCTCGCCGGCCGACCGATGCACCAGAACCTGGACATCGAACATCAGGTCCATCCACAACACGGCGAAGAGGAAGCCGCTGCAGGCGGTGAGCAATGCAGCCACACTCATCCACCTCCGGTTCGCCCGAATATAGCGGCCATCCGCCGATTGGAACAGGTTTCACTACTACGTCAGGCGACCGCGTTGACCGAAGCCAACAACCAGGACTTCCATTCGGTGGGAATCGGTATGTATCCGTTGTCCGCCAGGCCTTCCTGGCCGGCCCCGAGAGCGCTCTCCAAGAATGCGCGCACGGCGGTACCGACCTGCGGATCCGCATACTTCGAGCAGACGATCTCATAGGTCGCCATCACGATCGGATAGGCGCCGGACTGGGTGGGGTTATAGAACGACACGGTGTCGAGCACCATGTCGTTGTCCCGGCCGATGACGGCCGCACCCGCGATCGTCTTGCTCACCGAGTCGGCGCTGATCGATACCGGGTCCGGACCGGCCGCAGTGACGATCTTCGCCATGTTCAGGTTCTTCGCCTCGGCGAACGACCACTCGTTATAGGTGATCGCCCCTTCGGTGGCCTTGACCGCCGACGAGGTGCCGTCGTTGCCTTTGGCGCCCTCCCCGACACCGCCGTTGAACGCCTTGCCGGCGCCTTTGCCCCACACGCCCCCCGACGCCGCGTCGAGGTACTTCTGGAAGTTGTCCGTGGTCCCGGACATATCGCTGCGGAACACGACCCGAATCGGTTCGGCGGGCAGCGTCACGCCCTTATTGAGCGCCTGGATCGCGGGATCGTTCCACGTGGTGATCGCTCCCTTGAAGATCTTCGCGGCCGTCTGGGCATCGAGGTTCAGCGATGCGGTGCCCTTGACGTTGAAGGTGATCGCGATCGGCCCGAATACCACCGGCAGGTCCCAGGCCGGCGAACCGCAACGGTCCTGGGCCGCCGCGTACTCATTGCCTGCCAGCGGTGAGTCCGAGCCACCGAAATCGGTTTGGTTGCCCGTGAATTCACTGATCCCGGCACCCGAGCCGTTCGCGGTGTAGTCCAGGGTCTGGCCGGGGCACGCCTGTTCGAACGCCTTGATGAACCGCGTCATCGCGTTGGCCTGTGCCGTCGATCCACTGGCTTTCAGCTTCGCCTTGCCGCCGCAATTCACCTTCACCGGCGAGGTCGGCGTCGTGGAGTTCCCCGCGGCATTGTTGTCGGCGCCGCATCCGGATAACAGCAGTGCACTGGTGACCGCGACACTGAGCGCGGCGCCAAATCGGTTGCGCTTCAAATCCGTTCCTACCTGTCGCGACGAAACGGGAGCGCCGCCGCGCTGTCCGCGGCGCACTGGCCAGCCATCTCTGGCAGTCACGAAGCAAATATTAACAAGGGTCACACCCACCAAAATTTGCCATCCGCGGACGACGCGGTGCCGACCCTTGATCCGCTCCGCCGCCAGCGGGTACCGTAGTGCTGCCAATTACGAAACGCAGAGTAGCGTAATAGGATCCCCGGCTCCACCGAAAGGAACGGCTCGATGCGAAGCCCCTACTCCGGCCGCCCTTTCACCACGTCAACGCCGGAAATCGCGGCGGCTTTGGAGGACGTCAGCGTTCCCACGCTGCTGTTGTCGCTCGTCCACATCACCGGCGACCCCCGCTTCATCCGCGACTACAAGCAGATGGGCATCTTCCTCAACGAGGTGCAGGGGTTCATGTCGGAGGAGGACAAAGCCCGTGCCCGCGCCGAGGCGCTGACCGTCATCAGCGAATACCGCGACCGCGGGTGCCCCGAGCCGGAGCCACTGAGCCCGGAACTCATCCGGGAGATGATGGACTGGGCCGCCTGCGAACATGTTCCCGACGACTACCAATCCCTGGTCGCCGAGGAACTCGACCTTGACGGCACCGACCCTCGCCGCCCGGCGCCACTACCGGCCGGGCGAGGCGCCGACCTCCCGGTCCTGGTCATCGGGTGCGGCGAATCCGGCATCTTGGCCGGCGTGCGTCTTCAACAAGCCAACATTGCCTTCACCATCGTGGAGAAGAACGCCGGCCCCGGCGGAACATGGTGGGAGAACAGCTATCCCGGAGCTCGCGTGGACGTGGCGAATCACTTCTATTGCTACAGCTTCGAACCCAACAACGACTGGACGCACTTCTTCGCCGAGCAGCACGAGCTGCAGCACTACTTCACCAAGGTCATGGCCAAGCACGACCTGAATGAGCATGTCCGGTGGAACACCGAGGTCGTCGCGGCCGAGTGGAACGACGACGCCGGCGCGTGGACAGTGTCGCTGCGCGGTGTCGACGGCGAAACCGAGACCCTGCGCGCCCGGGCCCTCATCACCGCGGTCGGCCAGCTGAACCGGCCGCAGATCCCCGAGTTCGACGGGGCCGAAAGCTTTGCGGGACCGTCTTTTCACTCCGCGGCCTGGGATCACTCAGTCGATCTCCGCGGCAAGCGGGTTGCCTTGATCGGGGCCGGCGCCAGCGGCTTTCAGATCGCACCTGCGGTCGCCGGGGACGTCGGGCACCTCACCGTGTTCCAGCGGACCGCGCAGTGGATGTTCCCGAACGCGATGTACCACGACGAAGTCGGCGACGGCGTGCGCTGGGCGATGACGAACCTGCCGTTCTACGGACGGTGGTACCGCTTCCTCGTCCTGTGGCCCGGCTCGGACAAGGGCCTCGACGCCGCCGAAGGCGACCCGAACTACGCGGGCGAGGATGCCGTCAGCGACATCAACGCCGCCGCGGCGATGATGTTCTCGCAGTGGATCACCAGCCAGGTCGGCGACGGCCCAGACTCCCAAGAACTGTTGGCCAAGGTGATGCCCGACTATCCCGCCTGCGGCAAACGCACGCTACAAGACAACGGCAGCTGGCTGCAGACCTTGCAGCGCGACAACGTCGAACTGGTGCGCACCGCGATCCAGAAGATCACACCCCGCGGCGTCGTCACCGAAGATGGTGTCGAGCACGAAGTCGACATCATCGTCTACGCCACCGGGTTCCGGCACACCGACGTGTTGTGGCCGCTGAAAGTGACCGGCCGCAACGGAATTGACTTACACCAGATGTGGGGGAGCCGCCCGTACGCCTACCTGGGCATCACAGTTCCCGATTTCCCCAACTTCTTCATCATCTACGGACCCGGCACCCACCTCGCCCACGGCGGCAGCCTGATCTTCCAGTCCGAACTGCAGATGCGCTACATCGACCAGTGTCTCGCGCGACTGGCCGACGTCGACGTGCACTCGATGGAACCCAGGGCCGAAGCCGCGACCGACTGGCACCGACGGACGCAGACCCAGATCAAGAAAATGGTGTGGTCCCATCCCGCGGTCAAACACTCCTACTTCAAGAACGCCGACGGCGAAATCCACACGGTCAGCCCGTGGCGCCTCAACGAATACTGGACCGCGGTACGCGAGCCCGACTGGTCTCAATTTGTTGTGCGACAACGCAGTTCCTAATCCGACCAGGAAAGTGAGCACAGCACTATGCGCACGGTAGTCGTCGACGGCCCCCGCAACATCCGGGTCGACACCCGTCCCGATCCTGTCCTTCCGGGCCCCGACGGAGCGGTTGTCGAGGTCACCGCCGCCGGCATCTGCGGATCCGACCTGCATTTCTACGAGGCCGACTTTCCGATGCCCGACCCGGTCGCGCTGGGCCACGAGGCGGTCGGCACCGTGGTGGAAGTCGGGCCCGAGGTGCGCACTGTCCGAGCCGGAGATCAAGTCATGGTGTCGTCGGTCACCGGCTGCGGAAAGTGCCCGGGGTGCGCGACCCGCGATCCGGTCTTGTGCTACTCCGGTTTTCAGATCTTCGGCGGGGGCCTGCTCGGTGGTGCGCAAGCCGATCTGCTGGCCGTGCCGGCCGCCGATTTCCAGTTGCTGAAGATGCCCGACGGCATCAGCACCGAACAGGCTCTGCTGCTCACCGACAACCTGGCCACCGGCTGGGCGGCGGCGCAGCGTGCCGACATTCCGTTCGGCGGCGCCGTCGCGGTCGTCGGATTGGGCGCTGTTGGTTTGTGCGCGCTGCGCAGTGCGTTTTTTCAGGGTGCTGCAACGGTTTTCGCAATCGATATGGTCGATGGCCGCTTGAACCGCGCGGCGGGGTGGGGTGCGACGCCGCTCAAAGCGCCGGCGCTCGAGGCGATCATGACGGCCACCGGCGGACGGGGCGCCGACGCGGTGATCGACGCCGTCGCCACGGATTCCTCTCTGACAGACGCGATCAACCTCGTCCGGCCCGGGGGCACCGTCTCGGTTGTCGGTGTGCACGATATGAATCCGTTCCCGCTCAACGCCTTGGGCTGCCTGATTCGCAGCACCAGCCTCCGATTCACCACGGCGCCGGTCCAGCGCACCTGGCCGGAGTTGATACCGCTGCTGCAATCGGGCCGACTCGACGTCGACGGCATCTTCACCACATCGATGCCTTTGGACGAAGCCGCCAAGGGCTACGCGACCGCGGAGTCGCGATCCGGTGACGACGTGAAGATTCTGCTGAAACCCTAGGATTCGCGGCGGACGTGGTTCGTCAGGTACCGCAGCGTCCGCATCGGCCGGCGCCGCACCGAGGCGAGGCACATCACCGGCCAGCCGTGCGCTGCCGCCGCGGCGGCCAGGCCCGAGCGAGGATTCACCGGTCGCGGATAGCCGACCACCGACATCGACGCGGCGTCCTCGTCGCCGTCGGCATAGAAGTAGCTGTGTTGCACCGCGACATCGTTTTCGGTGCAGAACTGTTGCACCGCGGCCGCTTTCGTCGTTCCCCAGACGATCGGTCTGACGATTCCGCCGGTGAGGCGTCCGAGCGCGTCCAGCTCGAAACGGTTGCACTGCACGTTGGAGATGCCGAGAAAACGCGCGACCGGCAGCGCCTGGATCGACAGCGCCGAGGAACTCAGCACCACGGTATGCCCGCGCTGCTGATGCGCGTGCACGATGTCGTGCATGTGCGAATACAGGCGTGAGGCAACACGTTCGACGAACAACCGCTCGCCCAGCTCATCGAGCTCGAGCAGTGATTCGCCTCGCAGATATCCCGCGGCCCGGACGATGAGGCGCTCGAATTCCAGGCGGCCGAATCGATAGCGCAGGGCGGCATCGAATACGCCGACCAGCTCGCCGAGCCCGACCTGCCGGCGCCGGATCCGGTCGCCGACATGAACCGCGGCCGTGAAGCCGTCCACCAGGGTGCCGTCGAGATCGAAGAAGGCGCCGACTCGCGGTCCTGGTGCACTGGCCGCGATCTCGGCAATGGCGTCGGCGGGCGAGAGCATCGTCATAGTCACCACGTCGACTCCATCCGTCACCTGGTAGCCGTTATGTACTGCGAATGCATGAAACTGTCGATCTTCACGTCGACGGCGGGGGGCGTCATCCCGTAGCCGGCCTGTAGGTCCAGGGTGTTGCGGACGGGCTCGACGCTCCAGCCGTGTGCGGCCAGCCATTCGGCCGGTTCGCCCTGGGGCTCATACGTCAGGGCGGAGAAGTCCACATCGCCGGACAGGTTGACCCCGGGGTGGTTGGTTTCCAGCGCTTCGAGCTGATCGTGGTCCAGTCGCGATCCCAGTGCGCCGATGGCGATTCGGCTGCCGGGTGCGCTGAGTCCGCTGATCCGGGTGAACAGGGTGTTCTGGGCTTCGTCGGTCAGGTAGGGCAATATCCCCTCGACCGACCACGCGCTCGGCCTTTCGGTGTCGAAGCCGGCCGCTTCCAGTGGCCTGGACCAGTCGGTGCGCAAGTCGGCTGCGACTTCAACCCGCGACGCCTTGGGCACCGCGCCGTGCTCGCTCAGCACACGAGCCTTGAATTCCAGGACTTTTGGCAGGTCGACTTCGAAAATGCTTGTTCCGGAAGGCCATTGGAGGCGATACGCGCGGGAGTCCAATCCGGCGGCGACGATCACCGCTTGCCGGATGCCCGCGTCGGCCGCGGAGCTGAAGAAGTCATCGAAAAACCGCGTTTGCACACCGTAGAGACGCGGAAACGCGGTCTCGTCGTCGGTACTTCCCGGATTGGCAAGCGCACCGGCCAAATACGGGTCCTGCGAGGCCTCGACGAATAGCTTCGCGTATTCGTCGCGGACCAGCGGTTGTGCGCTCAGGGTGTGCACAGCGCGCCATCCCGCCACCAGGAGAGCGGTGTAGCCCACGCTGCTGACGATGTCCCATTGGTCGTCATCGGAACGGAGCGAGCCGAATGCGGGCCCAGATTCAGGCGCAGTGCTCACGATCGCCCCTCCTATGTGGATCAACCGAGATCCACGGTACCTGCGAGGGCGTCTTCAGAGTTCAAGAAACACCGTTACTGGCCCCTCGTTGACCAATTCGACGTGCATATTCGCTCCGAACACGCCGGTTTCGACGCGGGCGCCCAAGCCGCGCAACTCCTCCGCGAACACCGCGACCAGTGGCTCGGCGATCGCCCCGGGAGCCGCCGCGTTCCAGGACGGCCGGCGGCCCTTCGCGGTGTCGGCATAAAGCGTGAATTGGCTGACCACCAGGATCGGGGCATCGATGTCGGCCGCCGAACGTTCGTCGGCGAGAATGCGGAGGTTCCACAGCTTCTCGGCAAGACGGCGCGCCTTGTCGGCATCGTCGGTGTGTGTGACGCCGACGAATGCCAGCAGGCCCTGACCTTCGGGCCGGATGGCACCGACCACCCGGCCGTCGACGGCCACCGCTGCCGACGAGACCCGTTGCACCAGAACCCGCATGGTTCGATGCTGCCAGGCGCGATGGGTAGGCTCGACGGGTGTCTGTCCTTGTCGCGTTCTCGGTCACCCCGCTCGGCGTCGGCGAGGGCGTGGGCGAGATCGTCGCCGAAGCGGTGCGGGTGGTGCGCGACTCCGGGTTGCCCAACAAGACCGATTCGATGTTCACCGTGATCGAGGGCGATACCTGGGAGGAAGTGATGGCGGTCGTGCAGCGCGCCGTCGAGGCCGTGGCCGCTCGCGCCCCCAGGGTCAGCACGGTGATCAAGGTGGACATGCGCGCCGGCGTCGCGGACGCGATGACCCGGAAAGTCGCGACGGTCGAGCGCTACCTCGCCGAGGGCTGACGCGATGCACACTCGGCGCCATTACCGCGTTCCCGCGCCAGTAGGCTCATGCCGGTGAGCGCACGCGCAGGCATCGTCGTCACTGGAACCGAAGTCCTCACCGGACGCGTCCAGGACCGAAACGGCCCGTGGATCGCCGACCGGCTGCTCGAATTGGGCGTGGAGCTGGCCCACATCACCATCTGCGGCGATCGTCCCTCCGATATCGAGGCACAACTGCGCTTCATGGCCGAACAGGGCGTGGACCTGATAGTCACCAGCGGGGGACTGGGCCCGACGGCTGACGACATGACGGTCGAGGTGGTGGCACGGTTCTGTGAACGCGAGCTGCTGCTCGATCAAGTTGTCGAAGACAAGATCGCCAACATTCTCAAAAAGCTTATGGCGCACTTTGATTCGGAAAGCTTCGACGCGGTGCGCGCGGCCAACCGCAAACAGGCCATGGTTCCCGCCGGTGCTCAGGTGCTCGACCCGGTGGGCACCGCCCCGGGCGTCGTGGTGCCCGGAAAGCCCACGGTGATCGTGCTTCCCGGCCCTCCGCGTGAGCTTCAGCCGATGTGGCACACGGCCATCGAGACCCCGGCGGCGCGCGACGCGATCGCCGGCCGCACGATCTACCGCCAGGACACCATCCGGATGTTCGGGCTGCCCGAGTCGGGGCTGGCCGAAACACTGCGTGATGCGCAGAATTCCGTCGCCGGATTCGACGCGCTGGAGATCACCACCTGTCTGCGGCGGGGCGAGATCGAAATGGTCACCCGGTACGAGCCCGACGCGGCGCAGGTCTACGCCCAACTGACAAAGTTGCTGCGTGCCCGGCACGGTCAGCAGCTGTACTCCGAAGACGGATCACACGTCGACGATGTGGTCGCGCGGCTTCTGGCCGGGCGCCGGATAGCCACCGCGGAATCCTGCACCGCGGGGCTGGTGGCCGCTCGGCTGACCGACCGGCCCGGATCGTCGGACTACGTGATGGGCGGCGTGGTGAGCTACTCCAACGACGCGAAGGTGCAGCTACTCGGCGTGGATGCGGCACTGATCGACGCACACGGCGCGGTGTCGGAGCCGGTGGCCGAGGCGATGGCCGCCGGCGCGTTACGCCGTTTCGGCGCCGATACCGCCGTCGCGATCACCGGCATCGCCGGCCCCGGCGGGGGCACACCGGAGAAGCCGGTGGGCACGGTCTGTTTCACCGTTCGACTTGGCGCCCCCGGCGCCGCGGACCAGATTGTCACCCGGACACTGCGACTGCCCGGCAACCGTTCCGATGTCCGCGAACGCTCGGCTACGGTTGCGATGCACATGCTGCGACGCGCGCTCAGCGAGCAAGCGCCCCTTTAGATCATTTGGCTTCCGTTGGCAGAAAAGCGGTTTCGGCGGTACCGAAGCGAAGTCCGGTCGCGTCCTTACCGATAAACGTCAGGAACGCCACGACACATAGCACCGGCACAATCGTGGCGGCCAGCGCGAACGGATAGCCGTGCGTCTCGGCCAGTCGTTCCTGGATCGGCAGGTTGAACGCGGCCAGCAGATTGCCCAGCTGGTACGTCACCCCGGGGTAGAGGCCGCGGATGGCATCCGGCGACAACTCGGTCAGGTGTGCCGGGATCACACCCCACGCGCCTTGCACGCAGACCTGCATCAAAAACGAACCGAGACACAGCATCGCCGCGGTGCGGGAGAACGCGAACAGCGGCACGATCGGCAACCCCAGGATCGCGCAGAAGATCACGGTGTAGCGGCGGCTGAACCGTTGTGACATCGAGCCGAAGAACAGACCGCCGAGGATGGCACCGATGTTGTACACCACCACGATCCATTTCACCGTCACGCTGTCCAGGCCGGCGCCGTGGTTGGCCGTCGAACCCAAGAACGTCGGGTAGACGTCCTGCGTGCCGTGGCTCATCCAGTTGAAGGCCGTCATCAGCGCCACCAGATAGAAGAACCGGCGGACGATCTTTCCGTCGCGCAGCACGTCGGTGACTTTGGTGTTGGTCAGTTTCATCTGATCCTGGGCGGCTTCCCACACCTCGGACTCTTGCACCCGGTAGCGGATGATCAGGCTGATCAACGCCGGGATGATCGACAGACCGAACAGCCAACGCCACGACAGCCCCAACCAGTCCATCACCACCAGCGATCCGATGCTGGCCAGTAGGTAGCCGAAGGCGTAACCCTCCTGCAGCAGGCCGGAGAAAAAGCCGCGCCTCTCGACGGGAACCTTCTCCATGGCCAGGGCCGCGCCCAGCCCCCATTCACCGCCCATGCCAAGGCCGTACAACAGCCGCAGGATGACCAGGACGGTGAAGTTGGGCGCGAATGCGCAAAGGAAACCGACGACGGAGTAGAAGATCACGTCCACCATCAGCGGCGTGCGCCGGCCGACCCGGTCGGCCCACAGCCCGAACAACAAGGCACCCACCGGGCGCATGGCCAGAGTCGCCGTCGTGATGAAGGCGACCTCGGCCTTGCTGTGGTGGAAAGTCTTTGCGATGTCGGCATAGACGAACACGACGATGAAGTAATCGAAGGCGTCCATCGTCCAGCCCAGCATCGCGGCAATGAACGAATTTCGCTGATCGGCGTTGATCCGTTGAGTTGTCACGTGAAGCATCGTGGCGCACCGCGAGCCGTTTGACCATCCACGGCGCCGGAGTAAGTTCCGGGAATATGCGAATCATCGATGCCGATGGACATGTCGCCGAGAATTCCTCGCTGGCGATCGAAGCGATCAAGCGGTGGCCCGATCACGTCAAGCCCAGCACCGACCGACGCCTCCGGCTGATGATCGAAGGCCGAAACTATCCGGAGGATCGCGGCCCGGGTGCCGGCTGTCCGCCCGAACACGGAATCAGCAAGTCGCCCAACATCAACTGCTCGTCACCCGACGGCGTGCTGGGCGACGCCGACCGCGACCACATCGACACGATGGTCCTGTACCCGAGCCTGGGACTCTGCGCGCCCAGCCTCGAAGACCCGGAATTCGCTGCGGGATTCGCGCGGCTCTACAACCAGTGGATCGCGGATTACTGCGCCTCGTCGGGCGGCCGGTTGCGCGGCGTGGCCGTGACCCCGATCGAGCACGGACAGCCGGCCGTCGACGTCATGAACGAGGCCAAGGAACTCGGCCTGGTGGCGACTCTGGTCCCGCCGGCGCTGAAGACCCGCAACCTGGATCATCCCGATCTCGACGCGTTCTACGCCGCCGCGGTGGAACTCGAGATGCCGCTGGGCATTCACGGCGCCCCCGGAATTCATCTGCCGAAGATTGGCGTGGACCGCTTCACCAATTACATCCAGGTGCACTGCATCAGCTTTCCGTTCGACCAGATGACGGCGATGACGGCGATGGTTTCCGGCGGCGTCTTCGAGCGCCACCCCGCCTTGCGGGTTGCCTTCCTGGAAGCGGGCGCCGGCTGGGTTCCGTTCTTCATGGACCGCCTGCACGAGCACTACGCGAAGCGAGGCGACTGGGTCGAACGCGGCTGGCGGCGCGACCCGCACGAATATCTGGCTGCGGGCAACATCTTCGTGACGTGTGAGCCGGAGGAACCGATCCTGCCCGGCGTGATCGACGTGCTGGGCGCCGACTTCATCATGTTCGCCAGCGACTACCCGCACTGGGACGGCGAGTGGCCGGAGAGCACCAAGCACCTGCGCACCCGCGCGGACATCAGCGAGCAGGCGCGCGAGAAGATCGCCAGCCGCAACGCGCAACGCTTTTACGCGCTCAACTGAATCTGACCGCGTAGCGGCATGGGCCGAATGGCCCTGCCGGGCATTCAATTCGGATGGCAGGATCTTGCGGCATGGGCTCCTTTCTGCTTCGCGCCGCCTTGACGGGTTTTGCCATGTGGATCGTCACCCACTTCGTTCACGGGCTGAGCTTCGTCGGCGGCAAGACGCCGCTGGAACGCATCGGCATCATCTTCGTCGTGGCCGTGGTCTTCGGGCTGGTCAACGCGTTCATCAAGCCGATCGTTACGTTCCTGTCCATCCCGCTGTACATCGTGACCCTGGGACTGTTCCACATCGTCGTCAACGCGTTGATGCTCTGGCTCACGGCGTGGATCACCGAACACACCACGCACTGGGGACTGGCGATCGACCACTTCTGGTGGACGGCGATCTGGGCCGCGATCCTGTTGTCGATCGTGAGCTGGTTGCTGTCGCTGGTGGTCGGCGACGTCGACCGACGCACCCGCGGCTGATCTCTCAGCGCGCCTGCCACCGCGGCGGTCGCTTCTCGGTGAAGGCACGCGGCCCTTCCTTGGCGTCCTCGGTCGCGAAAACCCGGTCGCTGTGCCGAGTCTCGTTGTCGTAGGCCGCTTCGAGATCGAGCGTCAGCCCTTCAACCGCAGACCGTTTGGTCGCATAGACCGCGAGCGGCGCGTTGGCGGCGATGCGCTGCGCGTAGTCATAGGCGGTGTCCATCAGCCGCTCGCCCGGCACGACCTGGTTCAGCAGCCCCATGGCCAGGGCGCGCGGCGCGTCCACCATGTCGGCGGTCAGCAGCAGCTCCATCGCCAGGGCGTAGGGGATCTGGCGCGGCAGCCGCACCGTGCTGCCGCCGCCAGCGAAAAGGCCGCGCTTGGGTTCCATCAAGGCGAACCGCGCTTCGGGCACCGCGACGCGGATGTCGGTGCAGCCCAACATTTCAAAGCCACCCGCGACACACGTTCCGTTCACCGCCGCGATGATCGGCTTATACACCGGGAAACGATGCAACACGGCGTGGATGGCGTCGAGTGCGTCCCAGCAGTCAGGCTTGGGAAGGTCGCCGGTCAGTTCGGGAATGAATTTCTTCAGATCTGCTCCGGTGCAGAAATCCGGCCCTACGCCGGTGACCACAGCAACCCAGGCGCCGTCGTCGTCACGGAAGTCGGCCCACGCCTGAGCCAAATCGCGGAAATGTTCCATATCCAGCGAGTTGCGCGTGTCGGGGCGGTTGATCGTAATGGTGGCGATGTGAGCGTGAAGCGCGTAATCGATGCTCACGGGTTTTCCACCGTTTCGGTTCGTCGTTGGCTACCGTTTCTGAAATGGTAAGGCTTTCAGTGACCTTCGGCCGTAGCCCGGCGAGTAAACCCGGTCGATTTGCGCAAATGCACTCGGCAAATCTCAATTGCACATATGCTCAGCAACGACGCGAAAACCGGCGGGGGTCGGTTTGACGCCAGCCCTGCCGGCCTTTTCGGGAGACGGACGGCGTCGCCCGATACTGCCCACGACGACGGGATGTCGCAGAGATGGACACTGCCTCGATCGGCATAGCGCGGCCCCACAACGGGTCGTACCGTGGCTACGCGCCAAGCGGCTTGCGCACGGTTACCAGGCGCACCGGTTCGTCAGTAGTCGTCCATGTCGGCGGCGACATCGATGCCAGCAACGAGACCGCGTGGCAGAACGTGCTGAGCCGCGGGGCCGCCGAAACCGTCGCGCCCGGTCCGTTCGTCATCGACGTGTGCGACCTCGATTTCATGGGCTCATGCGGTTATGCCGCGCTGGCACACGAGGCAGCCGAGTGCCGCAGTCGCGGCGTCGCATTGCGACTCGTTACCAGCCAGCCCATCGTGGCCCGAACCATCGCCGCCTGCGGACTGCACCCGTTGCTGCCGACGTACGCGTCGGTGGAGACAGCGCTGGTGCCGGTCAGCGATCAGGACTGACCAGCCGCACTACATCGCGCGCGCAACCCCAGGACAACGTCACGCCATTGCCACCGTGTCCGTAGTTGTGGATGCAGCGCGCCTTTCCGAGTGGCTCGGCTTCGAGCCGCACCGAGGGACGATCGGGCCGTAGCCCGGTAATCGTCTCCAGCACCTCGGCCTCGCCCAGCCTCGGCTCGATCCGGCGACAGCGCGCCAGGATGCGTTCGGTGATGTCGGGTTCGGCGGTGGTGTCCCAACGGTCCGGGATGCTGATCCCGCCACACACCACGCGTTGTGGGTGCGGGAAGTAGCACACCCATTCCGGGCCGTTGTTGATCTCTAGAAATAGTTGTCGCAGACCAGGATTGGCGAGGATGACATGCTGGCCGAACAGTGGCCGGACCGTGTCGTCGCCCACCAGTGCACGGGCGCCGAGACCGGAGCAGTTGATCACGATCGGCGCTGCATCGGCGGCCTCGGCCAGTGACCGCACCGGGTGTTCCTCGATCTCGCAGCCGGCCGCGGCAAGGCGGTGCGTGAGGTAGCCGAGGTAGTGCGGCATGTCGATCATCGGCAGGGTCGCGCGAAACCCGACCCGGAACCCCTCGGGCAGATCGGTTGGATGGGCCGGCCGCAACGCGGGAATCAACTGCGCCGCCGACGACATCGATTCGGTCGCGGTCAATTCGCCGACAGCCAGCGCCGGCGAAAGCTGCACCCCGGAGTCGGGATCGGCGGCCAGTTCGCGAAAAACTTCCAGCGAATGCCGGATCCACGCGATTGTCTCGGCGGCGCGTTCGGCCGGTCGGGGCGGGGCCCAGACCGCACCGGCCACTACCGATGTTGTCCGCTCGGGCGGTGCGGCGCTCCACACCCGCACCGGCCACCCGGCTTCGGCCAGGCACAGGGCCGACGTCAGTCCGCTGACTCCCGCACCAACGACGACAATCTATTCGGGACTGGCCACGGTCAGGTGCCGGGAACGCGCATTCCGTTCGGCCCCAGCAGCCCATTGAGCGTGCCCAGGGTGCCCTGCAGTTGGGCCCCCGCAACCGGCCCGGGGACGTCGGCGGGCGCGGGAGCGTCCGGCGTCAACTGCCAGGGCTGACAGCCATCCGTCTTGAACGCCTTGTCCGTCGGCTCGATCTTGACCACCTGCGGCTTCTTGGTGAGCGAGTTATCGATCAGGGCGCCGTCCGGGTTGGCGGTCCGCTTCCAGTAGCAAGTGCCGTTGCCGACCGGGCCACCGCTGCTGTAGATGCCCGGCACGATGTCGGTACCCACCGCGTACAGGCCGTCTTTGTCCATGACCGTCTTCGGTGCGCCCCCGGGCGGTGCGGGCGAGGGTGACGCCGACGGCGACGCCGCGGGTGATGCCGGTGATGGCGACGCTGATTGCCCCGGTGCCGGCCCCGGCGCCGGACCACGTGTGTCGTCCGGGTCGGCGCTGGCCGCCACGGTGGACGCGGCGGCCCAGCCCGCGACCATCAGACTCGCCGCAGCCAACCGTGCTGCGGTAGGTACTCCACCCATAGAGATCGAGGGTACCGGGGTCAAGAACCTAATTCACATCTCTGTGAGATCGGCGGAGCGCGTCGAACGGTTAGGGCAGCCGTCGGACCTTGCCGGCGTAGCCGAGCGCGTGCTGGTAGGTGTCGAGGTTGTCCCGCGAAATCCTGGCGTGCACCGGGCGCTCGAGAAAGAAGCGCAGCACCGGGTTGTAGGCGTGATATGTCTCGTGAAACGTCAGCACGGTAGTGCCGTCGGGCTGCTCCTCGAGCTGGTGATATCCCTCGGCGCGCGACCACAGCGGCGCGCCGACGGCGATGTAGCGCGACAGCTTGTTCAGCTCGGCTTCGGTCACCGTCTCCCACGACCGCGCCCTGCCGCCCGACAGCAGGTACCGGGGGACCGGGAAGACACAGGTGCGGACCAGGCCCTCACCGGCCTCGTTGCCCTCGTTCAGGATTTCCATGCTGCCGGTCGGCCACTTGAGCACTCGCGGGCGCGGCGCGTTCGGTGGCACCGGGGGATGCAGCACCCGCCACACCTTTTTCGGCGGCGCGTCGACGTGGAATCGCACGGTGTAGGACTGCATCAGCTATCTCCCCAGGCGTCCCAGAACGTGATGGTCTCCGCCGGCGGCCGCGTGGCCGGGCGGAAGTCGGTGCCGATCGTGTAGGCGACAGGGAACAGCGCGGCCTGCGTGACGGTCGGCGGAATGCCGAGCAGCTCGGCCACTTCTTTCTCCTTGAACAGATGCATCGTCGTCCACACCGAGCCCAGCCCGCGCGAGCGAAGCGCCAGCAGAAAGCTCCAGCCGGCCGGGATGATCGAAGCCCAGGCCGCCGCGGCGATGCCCGGCTCCGCCGTGTCGATGCGCTGGTTCAGACAGGGGATGACGTGCACCGGAACATGTCCCAGCGTGTCGGTCAGACTCATCGCGCTCTGATACACCCGCTGGGTCTGCGGGTCGGTCGCGTTGTCGACCGCGTACGCCAGATACTGCGACCCGATGCTGCGGTAGATCTCGGCGATCGCCGCGCGCTTGTCCGCGTCGGTCACCACCAGCCAGCGCCAGTCCTGTGTGTTGCTGGCCGTCGGCGCCTGCATCGCCAGCCGGATGCACTCCAGAATCACCTCGCGACCGACCGGCCGGGTCAGGTCGAGACGCTTACGAACCGACCGCGTGGTGCTCAGCAATTCGTCGACGGTGGCGATGTCCATTGGTTCCTTCCGGTTTTGTCAGAGGTCGATGGCGCACGACTGGTCGACGCCCAGCACTGTCAGGGAACGACCCAGGCCCAGAAATACCGCGACGCACAGCGTGAGATCCAGGATCTCCTCGTCGGAGAACGATTCCCGAAGTCGTTGGAAGAACGCGTCATCCATCGACGCATGGTCGTTGGCGAACCGCTCCGCGAACTCGATGGCGAGGCGTTGGCGTGGCGTATAGCCGGGGTAGCCGGCGTATGCGGCGACGTTGTCGTACAACTCGGGTGCCACACCGGCGTCGAGCACCGACTGCGCGCGAAAACCCGAGCACGCCACGCAATCGTTGATCTGCGCGATCCGCATTCTCGCCAACTCGCGCTCGTCGGCCGGCAGGATGCTCTGCTGATAGGCGCCGCGGATCATCCGTTCGACCATGCCGCCGAGCTGTGGCCGCAGCGTCCAGATCATGGCGGCTTCGCCACCCGGGCCCTCCGGTACGTCGAGCCTTGCCATAGGAGAACTCCTGCCCGGTAAGGACGGTACCGAGTTGAGCAAACCAGATTCTCAACTCGGCTGTCTAGGTCGGGCGACTGGGCGCAATTGTGCATACGACTAACCCGGCCTGGACGTGGCAATCTGCCGGAGTTACCGTCCGTTGAGCGGCGTTGAGCCGACCGCCGCGAATGGGAGGTTTGTGCGTGCTGTTCATGCACGAGCTGCACACGGTCCGCGGCCGTAAAGAGGACGAGTTCGAAGCCGCCTTCCGTGACGGCTGGATGCCGATGCTCGGGCGCGGCGACGATGCCCGGTTGCTTTGGTACGCCAACCAGGCGCACGGCAGCGGCCCCGCGTACACGGTCGTAACGGTGACCGCCGTCCGCGACGGCGCGGCGTGGGAGAAGCTGACGCTGCGAGTGCAGAAGGGCGACCTTCAGGACTGGATGCGCGGGCTCGACGAGCTCCGCCACGAGGTCGTCGCAAAGTTGCTGATGCCGCTGCCCTGGTCACCGCTGCTGGACATCGAATTCAACGAGGTGCCGGTCGACGGGCGAGAGCACGAGATGACTCTCTACATGGAAGACACCATGTGGCCCTACGAGGACAAGTTCGAGGAGTACATCGTCCGCTGCGGCGAGGTGTACGCCAGGAGCCTCCAGGAGCCGTCCTCCATGCTGACGATGCATGCGGCATTCCAGCCCGCCCTCGGCAGCCATGTTCGACGCGAGGTCATCCTGATGCAGCGCATCAGCCGTCCCGACGCGCTGCTTGACCTGCTCCGCAGCCACATCCCCGCCGAGTACCGCGCGCCGGGCACCTGGATGTACGACGCCCTGGACCTGCGCGACCAGTGGACCAGCCGGTTGCTGCGCACCTCCGAGTGGTCACCCCTGTACTAAGCCGCGTATGAACTTCGGGACGATCCACGACGCCGCCGCCAGCGGGGATCACGCCCGGGCCGCCCTGATCGTCGGCGGGCACACCGTCAGTTACGGCGAGCTTGCAACGGCAGTAAGGCAGTGCGCGTCGAGTCTGGCCGCCCACGGCGTCACGCCCGGACAGCGCGTCGCCGTCGTCGACGGGGCCAGCCTGCTGTCGATCGCCGCATTGCTCGGCGCGGCACGCATCGGCGCCGCACCCGCGCTGATGAATCCCGCACTGACGCCGCCGGAATTGCGGGGATTGCACAAGGATGCCGCCTGCGCCGACGTGGCTGTCGCGGGGAAGGACTACGTCGAGCGGGTCCGGGAAGCCGGTGTCCCCACGGCATTGACACTGACCGATCTGCTGGGCCGGCCCGAACCCGCCGACGATGCGGTCGCCGGCGATGCCGACGACCGTGACGCGTTGATCCTATTCACCAGCGGCACAACGGGACTCCCGAAAACCGTCAGCATCAGCGGCCAGCAACTCGCCCGCCGCATCACTGGGATGTCGCGCCCCTTCCGGGCTGGCGCGAAACCCTTGGTGAGCATGCTGAGCGTCCCGCTATTCCACGTCGGCGGCGCGCTGGGCCTGCTCGGCAGCCTGTATTCGGGCAACACCGCGGTCGTGCAAACGCGTTTCGACGCCGGCGAATGGCTACGCCTGGTGGCCGAGCACCGCGTCAGCACAACGTTCATGGTGCCGACGATGCTGCAGCGGATCATCGACCATCCCGACTTTCCGAACACGGATCTGTCGTCGCTGATCGCCCTTGCCTACGGAGCCGCCGCCGCGCCGCTGAGTCTGGTGCGCCGGGCGATGGCGGCGCTGCCGCACGTGGCGCTGGCCAACGTATTCGGCCAGACCGAAACTCTGGGCGCTTACACGACTTTGCTGCCCGACGATCACCGCGACCCGGCGCGCGCCGGGTCGGTCGGCCGCGCCTTACCCGGAGTCGAAGTGCGCGTAGTAGACCCCGATACGGGTAACGACGTCGAGGCCGGCGCGGTCGGCGAGTTGTGGGTGAACTGCGCTCAGAACGTCACCGAGGGCTGGCTGCGCACCGGCGACCTCGCCAGCCAAGACGCCGACGGTTACATCTTCCCTAGCGGTCGACTGAAGGACACGATCAATCGCGGGGGAGAGAAATTCGGACCGGTCGAGGTCGAGGAAGCATTGCGCTCACACCCGGCAGTCGAAGACGCCGCGGTCGCCGGGATTGCCGACGACGAGTTGGGGCAACGTGTCGGTGCGGCCGTCGTGGTGTGCGCCCCGGTGACCCTCGACGAGTTGCGCGCACACTGTCGCGGATTGATCGCACACTTCAAGTTCCCCGAGCGATTGGCGATCGTGGAGAACATCCCGTACAGCGCAACCGGCAAGGTCAACCGCGATCAGCTCGCCACGCTGATCGCCGATGACACCTAGGAGTCCAGGTGCTGTTTCTGCATGAGACCCACAAAGTGGTGGGCACCCGGGAAGACGAATTCGAGGCTGCTTATCGCGAGGGCTGGATGCCCACGCTGGCCAACGACGACAATGCCC
Source organism: Mycobacterium sp. NGS40 (assembly GCF_059812735.1). Lineage (NCBI taxonomy): Bacteria > Bacillati > Actinomycetota > Actinomycetes > Mycobacteriales > Mycobacteriaceae > Mycobacterium > Mycobacterium sp. NGS40. The sequence goes on from NZ_JCALDG010000004.1 coordinate 71,865, forward strand.
GCCTGCTCTGGTACACCAACCACGCACACGGCACCGGGCCTTCCTACACCGTCGTCACGATCACGGGCATCGCCGACGGTGCCGCCTGGGAGAGGCTGGCGCGGCGCGTCCAGCACGGCGATCTGCAGCCGTGGATGCGCGAACTGGACAACCTGCGCCACGAGGTGACGGGCAAGCTGCTGTTGCCGGTGGAGTGGTCGCCGTTGCAGTCGGTCGATCTTTCGGCCGTGCCCACCGATGCTGGAACTCACCCGCTCAGCCTCTTCATGGAAGACACCGGCTGGCCGTACGCGCCGCTCGACGACTACATCCGTTCCTGGAATGACATCTACTACCGGCCGCTGTCGCAGGCTCCGGCACGCATGCGCATCCTGGACATCCAGGCCTGTTTCCAAGTCGCGCACGGAAGCTATCAGCGACGAGAAGCCGTGCTGTGGCAGAAGATCGACGACTCCAACAACTACGCGGCGCTCGTGCATCTGCTGACCAAAGAGGTACCACCCGAGTACCGCGGGCCCGGCAGCTACATGTTCGAAGCGCTCAAGTATCGCGATCAGTGGGAGAGCCGGTTGCTGCGGACGTCGGACTGGTCGCCGTTGTACTAGGCCTCCCGGCCCAGAATCCGGGCGGCGTCACGCGCCATGTCGGCTACGATGTCGCCGGCTGGCCGAATATCGCGGACGAGTCCGATCGCCTCGCCGACGAGTATGGCGGCGGCATCGAAATCCTCTGTGGCCGAGGCCTTCTCGAAGGCCTCCACTGCTTCGGGAAGGGCAACCGCCAGCTGGTCCTCGTTTCCGTGCCAGGTGTCCAGGAATCGGTTGCCCAGCGCTCGCGCATTGTAGTCGGCGGGCCAATCAAGCTGTCGCACAACGTCGTACACCCGCGTCCGAAAGGTATCGTCGCCACTGGCCGCCACCACCCGCTGGTGAGCCCGAGGTGACACCAACGCCTCGGCGCTGGCCCACAATCGGGTGCCGACCAGCGCGCCGTCGGCGCCCAGCGCCAATGCCGCAGCCAGCCCACGGCCGTCGGCGATACCACCGGCGGCCACGACCAGTGTTGCGGGAGAGCGCGCGCCGACGAGGTCGACGACATCGGGCACCAACGTGAAGGTGGACCGGACGGTCATGCCGTGGCCGCCGGCCTCACCGCCCTGCGCGACGACGACATCGGCGCCACTGTCCAGAGCCTGCCGGGCGTGTTCGAGGTTCTGCACCTGGGCCATCAACGGAACGCCCGCCTCGCGGATGCGCTCGGCGAACGGCCCAAAGTCGCCGAATGACAACATGATTGCGGCGGGTTGCCGTTCCAGGGCTTCGTCGAGCAGCTCGGGCGCCCGCGCCAGGCTCCAGGTGATGAACCCACACCCGACCAACGCGGCGCCGGCCTCGTCGAACTCGCGCCGGAGCCAGTCGGTGTTGCCGTACCCACCGCCGATCAGGCCGAGCCCGCCGGCCGCCGTCACCGCCGCGGCGAGCCGGCCGCCGGACGCCATGGCCATCGGCGCCGAGATGATCGGGTGTTCGATGCCGAACAGCTCAGTCAGCCGAGTGTTCATTGAAGTTCCCCGGTGAGGAACTGCGCCCGACCGTGGCCGAAAGACCAGTCCTCGTCGCTATTTTCGGTGATCGATACGATCAGATCGGCCGGATCGACGCCACACCGCTCGGCGAGGTTGGCCGCCAGCAACTCGTAGAACCGTTCCTTCATGGCGCGGGTGCGCTGGCGACTGACCACGTGCACGATCACCAGCCGCGCCGAGCGGTCGATGCCCAGACCGGTGTCCCAGGCCACGATCTCGTGCGCGGGATGGGTGCGCACCACCTGGTAGCGGTCACCGGGCGGGACCGCAAACGCTCCGATGACGGCATCATGCGCGGCGTCCAGCAACGCCTGGACCTCCGAGGGGGTGCGCCCTTCGATCAGGTCGATGTACAACAACGGCATTATCTCTCCTCTGATCCATTCGTCTCGAGTACGACGTTAGGGCCACCGCAAACAGGAGTGAAATGCCTGTCGCACGACATCTATGCTTGTCAGGCATGGGCGTGCTGGACAGCGGCCGAGTGGAGTTGCGACACCTGCGCGCGTTCGACGCGGTGGCGCGATTGCAGTCCTTCACGCAGGCATCCGAGGCGCTCACGATCACCCAACCCGCGCTGAGCCGCACTATTCAACAATTGGAAGACGCGCTCGGCGTCACCCTGCTCGATCGCAGCTCCCGCCACGTCGAGATGACTGACGCCGGAAGGACGTTCTTCGAGCACGTCGAACGGGTGCTGTCCGAACTCGAACGCGGCGTGGATGCCGTGCGGCGGCAGGCCAGTATTCGTCTCGGATTCAGTTGGCTGTTGCCCGACCCGTGGGCCCAAGACACCGTTGCCCGATTTGAGCGGGCCAACGTAACGACGGTCAGTTTGATCCGCACCGACGATGCGCTGGCCGCCGTCCAGCAGGGGAAAGTGAACGTCGCGGTGGTGCGCGGCCAGGTGACCTCGACCGCCGTGCGGGTCGTGCACCTGTTCGACGAGGCACGGGTGGCGGTGTGTTCGGTGCGTTCCCGCCTGGCACAGCAGCCGGCGCTGGACTGGGCCGACGTCCCGCAATGGCCGCTGGTCGTCAACGTCGCCAGCGGCACCACCGGACCCTGGTCGTGGCCGGCGGGCCAGGGCCCGCAGACTGTGGTCCAGACATCGAATTTCGACGAGTGGATCGAATCTGTTGCCGCCGATCGAGGCATCGGAGTGATCCCGGACGTCGCCGTCCGGCGCAACATTCATCCCGGCGTCCGGTTCATCCCGCTGCGGGGGGCACCGCAGAGCCCGGTCGCCCTGGCTTTCCTGCCGCGTGCCCGCAATGCCGAGCTACGTCGCTTCGTGGAGGCCGCGGTGGCCAGTGCCGCTGCTTGCGCTACCTGAACTCGGCGAGTCGCTCCCGGATCGCGCTGCGGCTCTCGTCGCGAACGCCAACGGCGGATCAGTCGAGCGACGCCAGACCGGAGCGGACCACATCGATACTGGCCGCCACCAGCTCGCCGAGGTCGCCGGTACAGCCGTTGCGACCCCAATACTCCACTGCCACAACGAGAGCCGCCGCCAGGGCCGAACCCGCGACCTCGGCAGCCAGTTCGATGTCGGGCGCGTCCGCATTCCGCTTGCTGACGAAATCCGTCAGCACGGCGGCGAACGAGGACTGCACGACCCGCAAGTGGCCGGCGATCCGTTCGGCGGAGATCAACTCGGCGCGCGCCGTCGCGGCCTGCCGGACCACTTCGAGGTCGTGCGGGAAGGCCGCGACACTGGCCAGCACCGCGTCGAACAGCGACTCGGAGGCCGGCCGTTGCGCAAGCGCCTCGGCCAGCCATTCCAGCTGCGACTCGTAGTCCTGGAACAGCACCGACTCCTTGGTCGGGAAGTGCCGGAAAAAGGTGCGTTCGGTAACGCCGGCCTCGGCCGCCAACTCCGTGACCGTCACGTTCGCAAAGCCTTTGCGGGCGAAGCTCTTTAGCGCGGCTTGGCGCAGCGCCTCGTGTGTCGAGCGGCGGCGCTGCTCGTGGCGATTCATCGGAGCGGTCATGTCGGGCCGATCGTATCGCACCATTTGTGTCAGAACTGACATCTTCCAATTATGTCAGTACTGACATATTCTTGTCACGCGCACACCACCGACGGAAGGCAGGGCCGAGACCATGAGCACGACGAAATACGACGCGATCGTGGTCGGCGCCGGGCACAACGGGCTGACCGCCGCGGCGATCCTGCAGCGCGCCGGCCTGCGAACCGTGTGCCTGGAAGCCAATACCTACGCCGGCGGCATGGCGGCGACGGTTGAATTGATCGACGGCTTCCGCTACGAGATCGCGGGCTCGGTGCAGTTCCCGACGGCGAGCCAGCTCACCAAGGACCTCGGGCTCGACACGCTGCCCGCGATAGAACCCGAAGTGATGTCGATCAACATCGGCGAAAACGGCGAAGAGCCGATGGTCTTCTACCGCGACCCGATGCAGCTGATGGGTCACTTGAACGAGAAGCACGGCATGGAAGCCGTCATGGGTATGGCCGAGCTGATCGGCTGGAGTCAGGCGCCCGCACGGGCGCTCGGCCGCTTCGATGTGTGCCAGCAGCCCAAGACGATCGACGAAATGTACGACTGCGCAACCAATGTCGCCGAACGCCGGGCGATTCACGAGATGCTGTTCGGCTCGGCGATGGACGTGATCGACCGTTACCTGCCGGACAAGGACAAGCACGCGGTGATGCGCGGAATGCTGGCGTTTCTGGCGGTTAACTCCACCTACCGCGGCCCTTACACACCGGGCAGCGCCGCGTGCCTGGCATTCGCGCTGGCGGTCCCCGACGACAGCACCGCGATGATGACCAAACTCAAGGGTGGTATCGGCGCGCTCACCGAACACCTGCGCGAGCTTTTCGTCTCCCATGGCGGAGAGATCCGCTTCCGCACCAGGGTCGAAGAGATCCTCGTCGAGAACGGCAAGACAACCGGTGTCCGACTGCGCGACGGCTCGACGATTTCGGCGCCGATCGTGGTGTCCAATCTGTCGCCCGACGTGACGCTCACCGAACTGATTGCACCCGAACATGTTCCGGCGGAGTTGGTCTCACGTGTGTCCGGACGCGACCACCGCGCCTCATTCGTGCAGCTTCATTTCGCACTTGACGGGCTGCCCGAGTTCGCACCACCGTATGAGTTCCTCAACGAGGAGGGCATGCAGCAGTCGGTGGGGATCTTCGGCTCACCGGAAACCCAACAGGAGCAGTGGGAGATGTGCCGGCGCGGCCTCGTTCCAGACAACCCGTCGATGGGCATGCAAATCCCGTCGGTGCACGATCCCGCGATGGCGCCACCGGGCAAACACGCGGCCAGCGCATACGCCTACGCGTTCCCGGTCGAAGTCGACCGCGACCAGCACGGCCACCTGAAAAACGAAATGGCACAGCGCGTTATCGACAAAATCACGAAATTCGCGCCGAACTTCTCCGACATCCTGATCCGTCATATCACGTTCGCGCCGTATCACATGAACACGATGTTCGGTGCCCCCGCCGGCGACTTCTGTCACGGCCTGTTGCACCCGGATTTGATGGGACCCAACCGGCCCGGCCCGAAGGGCTTTCTAGACATGCCGATCCCGATCGATGGCCTGTACCTGGGCGGCGCGGGATGCCATGGCGGCCCAGGCATTACGTTCACGCCCGGCTACAACGCGGCTTATCAGATTCTGGACGACCGGTAGCCGATCAGCCCCCGAACGTTCCGATCAGCTGCGCCTGCGCGGTGGCGGCCCCGGCGATGGTCTGCGCGGCGCGCGCACCGGCCAGTCCACCGGGGAGCTGGTAGTCGTTCGGAAGCTGGTAGAGCGTGAAGCGGTAGTGATGGGTTCCGGTGCCGGCGGGCGGACAGGGTCCCTTATAGGCGGACTGGCCGGCCGTATTCGGCAGTGTGCTCCCGCCGCCGGGAGTCTGACCGGCCGAGGTGCTGGCGGATCCGAACGGTATCCCGGTCACGACCCAGTGGATGTACACCCCGTTGACCGCATCCGGATCATCGACCACCAGTGCCGCCCCCAGCGGCGCCGACCACGTCAACGGCGGCGCGACGTCGGCCCCTTTGCAGGTGTATTGCGCCGGTATCGGCGCGCCATTGGCGAAGGCCGGACTGCTGATCGTCAATGGCGCGTCCGGCGCCGCCGTCACGACGCCGGTGCCGGCATTGCCGGCCGCCGCGAGCGTCAATGCCAGTGCGCCGATGGCGAAGCCAACGCGCCGAGCAGCAGTGCGACCCATACCGAACAGTGTCGCCAACTGCGGCCCCAGAAGATAGTCGTCTGGCTACCCGCCCTTTTTGACTTCGATCACTCGCTCGCGGAGCCCCTTGGTCGCGGTGTCCATCAGACCCTTGGTTCCCTTCCTGATCAGGAATCCGGGCACCGGTACGGTGAGATCCACGGTCAAGTCGAACCGGACCCTGGTGGAATCGCCGTCGGGGGTGAGCGTATAGCGGGCATCCTGCGCCCGTTGCTGTTTGGCACTGACCAGCGTCCAGCTCACCCCGTCGTCGTGCACGGTGTAGGCGAGCTCCTGTTCTTCGGTGATTCCCACGATCTTGACGACCTGCCGGGACCGGAGCGGATGACCCTGGTCATCGCGCTCCAGAACGTCGACTTTCTGATGAGCCGACGACCACTCGGGCAAGGATTCGATGTCGAAGAGCACGTCCATGATCTCGTCGGGAGTCGCCTCGATGACGAGTTCGCGCGAATCGGAGACAGCCATCCTCGGAAGATAACCCGGCGCCGCGGCTGCCCAAACGCGTCGACTCAGGGCACCCGCGGCTCGTCGGCGACCAGGCCCGCGTCGCGCGGCACAGTTCCCCCACGCAAAGTTGCTGCCGCGTCAAAATTTCCAGAAGCTCGCGTCGCACCGGATTCGCCAGAGCGAGAAAAACGCGGTCCGGAGTTCCCACGCCCGGCACCATATGTTCGAAATTCCCGACACGTCAACCGCCCGTTCGCCCGTTAAATTGCTGTTATGCGATTCACCTGGGAACGACTGACCACCAGCGTGCACCGCTGTCGGCTTCCGTTCTGCGACGTCACCGTGGGCTTAGTGCGCGGGCGCGCTGGCGCATTACTGATCGACAGCGGAACCACGATGACCGAGGCCGCCGCGATCGAAGAGGACGTCCGGCAGCTGACCGGAGGCCCGGTGACCCATATTGTGTTGACGCACAAGCATTTCGACCATGTACTGGGTTCCTCGTATTTCAGCGACGCCGAGATCTACTGCGCGCCCGACGTTGTCGATTACCTCGCGTCAGCCCATGACCAGATTCGCGCTCACGCCCTCAGTTACGGTGCGGACGCCGCCGAGATCGACCGGGCACTCGCGGCGCTGCGGGTGCCCCAGCACGGCCTCTACGACGCCGTTATCGACCTCGGCGACCGCGATGTGAGAATCACCCACCCGGGGCGTGGCCATACCACATCGGACCTGATCGTGGTGGTCCCCGGGTTGGACGAGCACGATCACCGCGTCGTGATGTTCACCGGTGACCTCGTCGAAGAGTCTGCCGACCCGTTCATCGATGCCGACTCCGATCTGGCGGCCTGGCCCGCAACGCTCGATCGACTGCGGGCGATCGGTGGGCGAGAAACCATCTACGTCCCCGGCCACGGAAAGGTAGTCGACGCGGAGTTCATCCGCCGCCAACGAGCTTGGCTGCAGCAATGTTCGGGTTAGGCGGTCGCTACCGTACATGCGGCGATGAGTGCGTCCGGATCGGTCACGCTGAGCACCAGCGAACGCAGCGCGGCCGACCTGAGCGGCACTTTCGCCTGTACCGGCGGCTCTATCGTCAATGCCACCAATCCTTTGCCCGAGCCGTTGACCAGCCAGCGGCCATTCGAGTAGTGCACGCCCGCGGTGAACGTCCGCTCATCGGAGGCTTCGGCGTGGGTGATCGACGCGATCGGGATGTGGGCCTCGAACGCCCACCCCATCTTGACGTGGAGAGTCCCGTCAACGACGCGCACCTCACTCGTGCTGGGCCCGAGTCCCAGCGGCGTGGATAACAGCACATACCAACGCTCGTACCGCAATTCCGTCTGCACCGAACCGACCTTACTCGTAGTTTGCTGGCGCGGCGGGTCGTCGTTTCGTCTATCCGTCTGTGCAGTTTGCTGAGTGGGGTGGCCGAACAGGGGTCCGAGGAACCGCCACGGCGCGGTCCCTACCCAAAAGCATTGCGCCACAATCCTTTAGAGTTACCACAGCACCAGCGACACGCTGCGCAGCCATCCGGAGTACGCCGTGTGACAACAGTTTTGGCCCGGCTCGGCAATCGGCGAATTACCCATGATGGAAATCCCAGGACCAGGGATAGACTCACGTTCAGCGGACTCGTGCTGGAAGGGGAGCGTAAAACCATGGCCATCATCGACGCGGACACTGAGGTCCCCGCCCCGTTCGACGAAGACGTCGCCGCCGTGCAGCGATACTTCGACGATCCACGGTTCGCCGGGAAGATACGCCTCTATACGGCCCGCCAAGTAGTAGAGCAACGCGGCACGATACCGACCGACTACACCGTCGCGCGGGAAGCCGCGGCGGCCTTCTATCCCCGCCTGCGCGAGCTTTTCGCGGCCAAGAAGAGCATCACCACCTTCGGCCCGTACTCACCCGGGCAGGCCGTGAGCATGAAGCGAATGGGCATCGAGGGGATCTACCTCGGCGGCTGGGCTACCTCCGCCAAGGGGTCCACCACCGAAGACCCGGGTCCGGACCTGGCGAGCTACCCGCTGAGCCAGGTGCCCGAGGATGCGGCGGTGCTGGTGCGCGCGTTGCTGACCGCGGACCGAAACCAGCAGTACCAGCGGCTGCACATGAGCGATCAGCAGCGCGCGGCGGCCAAGGAGTACGACTACCGGCCGTTCATCATCGCCGACGCCGACACCGGTCACGGCGGTGACCCGCATGTGCGCAACCTGATCCGCCGCTTCGTGGAAGCCGGCGTGCCCGGCTACCACATCGAGGACCAGCGTCCGGGCACCAAGAAGTGCGGTCACCAGGGCGGCAAGGTTTTGGTGCCGTCCGACGAACAGATCAAGCGCCTCAACGCCGCCCGCTTCCAGCTCGACATCATGCGGGTGCCGGGCATCATCGTCGCGCGGACCGACGCCGAGGCGGCCAACCTTATCGACAGCAACTCCGATGAGCGCGACCAAGCGTTCCTGCTCGGCGCGACCAACTTGGACATTCCGTCGTACAAGGCCTGTTTCCTGGCGCTGATGCGGCGCTTCTACGAGCTGGGCGTCAAGGAGCTCAACGGTCATCTTCTCTACGCGCTCGCCGACGGCGAGTACGGCATCGCCAACGCGTGGCTCGAGCGTCAGGGCATCCTGGGCCTGGTCTCCGATGCGGTCACGCAGTGGCGGCAGGACGGTCAACACTCGATCGACGACCTCTTCGACCAGGTCGAGTCGCGGTTCGTCGCGGCGTGGGAGGACGACGCCGGGCTGATGACCTACGCCGATGCCGTGGCGGAAGTGCTGGCATTCGGCGAACGCGAGCACGACGAACCGGCGACCATGAGCTCCGACGAGTGGCGCAAGTTCGCCGCTCGGGCGTCGCATTACGCGGCTCGCGAAAAGGCCCGAGAGCTGGGTGCCGCGCCGGACTGGAGCCCCGAGCTGGCCAGGACGCCCGAGGGTTACTACCAAGTGCGCGGCGGCATTCCGTACGCGATCGCCAAATCGCTCGCGGCGGCGCCGTTCGCCGACATCCTCTGGATGGAGACCAAGACCGCGGACCTGGCCGACGCCAAGCAATTCGCCGACGCGATTCACGCCGAGTTCCCCGACCAGATGCTGGCTTACAACCTCTCGCCGTCGTTCAACTGGGACACCACCGGCATGACCGACGAAGAGATGAAGCAGTTCCCGGTGGAGCTGGGCAAGATGGGCTTCGTCTTCAACTTCATCACCTACGGCGGGCATCAGATCGATGGCGTCGCCGCCGAGGAGTTCGCCACCAACCTGCGCCAGGACGGCATGCTGGCCCTGGCCCGGCTGCAGCGCAAGATGCGTCTGGTCGAGTCGCCCTACCGGACGCCGCAGACACTGGTCGGCGGTCCGCGTAGCGACGCCGCGCTGGCCGCATCATCGGGGCGCACCGCGACCACCAAGGCGATGGGCAAGGGATCGACCCAGCATCAGCATCTGGTGCAGACCGAGGTGCCCAAGAAGCTGCTGGAGGAGTGGCTGGCGCTGTGGAGCGAGCACTACCAGCTGGGCGAGAAACTTCGGGTCACGCTGCGGCCGCGCCGCGCCGGCTCGGATGTGCTGGAGCTCGGGATCGTCGGCGAGGGCTCTGACCCGCAAGAGCAGCTGGCCAACGTCGTCGTCGACCCGATCAAGGACCGGCACGGCCGCAGCATCCTTCAGGTGCGCGACCAGAACACCTTCAGCGAGAAGCTGCGCCAGAAGCGGCTGATGACGCTGATCCACCTTTGGTTGGTGCATCGCTTCAAGGCCGATGCGGTCTACTACGTGACGCCGACCGAAGACAACCTGTACCAGACCGAGAAGATGAAGTCCCACGGGATCTTCAGCCAGGTCTACCCCGAGGTCGGCGAGATCATCGTCGCCGAGGTGAACAAGCCGCGCATCGCCGAGCTGCTCAAGCAGGATCGGGTGGCGCTGCGCAAGTTGATCACCAAGGAAGACTAGTCGTCACCGCCAACCTGTTCGCGAAATTGCTTGGTGGGCTTGGCATTTCGTGATGCCGCGGTTACACCGCGCGATGGTTCGTGTCCTGGCGGACGAGGCCGTCATTGTGCTGTCGCACAACGCACGCGTAACGCCGCTACCCGCCCCAAACGTGAAAGCGATCACAATGGCTACTTTCGCTTCCTGCAATAGTTGCATAGGTGTACATTATCTATTGAACAGACGTGCAGCAGACCTAGAACGGCGAAAGGACACTTCGATGAAGTCTTCAACCAAGATGACGATCACCACCTTCGGTGCGGCGAGCGCACTCGCTCTCGTCGTCGGAGTCGGCGGCGTCGGGCCCAGCCTGGCCGCAGCCGCGCCCGCCCCGGTGACCCACGCTTCGTCCAGCGCCGCGCCGGCGAGCCAGCAGGTCGCCGCCGCCGCCCCCGGCAAAGTGCATAAGGCCGTTCTCGTCGCCTGCATCTCGGGCCTCAACTGCGGATAGGCGCCAACCCGCATCAAGCAACCGGCGGCCCATCTCGACTACGAGATGGGCCATCGGCATGTCTGCTCCTCGTCGCGCGGTTTGCGACCGGCACCAACGGGTACGAAGGAGTGAGTTTGCCTGAATGTCGGGAGGAGTCTGATGAGAACGGAAGCTCGGACCGCGGTCGCGCTGTTCGGCGGCGCGGCCATGCTCGTTTTGACGGTTGGCTGCGGCGGAGGCGGCAACAAAGCGCCTAATAGCACCACAACGACGACGACCACGACGACGTCCAGCGTCGCGCCGTCGACCGCCCCGGATACCGGCAGCCCGAGCGGCACCGGCGGGCCGGGCGGCGGCGGTGGCACCGTGCCCGGTGGCCCGACCGGCGGTGGCGGACCGGGCGGGGGAGGCGGCAGCATTCCCGGCGGTCCCACCGGTGGTGGCGGGCCCGGCGGCGGTAGCGGCAGCATCCCCGGCGTCGGTGGCGGCGGCGGCGGACCCGGTGGTGGCGGCGGTTGCGTCGGCAACATCTGCGGCGGCACCTGATCGCGCCCTGCCTCACTAGGACTTGCTCGGGGTAGCCGAGGGGGCCGTGTCGATCTGGCCCCCTCGGCTGAGCAACCCGAACACGCGGCGGTTGAGACAATCCACGCCGTCGCGCCGCTGAGCTATTTTGAGGCTCGCCGGCCTGAGTTATGGTTCTCCGCAACGCGTCAGCAAGGAGACCTTCGATGGCGAAGCTCAGGTTCGGATACTTCATCGCGCCGTTCCACCGCGCGGGCACCAACCCGACATTGGCCATCCAGCGCGACCTCGCGTTCGTCCAGCACCTCGACGCCCTGGGCTTCGATGAAGCGTGGATCGGCGAACATCACTCGGCCGGCAGCGAAATCATCGCGTCGCCGGAGATCTTCATCGCCGCCGCCGCGGAACGAACCAAGCGGATCAAGCTGTGTACCGGGGTCATCTCGCTCTCGTATCACAACCCGCTGTGGGTCGCCGACCGGCTGATGATGCTGGACCACCTCACCCATGGCCGAGTGATCGGCGGGGTGGGCCCCGGCTCGCTGCCCAGCGATTCGTCGATGATCGGGCTGACCCCGACCGACACCCGGGAGTTGTTGGACACCAACCTCGACATCGTGGTCCGGCTGCTGCGGGGGGAGACGGTGAGCGCCAAGACCCCCACGCATGAACTCCACAACGCCAAGCTGCAGCTTGCCCCGTACTCCGACGGTGGGGTGCCACTGGCGGTGGCCGCGGTCGCTTCCCCGACCGGCGCACGGCTGGCCGGCCGGCACGGCATCGGCCTGCTGTCCATCGGTGCGACGCTGACCATCGAGGGCTTCAACGCGCTGCAATATCACTGGGACATCGTCGAAGAACGCGCCGCGGTGTTCGGCACCGAGGTCGATCGCCGGAACTGGAGCCTGGTCGGGCCGTTCCATGTTGCCGAAACCGACAAGCAGGCGCGCGAGGACGTGAAGTTCGGCCTCGAGCCGTGGTTCCGGTACTTCCAGAAAGTGGCCGCGTTCCCGCAGATGACCATGCCAGGCGAGCAGATCGACGAGATGATCGACGTCATCAACGAGAACGGGGCGGGCGTGATCGGCACCCCGGAGCGGGCTCGGGCGCAGGTGCAGCGGATGTGGGACCAGTCCGGCGGCTTCGGCTGCATGTTGCAGATGGGCCACGAGTGGGCCAACCCGGCGGCCACCAAACGGTCGGCCGAATTGTTCGCCGCCGAGGTGATGCCGCACTTCCAGGGTCAGGCACAGCCGACGCTGGATGCGGCCGCGCGGGCCAGCGAAGCGCGCGAAGGGCTGGCGGAGTCGCAGAACCAGGCCGTCGAGCACATGACCAAGAAGTACCAGGACGAGCTCAACTCGAAGGCGTAGTCGCGCCCAGCCCGAACCAGCGCGCGAGCGCCCGGCGAAGCTCGGAGACATCGGGCGACGCCGCCGACGATGCCCACGCCACGTAGCCGTCGGGGCGCACCAGTAGTGCGGTGGCCGGCACCTCGCCATCGGGCCGTCCGACGGCGACGGTGAGCTGGTCGGCGGCGTCGGTGACCGCGGTGGCCACGCAGCCGGCCTCGGTGAGATCGATCAGCAGGGGGAGTCCGGTGCGGGCCAGCTCCGCCACGCGTCTCGTCTCGCCGCCGTCCGTCACACCGAACTCGGGCACCCAGTGTCCGGTCAGCGGATGCGCGTCCGGGTCTGTGCTGTAACGGTTTTCGGCCCCGGATATCAGGTTGCTCAGGCGGCGGGCGATGTCGGAATCGGTGAGCAGTTCGGAAAACAGTTGCCGCAGGGCGGTGACCTCGGGCCCGGGCCGCACGAGTGCCAGCTGCGCGCGGCTGTGCATGATGACGCGCTCGGCCGCGGGCCGGCGCTCGGCTTCGTAGGTCGTCAGCAATTCGGGCTCGACGCGCCCACGCAGGACCGCCGCGAGCTTCCAGCCGAGATTCACCGCATCCTGCAGGCCCAGGTTGAGCCCCGGGCCGCCCATCGGGGAGTGGACGTGCGCGGCGTCGCCGACCAGGATCACCCGTCCCGCCCGATACCGTGACGCGATTCTGGAGTTGATCCCACAGAACCTGCGCAGATCCGGCGCCGTCTCAGGCGACACGGCCCGCAGCGGCACGTCGGCACCCAGCACCCGCTTGGCGCTGGCCTCCAGTTCGGCCAGGCTCATCGGCGGTTGGTTGTCGGCGTCGTCCACGGGTTCCTCGCGGGCCGCTCTGTCCAGCTCGAAGACGATCATCGCCGCGCGGCCACCGAGCGCGCCGTAGGCGAACACACCGTGATCGGCTCGATGGAACTGCAGCGGCGGGACCCGCCCGAACCCGGGGATGTCCAGCCCGCCGCTGACCGGGTCGATCCAGTCCGCGGGCGGCAGTACGTCGAATCCCATCCGGGCGACGAGGTCATACGACGACATCCCGGGGAAATCGATGCCGGCCAGCTTGCGCGTCATGCTGGTGCCGCCGTCGGCGCCGACCAGGTACTTGGTGCGCAGCTGATAGGTGCCGCCGGGCCCGGCGACGTCCACCGTGACATCGGCGGCGTCCTGGTCGAAACCGGTCAGCGCGTGACCCCACCGAAGGTCGACGTCGTGCTGGTGGGCCCGATCGGCAAGCGCCTGAACCAACTTGGGTTGCTGGACAGGCAGCAGGAAGACCTGCGAGTCGGTCATCGACGTGAGATCCAACGGGAAGGCCGCGAACATCGGGCGAGGGTTGAGCCGGGGCGGGTCCGAGGTTCCCGCGAGGGCGCCGTAGAGGCCGCGATGGTCGAGGATCCGAACCCCTTGCCCGATAACGCCGTTGGCGCGCCGCATGGGGTTGGGGCCGGGCATCGGGTCCAGCACCACCGGACGGATCCCGTTCAATGCCAGTTCGCCGGCCAGCATCAACCCGTTGGGACCGCCACCGGCGATGACGACGTCAATCACTTAGGCCAGCTTAATAGTTGCGGAACGGGCCGACAAACGTCGGCGCAGCTGACAGCGCGGGATTTCATAATGCGGCACCAGCCGCTTCCCAGCGCAGAGCTAACAACGCGGCACATACCTGGAGCATGAGCACCCCTGGGCACCACCAGATCACGCGAGTCGTCTTCGCCGGGGTCGCGGGCATCGCGATGCTGGCATTCGTCGACGCGGCGCACGTGCCGGCCGGCTACGGCACATTCGGCCACGTGCGCGTCACCGCCGACGACAACGACGACCAGGCGCAACTACAGCAGCAACTGGCCCAGCAGCAGTTGTTGTTGTCCGAGCAGCAAGCCGAGCAACAAAACGAAGCGGCCCAACAGCAGTTCGAGCAAGACATGCAGCAGGCGCAGCTGACCGAGCAACAGGCCAACAACCCCTAGCCTGCACCGTCAGGTCAGCGCTCGGCCGCCTTCACAAGGCGATCCGCAAGAAGCTTGACCGCGCCGCCCAGGGCCGCGCGCGTCGCCGGCCCGGTTCCGCGAATCCTCTCGACGAACGATCCCGACCAGCGGATGTCGGTTCCGCCGTCCGCGTTGGGCGTCAGCACCACCTCGCCCCGGTAATCCTTTGCCGGCGACGGCCCCACCAGCTTGTAGACCTGCCGGCGATCCTGCTCGTACTCGACAATCTCCTCACGCGCCAGGATCGGAGGCACCCCGACCTGACGAATCGCGCCGACCCCACCCGGCGCCGGATCACCTTGGCGCGCCCAACTCGAGCGCAGCACGACCGGCTTGGCCCAGCTCGACCAATCGGCCCCGTCCGCCAGCAGCCGGAACACGGTTGCGGCAGGCGCACTACAGGTCCGATTGACCTCGAACGAAAATTTGCGACCTGACATAGCCGCGTACCCTACCGCCACCGCGGTAGACCCGGCCCCGCGGTGCGGACCTGGGGCGACGCGGGTGTCAAGGCCGGCGCAATCCGGCACACACCGGCCGCCTCACGTGCATACTCACCGTGTGCGGGTTCCGGGTGGTCGCGGTGTAGCGCGGCAACCCCGTCGGCACACCCGAGTGACGCTGGTGTTGTGCGCGGTCGTGTTATCGCTGTGCAGCTGCGACAAGGAGACGGTCACCCCCGCGTCGAAAGCGCCCACGTCTACCAGCAGCGCCACCGTCAACTCGAAGGACAACCCGCTGATCAAGGCCAACAGTCAGCGGGTGCTCGACGACGCGGTCAACGCCACAGCGCCCGGCTGCTCGGCCGCCGTGGGTTCCAGTGGCACCGTCGTGTGGACCGGAGTGCGCGGCCTCGCCGACACCGCGACCGGCGACAAGATCACACCCGACACCGTGTTCGACGTCGGCTCGGTGTCCAAGCAGTTCACCGCCACCGCCGCCCTGTTACTCGCCGATGCGGGAAAGCTGGCCCTCGACGACACACTCGCCCAGCACCTGCCGGAATTCCCGAGCTGGGCCAGCACCGTCACGATCACCCAATTGATCCACCAAACCAGCGGCATCCCCGAATACGAAGGGCTGCTGGCAAAGCAGGGGTTCGCGGTCGGTGACCGGACCACGCAGGAACAAGCGCTGCAGGCGGTGGCGAGGGTGCCGAAGCTGAATTACCAGCCGGGCAGCCAATTCCGGTACTCCGACTCCAACTATTTGTTGCTCGGCGAGATCGTCCACCGGGTGTCGGGGCAGCCGCTGCCGCAGTTCCTCAGCACGGAAATCTTCCGTCCGCTCGGCCTGGGGATGGTGATGGATCCCGTCGGGAAAGTTCCGCACAAGGCCGTCTCCTACGCCGGCGGCAGCGACGGATACCGGATGACCACTTCGGCGTGGGAGCAGATCGGCGACGGGGCGGTCGAAGCCTCACCCAGCCAGCTGGTGCAGTGGGGCGACAATTACCGCACCGGTCGCGTGGGTGGGCCCAAGCTGCTGCAGGCGCAGCTGGCGGGGGCGGTGGAGATCGGGCCCGGCATCCCCGTGCACTACGGCGCCGGGATCTACATCAAGGCCGACGGCACGCTCGACCACGACGGCGCGTCGCCCGGCTTCGTCACCGCATTCCGCGTCAGCAAGGACCGGCAGACAGCCATCGCCGTCAGCTGCAACACCGACGACCAGATCCCGGAAGCCCTGACCGACTCGTTGGCGAAACTCTGGATGTAGCTCGCTACCAACGTCTTTCGCCAGCCTCAGCGGTCACACCGGTGACCGTGCGGCCGTCCTCGAGCTCGAGATTGGTCAAGGCCATCGACGCGGGCAGGGCCGCAGCCAACCTACCCAGGCCGGCCTCGGAGATCCGGAACAATTCACCAGTCCGGCCCTCAGGTGTCCGGAGGTGTTCGACGAACCGGGCGCCGAGTCGCCGGAGCCGGCGGTACAGTGGCGCTCCGAATACCGCCAGCTCGACGCCGCTGCGCACCAACAGTTCCGACAGGGTGCCGGTCAATCGGGCGCCGATGTCGGCAGCGATCTGGTCATTGAAGGAGGGGACCACGATCGTCACGCCGAACGGAGTGCCCGCAGGAGTCGGCGCGACGGGCACGGTGACCGCGGCCATGTCGAGCAGATTGCAGAAATTGGTATAGGTGCCCATGCGACGGCTGATCCCGACGGGATCAGCGCTCACCTCGATCAGCGTGGGATGTTCGGTGGTGGTGGGCAGCAGCAGTGCGTCGAAGCCGTCGAGCAGGCAAGCGGCATCGGCCCGCGCACGCACCAACGCGTCCAGGTCGGCGGCGAACGCGGGGCCGGTGACTTCGCGCGCCGAGGTAATGATTGACACGACAACGGGATCCGCGCTCGCTGGTGCGGTGTCGAGGAATTCGCCGACCGCCGCGTAGCGTTCGGCGACGATCGCGCCGTCATAGAGCAGCAACGCGGCATCCAGCAGGAGGGAGATGTCGACGGGCGCGACGCTGCATCCGGCGTCGATCGCACGACGCACCGACTGCGCGAACGCCTCGCGGTAGCCGGGGCGCAGCGCGGTCAGGTTCGCGGCTTCCGGGATCGCCAGGCGCGGGGCATCCGGCGCCCCGAGGCGAACGTCGGCGGGCCACGGGCGGCTGCGCGGGTCTCGCGGGTCGGGTCCGGCCATTACGGCCACCGCTGTCCCGGCCAGGGCGAGGTCGGCCGCCAGCACGCAGACGGCGTCGTAGCTCACGCAAGCCGGGACAACCCCATGGGTGGGGATGATCCCGAGGGTGGGTTTGATGCCGACCAGGCCGTTGAGCGCGGCGGGGACTCGAACCGACCCGGCCGTGTCGGTGCCGATGCCGATATCGGCGATGCCTAACGCCACGGCGACGGCAGAACCGGAACTCGACCCGCCCGAGACCAGGTCGGGATGACCCGAATTACGCACGGCGCCATAGGGACTGCGGGTACCCGCCAACCCGCAACCGAATTGGTCGAGATTCGTCTTACCGAGCACGACGGCCCCGGCTTCGTGGAGTCGTTCGATGGCGACCGCGGTGGTCGCCGGCAGGTAGGAGAACTCGCGGCATCCCGCGGTGGTCGGTAGACCCGCCACGTCGATGTTGTCCTTGACGGCGACCATCAGCCCCGCCAGGGGCAACGGCTCGCCCGCGGCGAGGCGGTGTTCGACGGCCACGGCATCGTTGTGCACGTCGGCCTGATCGCGCAGCGTGATCCAGACCTCGGGCCGGTCGGCCTCGGCGATCGTTCGATACGCGGCGGCCACCCGCGCGGTCGGTGAAAGACGCGTGGGCTTCACAAGACGTGCGGCGCGATCAGGACCGCGGCACCGGCCACCGCGAAACCGATCAGAAACGCGATCACCGTAAAGCCCATCACCTGACGCACGTTGAGCTTCGCGATCGCCAGCACCGGCAATAGCCAGAACGGCTGAATCATGTTGGCGACACCCTCGCCGACGGCGACCGACATCGAGATCAGTCCCAGGTATGCCGGCGAGTGCTGGCCGATGGCCAGCGCCGAGCCCACCGCGATCGGCCCCTGCACCGCCCAGTGCCCGCCGCCCGACGGGACGAACAGCGAAATAATAACGGAGCCAATGAATGTCAAGAACGGTAGCGTGTACTGATCGGCGCCGCGCACCAGGGCCTCGGCGAGCACCGTCTGCAGCGCGCGACCGGATCCCACCGGCAAATAGCCCAGCAGGCCGGCGATTCCGCCGTAGAGGGGGTATTGCAGCAGTAATGGGCCGGACACTTTCGCGGCGCCGGAAAATGCGCGAATAAAGCGGATCGGCGTGCCATGCAGCAACGCACTGGTGACGGTGAACAACATGATCATCGACGA
This sequence comes from Mycobacterium sp. NGS40, assembly GCF_059812735.1. Taxonomy (NCBI): domain Bacteria; kingdom Bacillati; phylum Actinomycetota; class Actinomycetes; order Mycobacteriales; family Mycobacteriaceae; genus Mycobacterium; species Mycobacterium sp. NGS40. The sequence goes on from NZ_JCALDG010000004.1 coordinate 90,322, forward strand.
GATGTTCAGCGCGAAACCGCTCAACACGAAATACATTATGCCAGAAGCGAATACGAGGACATTGAGAATCCAGAGGCTCTCCAGCCGCTCGGCGAACGTCGGTGGACCCTGCGGCGGGTCCGGTACCGGCTCTTCGTCGAACACCGCCGGGTCGGGTTCGAGACTTTCATCGGGTTCCATCCGCCAGATCGTGACGGCGACCAGCGCGACCATCGCGATGACGGCGACCCAGCTGTAGGGCTGAAAGATCGTCAACTTCAGCGGCACGATCAGTCCGGTCATCTTGTGAATCACGTTGATGGGGCTGGTCGTATCGGTGTTGGCCAACGCGATCGATGATGACAAGCCCTGCGTCCAAACCAGGTAGCCCATAAACCCGGTCGCGATCAGGTAGCCGAAATGCACGTTGGGGAGCCGCTTTGCGACCTGTCGCGCGACCAATGCACCTGCCACCAGGCCCAGTCCCCAGTTCAACAGCGAGAAGAGGCTACTGACACCGAAGCACAGCAAGGCTCCCTGCACCTGTGTCTTCGGTTTACTGGCCAGTGCGATGATGGCCCGTTTCACGACGGGCGCCTCGGCCAGTGTGTAACCCGTGACCAGAATCAGCACCATTTGGAACGCGAAGGTGAAGATGTTCTGCGCGCCCCACACTCCGCCGTACCACGCTTTGAGCACCCCGGTGGGCGTCGCACCCCGGACGAGCAGCGCGACAAGTCCGACCACGATCAGCGTCAGAATGACGGCGAACAAATACGGGTCCGGCATCAAGCGTTCGACATAGCGGACGCACAGCATCGTGAGTCGCTGCATGAGGCCGCGACGCCCGACATGTTGTTCTTTCGTGGTCGTCATCGGCCCGCCCTTAACCGCGCTGCTGCGCCCGCGTCGTGCGCTTGTTGAATAGTGGAAACGCTTAGATTGGTTGCCGCCGCGTGGCCTTAAATGAACTCGTAGACAAAGACAACGACGATTGCCACCGCCAGCAGAATCAAGCTCACGACGATGACGGCGCGGACACCGCGGGACTGGCGATGGAACCAGTGCTGCAGTTGGGAAAAGCGCCAATCCGTCCACGCATAGGCACGCGCGGCCCACAGCGCTTCGACCGCGAGCAAGCGGAACGCGACCAGCAGCCCGGGGATCCCGACTTCGGGGAGTAACACGATCAGCGGAATGGACGCGACGAGCAGCACGCCGCCCAGCACGGCAAGGCTCACCCGAACCGGCATCGCCTTGGCCCGCCACCGAGCGCGATAAGCCAGCACTCGGGCCAGTGCGTCGTCGCGCGTTTCGGGGTGCTGATCGGGAGAGTCCACGGTTGCTCCTCAAGGCCCCCGCGGCGGTGTCGACTCGGACTCTAGCCGACGGCCGGATCCGAAGCGCGGTATCGCGGCCCACCTAGACTGCGGGTATGGATGACGGTTCCCGACAGGACTCCGTGGCTCCAAAAGGCCTGCTACGAATAGAGGATTGCCTGGACGCCAACGGCGAGATCTCGTTGCCGCCGGGAACCACGTTGATTTCTCTGATCGAGCGCAACGTCCGAAATGTCGGCGATTCCATCGCGTACCGCTACCTGGACCATGCCCGCGCGCAAGGCCACACCCTCGAAGTGACCTGGGCCCAACTGGGTGTCCGATTGGAGGCCATCGCCGGAAGCATCCAGCAGTTCGCGGGCGACGGCGACCGGGTGGCGATTCTGGCGCCGCAGGGCCTCGACTACGTCGCCGGCTTCTACGCCGCGGTCAAGGCGGGCACCATCACGGTGCCGTTGTTCGCGCCCGAGCTGCCGGGCCACGCCGAGCGCCTGGAGACGGCACTGCGCGATTCCGAGCCGACCGCGGTGTTGACGACCTCCGCGGCGAAAAACGCAGTCGAAGACTTCCTGGCCGAATGCGCCCAGCTGCGCCAGCCGCAGGTCGTCGTCATCGATCAGATCCCCGACTCGGCGCGGGAGTCGTTCGTGCCCGTCGAGCTGGACATCGACCGGGTTTCCCACTTGCAGTACACCTCGGGTTCGACCCGGCCGCCGGTCGGCGTCGAGATCACCCACCGGGCCGTGGGCACCAATCTGACCCAAATGATTCTGTCGATCGATCTGCTGAACCGGAACACCCACGGGGTGAGCTGGCTGCCGCTGTACCACGACATGGGGCTGTCGATGATCGGCTTTCCCGCGGTGTACGGCGGGCATTCCACGCTGATGTCGCCGACCGCGTTCGTGCGCCGGCCGCAGCGGTGGATCCAGGCGTTGTCCGCGGGGTCGAGGGAGGGCAACGTGGTCACCGCCGCACCCAACTTCGCCTACGAGTGGACGGCACAGCGCGGCCTGCCGGCGGCCGGCGACGACATCGATCTGAGCAATGTCGTGTTGATCATCGGCTCCGAACCGGTCAGCATCGAGGCGATCGCGACGTTCAACAAGACGTTCGCGCCGTACGGGTTGCCGCGCACCGCATTCAAGCCGTCGTATGGCATCGCGGAGGCGACGCTGTTGATCTCCACGATCGAGCCGAGCGCCGAGGCGAAGGTGGTCTACCTCGACCGTGAACAGCTGGGCGCGGGTCGCGCGGTGCAGGTCGGCGCGGACGCGCCGGGTGCGGTGGCGCACGTTTCGTGCGGTCGGCCCGCTCGTAGCCTGCGGGCGGTGATCGTCGACCCCGACACCGCCGACGAATTGCCCGACGGCATGGTCGGCGAAGTCTGGTTGCAGGGCGACAATATCGGCCGGGGCTATTGGCGGCGCCCCGAAGAAACCGAGCGGACTTTCCACGCGCACCTGCGGTCGCGGCTGGCCGAGGGCAGCCGCGCCGAAGGGTCGGCGGCCGAGCGCTCGTGGCTGCGGACCGGCGACTTGGCCGTGTATTTGGACGGCGAGCTCTACGTCGCCGGCCGCATCGCGGACCTGGTTGTCGTCGGCGGCCGCAATCACTACCCGCAGGACATCGAGGCCACCACCGCCGAGGCGTCGCCGATGGTGCGACGCGGCTACGTGACGGCTTTCGCGCTGCCGGACGACGGTGGCGTGGTGATCATCGCCGAGCGCGCGGCGGGCACCAGCCGCGACGATCCGCAGCCGGCGATCGAGGCGATCAAGGCCGCGGTATCGCACCGCCATGGCCTGACCGTTTCCGACGTGCGCTTGTTGCCGGCCGGTGCCATTCCCCGCACAACCAGTGGGAAGCTGGCACGCCTGGCCTGCCGCGCTCAATACCTCGGTGGGGGCTGGCGTTAACGACTGGGCCGAATTCCGGTGAATTCTGCCATCGGAATTGTGGTCGCCCCCGCATCCCATTACGGTCAATTCGCCCGACCGATAACTCACTCACTTCGATGATCGCCGGCGAGGCGCGAGTCAGGGAGGCACGATGGTCGACCTACCGCGGGTGGAAGACGAATTCGCCGGAATCGTCAATCCATCGATAGCGGAATCCACCGCCGTCCGGCCATCGATCGCCTATCCACCGCCCGGCGCTCCGAACGTCGTCGTGGTGCTGCTCGACGACGTCGGATTTGGCGCCGCATCCACATTCGGCGGCCCGATTCCGACGCCATCGCTTGATCGTGTCGCCAATACCGGGTTGCGGTACAACCAATTTCACACCACCGCCCTATGCTCACCGACCCGCGCAGCGCTGTTGACCGGTCGAAACCATCACAGCGCGCACATGGGCACCATCTGCGAGATCGCCTACGGGTTTCCCGGCTACGACAGCGTAATCCCGCTGAGCACGGCCACAATCGCGCAAATTCTGCGGATGAACGGCTACGGCACCGCACTGTTCGGTAAGGCGCATTTCACGCCGACATGGGAGACCGGCCCAGCCGGTCCGTTCGACCGCTGGCCCACCGGACTCGGATTTGAACGCTTCTACGGCTTTCTCGGCGGTGATACGTCTCAATATGAGCCGGCCCTCTACGACCAGACCACGCCCGTCGAGCCCTACCTCGGCCGTGCCGATTACCACCTGACCGAGGACCTTGCGGCGAAGGCGATCGACTGGATCCGGCTACAGAGCAGCTCCGCCCCGTCTAAGCCGTTCTTCGTCTACTTCGCGCCTGGTGCCACGCACAGCCCTCACCAGGTATGGCCGGAATGGTCGCAAAGATTCGCGGGCCAATTCGACGACGGCTGGGATGCGCTGCGGGAAAGCATTTTTGCCCGCCAGGTCGAGATGGGCATCGTTCCGGCGACCGCGAAACTGACACCGCGGCCCGAGCAGATACCGGCCTGGGCGGACTATGACGACCGGTACAAGCCGGTGGCCCGGCGCCTGATGGAGGTCTATGCCGGCTTCCTGGCGCACACCGATGCCCAAGTCGGCCGGCTGGTCGACGCTATCGACGAGTTAGGCCAGTGGGAGAACACGTTATTCATCTACGTGTGCGGCGACAATGGCGCGTCGGCGGAGGGGACGTTGCACGGCGCGTGGAGCTCGCCGGCATTCCAGAACGGCCTGCCCGAAGACCCCGAATGGCTGCTGCAGCACCTGGCCGACTTCGGCACGCCCCGTTGCGAAAACCACTACAACGTCGGCTGGGCCTGGGCGCTCGACGCGCCGTTTCAGTGGATGAAGCAAGTGGCATCACACTTCGGCGGGACCCGCAACGGGCTCGCCATCTCCTGGCCACGAGGGATCAGCGCGGCGGGGGAGCAGCGCAGCCAGTTCCATCACGTGATCGACATCGTCCCCACCATCCTGGACGCCGCCGGCATCGACATGCCCACGCGCGTCAACGGCGTCGAGCAGAAGCCGATAGAGGGTGTCAGCATGCGGTACTCGTTCGACGACGCCGCCGCGGCAAGCCGGCGCACTACGCAGTATTTCGAGATCTTCGGCAATCGTGCTGTGTACCACCACGGTTGGATCGCGTCGTGCTTCCATGGGCGGCTTCCTTGGATTCGTACCCAGCGCCAGCGAGAGTTTGGTGACGGCGAACGCTGGGAGCTCTACGACCTCACCGAAGACTTCAGCCAAGGTGTCGACCTGGCCGCGCAATACCCGGAGAAGCTCAGCGAACTCAAAGCCGTGTTCGACTCCGAAGCGCGCAAATACGACGTCTACCCGCTGAACGACGCGACACTGACCCGCGCGCTGCCCGCCAACCGGCCCAGCCTGCTCGCGGATCGTACGTCCGTCACGTACTACGCCGGTCAGGTGCGTATTCCCGAAACAGCGACGCTGAGCTACACCAGCACGTCGTTCGAACTGCGCGCGCAGTTGCAGATCCCGCCGGGCGGCGCGCGCGGGGTGGTGATCAGTCTCGGCGGGGCGATGGGCGGGTGGACGCTGTACCTGCGGGACGGCATTCCGCAGTTCGCCTACAACTATCTGGGTCATGCGCTGACGACGGTCGCCGCGCAGGCTCCGTTGCCGGAAGGTCCAGTCACGCTGGGACTTTCCTTCGACTACGACGGCGGCGGGTTCGGCAGAGGAGCATCGGTGTCGCTGCTCGTCAACGAGACCACGGTGGCCGGCGGCCGGGTCGAGCAAACCGTGCCGTTTCGTTTCTCGATGAGTGGCGAGACGCTGGATGTGGGCACCGACACCGGCTCACCGGTCGCGCCGTACGGGCACGGCTTCCAGTTCACCGGCGGTATCCACCGGGTCGACGTAACCGTGCGCCCGCACCCCGCCGACCTGGCCGAGGCGATCGCGGAGGCGGAAATGCGTGCCGCGCTGGGCGCACAGTAGCCGTACCGCTAAGACCGCTCGTTATCCTGCGCCGGTGACCGACATGTGGAGCAGTCTTCTTCCGCTGATTGCCGGAAGCGCTTTCGAGCCGATCGAACTCATCATCACAATCATGCTGCTGGGCACCCCTTCCCGCGCCCGGGCTGCCGGAGCCTGGGTAGGAGGGCATGTCAGTACCCGGCTGCTGCAAGGGCTGATCTTCGGCACGATCCTGCATTGGGGGAAGCGCGACGCGGGATCGAATCACGCCCACCACTGGATTGTCTCGACCGTCCTTTTGGTGGTGGCGGTGCTTTTCCTGGTCACTATGGCGCGAGCGATCTTTGGTGCCGACGATCCCGACGCGCCTTCACCGAAATGGATGACCATGCTGACATCGGCATCGCCCACACAAGCGTTCCTCATCGGGGCAGCGATCGTGACAGTCTCGATAAAAGCGTGGGTCTTCACCCTGGCCGCGATCAGCGTCATCGGCAATGCCGAATTGAGCCGGGCGGCTCACGTCGTTTCGTACATCCTGTTCGTCGCGCTTGCCGCGATCGGCAACCTGCTCATCGTCGGCCTGGCGGCGATCTTCCCGGGACGGTCACGCCCCGTGTTGGACCGGACGCTGGCCTGGCTTCAACACAACGACCGGCCCATCATGATCGTGGTCGGGTTGGTGTTCGGAGTCTGGTTCGGGATCAAAGCCCTGCACGGCTTCGGGATTCTGTAGCTGGCCACGCCGAGAGCCGACGCCGGAGTCCCCGCCGCGCCGGTCCGGTGGTGGCATCCTGGCCGTATGGGTCTGATCATCCGGCTGGCGGAGTTCCTCATTCTGCTGCTGCCGCTGGTAGGCCTGGCCGTGGGCGCGGTACGCGCCTTCGGCGCGAACAAGCGGCGAGCCCCCGAAGCGCTTGAGCCGACGGCGCCGCCGCCCGAACCCACCGCCAACAGTCAAGCCGCGCAGTGGCGATCGCTGCGACGCATCCTCGACGAGCACCACCGCACCGACACCCGATGGCTGGAGTACGAACTCGACGTCGCCAAGCTGCTCGACTTCCCGCTGATGACGGATCTGCGCGATCCGCTGACCGTCGCTTTTCACAAGGCCAAGCTGCGTGCGGACCTGTTGCGGCCCGTCAAGGCCGAGGATCTGCTCGATGACCGCGAATCCGCCGCGCGCTATCAAGTCGCCGTCGAGGATTACGTGACCGCGTTCAACGTCGCCGAGGCCGAGGCAATACGCAGACGCCGCAACGACTTCTCCCGCGACGAACAACAACGCATCACACGCGCCCAGCGCCTGCTGCGGATGGCCTCAGACGCTGCCGCCGCGCCGCAGGAGCGGCAAAGCGCCTACGAGTCGGCCCGCAAAGAACTCGACGGGCTGATCGTGTTGCCCGCCACCACACAGGCCAGCATCGAGCGCGGAATCTCCGGTGAGATTGAGAGATAGGGCCTTTCTAGGGGCAGCGTGATGCCTTTGGGCCCTTATCGGCAACTGTCGGTGGCCGGCATCATGACGGCATCGCCATCGTCGGCGACCAACATCACGATCATCGAGGAGCCGGGCATGATCGAATACGATCTGGACAAAGAGAATTCCATCTTGGAGGTGCGACCGAAGGCCGCGCTCGACAAGCAAGATTTCGTCGACCTGGCGCAAGCCGTTGACCCCCTGATCGAGGCCCATGGCGACCTGGCCGGCCTGATTGTCAACGCGGCGTCGTTCCCGGGTTGGGACAGTTTTGGGTCGATGGTCACCCACTTCCGCTTCGTTCGGGATCATCATCGGCACGTCAAAAAAGTTGCGGTGGTGACCGATTCGCACCTGGGGGATGTCGCCGAGCGTCTGGCCTCGCATTTTGTGTCAGCCGAGATCCGGCATTTTCCCGCGGGACAGCCGGACGAAGCGCGCCAATGGATCGGATCCTGATGCGTTGACCCGCGGGCGTGTCACGATGATGAAGTGACCGCAACCGGGCAGCCCGACGACGCGCTGGCCGGTTACCCGGTCAACCCACCGCCGCTGCCCGGCCCGGTCATGTTCGACCAGCAGTGGAGCGATCTGACGTTCGTGCACTGGCCGGTCAAACCCGACAGCGTCGCACGCCTGTATCCACCGGGGACGCGTCCCGACGTATTCGCCGACGGGTTGACCTATGTGGCGTTGGTCCCGTTCATGATGACGAGTACCAAAGTCGGTGTCGCCCTGCCGCTTCCGTACTTTGGCAGCTTCGCCGAGACCAACGTCCGGCTCTATTCGATCGACGACGCCGGTCGCCACGGCGTCCTGTTCCGGTCGCTGGAAACCGCTCGACTGGCCGTCGTTCCCGTCACCCGGATCGGCCTCGGCGTCCCTTACACCTGGGCCAGGATGCGGTTGACCCGCGCCGGCAACCACCTCACCTATGACAGCGTGCGGCGGTGGCCGCGCCGCGGCCTGCGCAGCCGACTGACCGTCGCCGTCGGTGACGAGGTGGAGCCCACGCCGCTGGAGGTCTGGCTCACCGCCCGTTGGGGCGCACACACCCGCCGCGCCGGCCGGACCTGGTGGGTGCCCAACGAGCACGGACCGTGGCCGCTGCGCGCGGCGCAAATCCTGGAGTGCAGCGACGAACTGGTCGACGCCAGTGCGGTGCCGCGCGCCGGCGACCGATTGCGCGGCCTGTACTCATCAGGTGTACGAACCCGCTTCGGCCGTCCCTGCGTCGTTCGGTGACGAGGTCTCAGGGGATCGTGTAGCCGCCATCGATCACGACGTCCGAACCGGTCATGTAGCTGGACGCGTCGCTGGCCAGGTAGACGTAGAGGCCGACTAGTTCCTCCGGCCGGCCGATGCGGCCGAGCGGAATCTTGGGCTCCCACAGCCGGTGATACTCCGCCATCGGTTCGACGAGCTCGGTGAGGATGTAGCCCGGGCTGACGCTGTTCACCCGGATGTTGTGCGGCGCGAGCTCGACGGCCATCGCTTTGGTCAGGTGGATGACCGCGGCCTTGGAGGTGCAGTAGTGGCCCGCTTGCTGCGGGATGTTGATGATGTGGCCCGACATCGAGGCGGTGTTGATGATGGCGCCGCCACGGCCCTGGCTGACCATCGCGCGCGCCGCCGCCTGCGCGGTGAGGAATACACCGTTCACATTCGTATCCTGGATGGCCTGGAACTCCTCCGGCGACATGTCCAGCATCGCTTTCAGATTGATGATCCCGGCATTGCAGACGGCGATGTCGATGCCGCCCAACTCCGCGACCACCTGGTCGACCATTCGGTTCACCTGATCGGGCCGGGTCACGTCACAGGTGATCGGCACGACCGTGTCGCCGGCCGCAGCGAGCTCGCCGGCGACCGTCTCCAAGACGTCGGTATGCCGTGCCGCAATGGCGACTTGCGCACCGGCCTGCAGGTAGGCCTCGGCCACCTTTTTGCCGATACCGGTGGACGCCCCGGTCACCAGAGCCGTCCTGCCGCGCAAATCAAACAACTCCAACACGCTCATTCGATATCCCTATTCAGACGAGCCACGTAAAACCAGAACCCGTTCTAGTGTGTCCGCTATGGGCAACTTCAGCAGGGCCGAAATCGAGCAAGCCGTCGAGCACTACACAACCGTGGCGGAAGGGTGCAGCGCGTCCGGCGACTGGGCGCCTTTTGCGGATTTGTTCACTGAGGACGTTGTCTACATCGAACACCACTACGGCGTCTTTCACGGCCGCGAGGCGGTCAGGGAATGGATTGTCGCCGTGATGGCGCCGTTCCCGCACATGCGCTTTCCCAGCGACTGGATCGCTTACGACGAGGACAATGACGCCGTCGTCATTATGATCAAGAATCTGCTCGACCACCCGACCGACCCGGACGGGGAACCGTTCTGGTTCCCGAACTGGACGCGACTGGTCTACGCCGGCAACGGCCTGTTCTCCAGCGAGGAAGACATCTACAACCCCAACCGCGATGCGCCGGGTGTCGTCGCGGCCTGGATGGAAGCGGGCGGGCAGTTCGCGTCAACCGAGTTCTTGCAACCCAACGCGCACTAGGCCTTCGGGGAAATCGCGGCGAGGTCGCGCTGTCGCTTGCGCCGGCGTGACCGGACCGCCGACAGCGCCTGATCCCAGGCGATCATCGTCGTCGCCTTGAGGTTGGCCGGCTTGGCGCTGTCCTTCGAAAGCAGCGCGGTGGCAGCGGCTTTCGTGGTTGGCGACGCCTTCGACAGGTGACCGGAGTCGAACGGTGGCTGCGGGTCGTATTCGATCGCGAGCTGGATCGCCCTGGCGCGGCCCTCGCCCCCGATCTCGCCGGCCAGCCAGAACGCGAGGTCGAGTCCCGCGGACACGCCGGCACTGGTGATGACGTTGTCCTGGCGCACCACCCGCTCGTCGCCGACCGGGATCGCGCCGAATCCCTTCAGCATCGGGATCGCCAGCCAATGCGATGTCGCTCGCCGGCCCTCGAGCAGGCCGGCCGCGGCCAGGATCACCGAGCCCGAGCACACCGACGCCGTCCAGCTCGCGGTTTGATGTGCCGCGCGCAGCCAGTCCAGCAGCACTTCGTCGCGGGCGTGCACCGGAGTCGACGGGCCACCGGGCACGACAATGACGTCGGGCCAGGGCGTTTCGGCCAGCGAATGCGTGGCACCGATGACCAGTACGCCGGAGTCCGCGGTGATCGGCCCGGATTCGTGCCAGACGAAGCGCACCTGGGCGCCCGGCAGATTGCGCAGCACCTCATACGGGCCGATCATGTCCAGCGCGGTGAATCCGGGGTAAGCCACGAAGGCGATCTGAGTCATCGATGCGGTCCTTTCTGATTACGCGAATGTCTTGCGGTACTGGTCCGGCGAAACACCGATACGACGAATAAAGTTGCGCCGCATGGTTTCTGCGGTGCCGAAGCCGCACCGGGCCGCAATCGCCACGACGGTGTCGTCGGTTTCTTCCAACTGTCGGCGCGCGGCTTCGGTGCGGACCCGTTCGACGTAGTGGCCCGGCGCCTCGCCGACCTCATCGGTGAACACCCGGGTGAAGTGCCGCGGGCTCATCGTCGCCCGGCGAGCCAGATCGCCGATGCTGTGCGCGGCTCCCGGCTGCGCCTCGATGGCCTCCTGCACCTCGCGGATGCAGACGCGTTTGGCCCGCGGCACCCATACCGGCGCCGCGAATTGGGTCTGCCCGCCGGGGCGGCGCAGATACAGCACCATCCAGCGGGCAACGGTCTGCGCGGTCTCGGTTCCGTGGTCATCCTCGACCAGGGACAGCGCGAGGTCGATACCCGCGGCTACACCCGCGGCCGTCCACACCACCTCGGAGCTCCGGACGAAGATCGGGTCGGGGTCGACCACGACGGCGGGGAACTCACTGGCCAGCCGGTCGGCGAAGGCCCAGTGGGTGGTGGCGCGGCAGCCGTCCAGCAGCCCGGCCTCGGCGGCGAGGAAGGCGCCTGTGCAGACGGTGACGACGCGGCGGGCGCTGCCCGCGGCGGCTCTGATCCAGGCCACCAGGTCCGCGTCTTGCCGAGCGGCATCGACGCCACCGCCGCCGGGCAGCACGACCGTGTCGATCTGGTCGTCCGGGTCGGGCAGCGGGGCACCGACGAACGCGAGGCCGGTTCCGGTGGTGATCGGCCGGCCGCGCACCGAGGCCAAGACGACGTCGTATCCGCCGTCGGTCAGCAGCGCCGCGCCGGTGAACACGTCGTAGGGTCCGACGACGTCGAGTGCCTGCACACCCGGAAAGCCGACGATAACGACCTTGCGAACCATGGCTTCAGTGTTGGCCGAACCGAGGTATGTCGTCTAGGCCTAGTACCCCACGAATTAGGACATCGGACCTGACCCAACCCCGCCCGAGCGGCCTTGGCAGACTGTGACCATGGCACAGATAACCCTGCGAGGAAACGCGATCAACACTGTCGGCGAGCTTCCCGCCGTCGGATCCAAAGCCCCGGCCTTCAACTTGACCGGCGCCGACCTGAGCGCCGTGAGCAGCGACCAGTTCAGCGGTAAGTCCGTGCTGCTGAACATCTTTCCGTCGGTGGACACCCCGGTGTGCGCGACCAGCGTGCGGAAGTTCAACGAGCGTGCCGCGGGCGGCGGTGCGACCGTGGTGAACGTGTCCAAGGACCTGCCGTTCGCGCAGAAGCGGTTCTGCGGCGCAGAGGGCATCGAGAACGTCACCACGGCCTCGGCATTCCGCGACAGCTTCGGCGAGGACTACGGCATCACGATCGCCGACGGTCCGATGGCCGGCCTGTTGGGCCGGGCCGTCGTGGTGATCGGCGCTGACGGCAATGTCGCCTACGCGCAGCTGGTGCCGGAGATCGCCGAGGAGCCGGACTACGACGCCGCGCTGGCAGCGCTGGGCGCCTAGCCTCGGGTCGCATTCCGGGTTGCCCGGTACTGCGGATATTCGTTGCGGTGACGAACTTTCGCCGCTTCTGAGCAGTGGTGTCGACACCGATGCGTGTTAGCCTGTCGATTCCCGTCGCGTTAGCCTCGGGCTCGGCACACAAACTCGGCACCCAGAGGAGTAACCGCGCAATGATGCGTTTCGTCCAAGCCGCGTCCGCGGCCGTGCTCGTCAGCGCGATTGCGGTGCCGCTGGCCGGGTGTAGCAGCAAGTCGACCGTCAAACCCGATGGCGCAGCGCAATCGGTGGTCGACGTCGTCTCCAAGCAGACCGGCTTTCATCCCGCCGACGTGCACTGCCCGGACGGTGTAGAGGCCAAAGTCGGCGTCCAGTTCGACTGTCACTTCACCGGCCCGGAGGGCAAGGAGTACACCGCCGACATGAAGATCACCAAGGTCAACGGCGAGCAGGTCGACTTCGCTGTCAACACCCACCCGAGCTAGGGCCGCAGCCGATCGGCGGTGGCGGTCAGCACCTCGCGGCATCCGGTCCACATTTGCGTGATGATCTCAGCGGCCGGTGGCAGGTCGTCGATCCGGCCGGCGACCTGACCGGTGTTGGCGACACTGGCGTCCATGTCGCCCTCGAAATACAGTCGCTGCACGCGTTGCAACGCCGCGCCGCCTTCTTCCAAAGAAGCTGAGGCATCCAGCTTTTCGGCGGCCGGAGTGCGGATCACACGCATCATTCGTTTGCCGTCGAGCGGCAGCAGCACGGTGCCGGTCTCGTCGGCCGCCACGACGGCTTGTTTGAGATTGCCGTGTACCGGCGAATCCGCCGAGGCCAGCAACCGCGTGCCCATCTGGACGGCTTCGGCGCCGAGCACGAACGCCGCGGCCATCGATCGGGCGTCGCAGATTCCGCCGGCGGCCACGATCGGGACATCGACGTGCGCGGCCACCAAGGGCAGCAGCACCATCGTCGACGCCCCGAACCGGTTCTTGAACCCGCCGCCCTCGACTCCCTCGACAACGAGGCCGTCCACGCCGGCGTCGACGGCTTTCTTGGCCGCTTCCAGCGTGCCCACCACGTGGAACACGGTGATGCCCGCGTCGTGCAGCCGCTCGGTGAACAGCTTGGGACTCCCGGCCGAGGTGGTGACGAACCGAATGCCGTTGGCGACGAGCAGGTCGACAACCGTCAGGTCACGGTTGAACAGCAGTGCGATGTTTGCGCCCACCGAGCCGCGGGTGAGGGTGTGCACCCGCGCAATGTCGGCCCGCCCCTGATCGGAGGTGGTCTCGATGATTCCCAGCCCGCCCGCGTTGGATACCGCGGCGGCGAGCTGGGCGCCGGCGATGTAGGTCATCGGCGCCTGGATGATCGGGATGTCGATTCGTGCGAGTTCGCAGACTCGGTTGGTCGCGGGCTCGGCCCGGCCGGCGGTCATCGGTCCCGCGGATCGACGAGCTCGCGGAAGCGTTGCGCGCCGAAGACGGACGCGCCGAGGCTTCGCACCCGGTCGGTCAGCGCCCGATCGGACGTGACGACCCGGATCTCGTCCGGTCTGGAGTCGGCGTGAACCAGTCGGACGATCTCGTCGTCGGCCGAGTTCGCGGCCGCTTTGGGCGCATGCGCGATCTCGATCGCCGTCGATGTGATGGCCGTCGAAGGCGGCCGCTCAAACACCACCGTCACCGTGTCTCCTCGTGCGCGGGCCCAGCTGTCCAATCTGTCTACCAAAGCGGCCATCGCACCGTCACGATCCCGCCACCAACCGTCGGGGCGAGCGCCGATGACGTTCATACCGTCGACGATCCAGCGCACCAGCCCACAGTAGGGCGGTCGCTAATCTGTGCTCCGCACCAGGATGTCGGCGGCGACTGTCTCGGGGATCTCGATGTGAGGGCAGTGTCCGGCGTCGTCGTACTCGATCAGATCGGCCGCCGGCATGCGGCTGCGAAGCTCCTCGGCGATCGCGGCGCCGGACACCGGATCACACATGCCCCAAAGGAACGACAGTGGAATGGTGGTGCGGGTGAGTGCGCTTTCGAAGCGAACCTTATTGGCGGCACGTTCTGGTATGTAACGCAACAGCTTTCGCTGAATATCGCGTCCGGGATCGTTTTCCCGGAACGCGCGATAGTGCAGCACGGCGCGCTCGCGGTCAAGCGGATGTGCGGGGGAGAACACCTCACCCCAGGTGCGAACAAACAGCGACTCGGTGAACAAACGTGCCAGCAGTGCGCCCACCACGGGAATCAAGCTGGCGCGCTGCGCGATTCGTGGCCGGTATCGATCGGCGAACAGGCCGGCGTTGAGAAGGATGCAGCGCTTGATGTCGGCGCCCCCTTCGTCCCGGCGGGCGAGCAGCTCGGTTGCCACGATCGCGCCGTAGTCGTAGGCGACCACCGTCGGCGCGGACGGGGCGTATGCGGCGATGACCGCCTCGGCCAGGTCGGCCTGTTCGAACACGCTGTAGCGGTGCCCGAGCGGCTTGTCGCTCGCGCCGTAGCCGAGAAAGTCGAAACTGATCACCTCGTGGTGTCGTGCCAACGCCGGCTCGATGGCCGACCATTCGAACGACGACGCGGGAAACCCATGCAGCAGAACCAACGGCGTGCCCTGGCCGACCCGACGGACGAAAACCCTTCGCGGCGCACCGCGCAGCGTCATCACCACCGTCTGCCCGCCGTGCCGCCAATCTTCCAGTGCGGTGGTCACACGCCCTCCCGAGGATCAGTCTCAATTCGAGACCAAACGCTAGCAGGAGTGGTCTCTTTTTGAAACCACCGCGGGTAACATCAGTGCCATGCGCTACGAGGAACTCGCCGATTTCCCCTGCTCGATCACCAGGCCGCTGGTGGTTTTGGGAGATCGGTGGACATTGCTGGTCCTCAAGACAGCCTTCAACGGGGTCCGTCGCTTCAACGCTTTCCAGGCGGCTCTGGGTATTTCGCGGAGCAGGCTGCAGGACCGGCTCGACCGTCTCGTCGAGCACGAGATCTTGGCCAAGACGAAGTCCGGCGACGGCAATTACGAGGAGTACCGGCTCACCCCGAAAGGCCACGATGTCTATCCGGTGTTGATGGCGCTGCGCGACTGGGGCGATCGGTACATGGCCCCGGACGGCCCGCCCGTGCACTTCCGCCATCGCGACTGCCCGGGCGAGGCGCACGTCAGCCTCGCCTGCGACGTGTGCGGCAACCCCCTGACCGCGCGCAATGTCGACCCCGTCCCGGGCCCCGGGCTTAGCTGAAACGCTAACGGCGCCAGTAACACGCGATTTCGATGGCTAGACACTTTGAGTAATTGGTACGGTCACCGGTATCAGTTCCCGGGATCGACAGGAGAGCGCCGATGACGTCGTTAGCCGATACGAGCGACCGCGTGGTTTCGCTGGCTCGCGGCATGCGCGACCTGGTGGCCGAGCAAGCCGCCGAGTCCGAGCGAATCCGCACTCTTTCGACTCCGATCGTGGACCAGATGTGGGCCAGCGGGCTGATGTCGTCGTTTAACCCCGAGGTGGCCGGGGGCCTCGAGCCGTCGTTTACCGAGATGATCGATACCTGGATCGAAATGGCTTGGCAGGACGGCTCATTCGGGTGGATTGGCATCGCCAACCTGCCGTCGTCGTTCGCCGCGGCGGCCTATCTGCCCGACGAGGGCTTCGCCGAGGTGTTCACCGCCCACGACAACCGCGTGACGATGGGCGGCCAGTTCTTTCCCAACGGGCAGGGGATCGTCGTCGACGGCGGCTATCAGCTCAGCGGCTCGTGGAGCTTCGGTTCCGGCATCGGCCATTCCGAGTACGTGGCGGCCGGATTTATGCCGCTGGACAACGGCGAGATGCGTTGGATCAGCGAAGGCCTGCCCGAGATGCACGTCGCCGTGCTGCCACGAAACCAGGTCAGCTTCAACGACGGGTGGCATGTCCAGGGGCTCAAGGGAACAGGGTCCTACGACTACAGCGTTACCGACGTGTTCGTGCCGGCCGGCCGCACCTTCGAGCTCTTCGCCCGGCGGCCGCACCGCGGGACGTCGCCGGCCACCCGGATGGGCCTGATGCCGGTCACCGCCGCCGGCCACGCATCGTGGGCGCTGGGCGTGGCCAAGAGCATGCTCGACGACGTGCAGGAACTTGCCGCCACCAAATTCCGGATGAGCGACATGGCGTCTCTGGCCAGCCGCCCCACCTTCCAGAAGGGCCTGGCGCACCATCGCGCTGCCTGGCGCGCGGCGCGCCTTCTGGTGCTCGACGCCTTCACCGCCGCCGAGGCCGCGGTGGCCGCGGGCGACGACCTCACCCCGGCGTTGCGCGCCGATATGCGGGTGGCCGCCGTCTACGCCACCGATACGGCCCGAGCGTGTGCCGAATGGGCCCACCTCGTCGCGGGGACCAGCTCGATCCGCGAGGGCACTCGCCTCGAGCGCGCGTTCCGCGACATCTATACCGGCACTCAACACGCCTTTATCAGCGAGAAGGTGGCCATCGACGCCGCCCAGATCTGGCTGGGCATCATCGAGGATCAGCCGGGGCTCTGAGGGGCGGCGCCTCAGAGCAGCTGCTCACCCGTCTGCTTGCCGTCGGCGTCTTTGGACTCCGGGGTGCCGTCGTCGTTCGTCAACGACGACGCCAGTGCCGGCCCGGTCCCACCCGCGGCGGCGCCACTCGCCCCGGCCGCACTCGCGGCCGCTCCGCCGGTCGATGCACCGCCGGCGGTAGCGCCGCCCAGGCCGCCCTGGCCGACCGACCCCAGCGACGAGCCGAGCGAACTGAGGGTGCTCAGCGGCGCGCTGCCGGCGCTGAGCAGTGTTGATGCCGCACTCATCGTGGTAGGCATCGAGGCCGCGCCGGCCGCGGGGGTCGGCGCGACCGCCGCGCCTTCGACCAGGTTCGCCAATGCCGGTGTGCGGGCCGGCGTCCCGGCCGCGCCGGGCACAGTTTCGGCGCGCAGCAGCCGGGTGGCCGGAGCCGGACTGGCCAACGACCTCGACATGGGCGCGCCGGCGCTTTGGAATTCGACGGCGGTGGTGCGCGCCGCGTTGGTCTGTAGGGCACCCGCGGCGGTCGCGTCGGTCTGGGCATACATCCGGGTGATGTTCACCAGCGCCGCGCCGGTCCGTGAAATCTCTTGGTGGGCGGCGGCGTGAGCGGCCAACGTCTTGCTGGCCTCGGCGGCAAACGCCATCGCGGCCTGCATCGAGACTTCCTCGGCGCCCGCGGGCACCAGTGCGGTCACCATCGGTGCCGTGGCGGCTCCGGAAGCCAAGGCGCTGGCGCCCATCGCCGTCAACTGCCCGCCGATGATGGCAACGGCCGGATCGTGCGACATGGATGTCATGTGCGTCGTGCTCCTAGGTGTGTGTGCGCCCGGCACCGTGGCGGATTGCATTGATTCTACCGAGGCGAACGGCCGCCAAAGGCACAAATTCTCGCCGACACAACGAAGGGCGATCCGGTCAAAGGTGTGTCAACAACCGCTCGGTGAATTCCTCGGGATGTTCTCGGTGCATGAAATGCCCGCCGGGAACCTCCTCGACGACGTAGCGGCCTCGAACATCCGGGCGGCACCCCCGATAATCCGAGGGCTCGGCGACCGGATCATCCAGTCCGGCAAAGACAACCGTCGGCACCTTGATCCGCGCCTTCAGCGACGGGCTCGGAATGGGGGAGAGCTTTCGGTAGTAGCCGAACGCGGCATTGAGACTCGCCGGATTCGCGAAGCCGGCGCGCACGGCCTCGAATTCGCTCGGATCCGGGCTCCAGGTGGGAGACCATCGCCGGTAAATGGCGGGTAGCGCGGCGAAGTCGTTGCGCGCGAAGCGGTTCGGTGCCCCCGGCAGCTTATAGGCCACGAAATGGCGGACGCCCCAGGCTTTCCGAAGCGTCGGTTTGAGCGCGCCCGGATGTGGAATGCCGATCGCGAAAAGCTTTTTCACGCGATCCGGGCCGAGCGCGGCCGCACCGTAGGCAGCGCAGGCTCCCCAATCGTGGCCGATCACGACGGCGTCGCGCGCCCCGAGCGCTTCGATCAATGCCAGCGGATCGCGGGCCAGGGTCTCTTGATCGGGGTCGCGGTCCGGGATCCCGCTGGGGTCATAGCCACGCATGAACGGACTCACCGCGCGATAGCCCTTCGCCGCGATCGCCGGGCGCAGCTGGTCCCACGAATGCGCGGTGTCGGGGAAACCGTGCAGCATCAGCACGAGGGGGCCTGAGCCCTCCTCGAGACAGGCGAATCTGAGCCCATTCGCGTCGACGAACCGCACCGAATCTGCCATGACGAGCGCGACGTTACGCCGATGGTCGCGGCCCGGCGAGCGTCGCTTACCATCAGCGCATGCGCGGCTCAAAGATCCTGATCACCGGTCCGACCGGACAAGTTGCCACCCCCGTCGCCAAGGCGCTGGCAGCCGACAACGAAGTATGGGGCATCGCCCGGTTCACCAATCCCGCGGTCCGCGAGGATCTCGAGAAGGCGGGCGTGCGGTGCCAGACGGTCAATCTGGCCGCCGGCGACTTCGCCGGTCTGCCAGATGACTTCGACTACGTCCTGAATCTCGCGGTGGCCAAGAGTGGCCACTGGGACACGGATCTGGCCGCCAACGCCGAATCCGTCGGGCTTCTGATGGCGCATTGCCGTAGCGCAAAAGCTTTCGTGCACTGCTCATCTGGGGCTGTGTACGACCCACCGGACGACGAAGTCCGGACCGAGGACGCCGCGTTGGGTGACAACCACAAGCCGTTATTCCCCACCTATTCCATCTCGAAAATCGCGGGCGAGGTCGTCGCCCGGACGATGGCGCGCGCCCTGAATGTCCCCACGACGATCGCCCGCCTCAACGTCCCCTATGGCGACAACGGCGGGTGGCCGTTCTATCACATGGAGATGATGCTGGCCGGCATCCCGATTCCGGTCCCGGCCGGCGATCCGGCCCGTTACACCCCGATCCACGAGGACGACATAATCGCCACCATCCCGAAGCTGTTCGAGGTGGCATCGGTGCCGGCCACCACCCTCAACTGGTGCGGTGAACAGAACGTCAGCCTGCAGGAGTGGTGCGCCTACCTCGGGTCACTGGTCGGCAAGGAGCCGGTGTTCGAGGAGAGCGAGCAGGCGCTGCGCGGCAACCCCACCGACGCCAGCCGGATGCGCGAGCTCGTCGGCGCCGCGACGGTCGACTGGCGTGACGGCATGCGGCGCATGGCAATCAAGTTCCATCCGGAGCTCGTCAGCGCGTAAGAGCGGCTACCAGTAGCGCATCGCGGAGCCGAATAAATCGGCCAGAACCGGCTTGCTCATCTCGCGCGGCGCGTTCTGCAGCAGGCGCTGCTGCGGGAAGGCGCCTTCAGTGAGGGCGGTGATGTCGGCGGGCGTGTAGCCCACCCCACCAAGCCCGTTGGGCATGCCGACCGCGCGCATGATGCGGATGAGTTCGGTCGCGAGCACCTCACCCGCGTCGTCGGCTCCGGCGTCTCGGGTGTCGGCGCCCAGCAGCCGGGCCGCCTCGATGTGCCGTCGCGGGCTGGCCGGTGCGGTGAACCGAAATACCGCGGGCGCGTTGACGATCACGGACATGCCGTGCGGCACCAGCGGCGCGTCGTCCGGGTAGCCCGGGGGGTGGAAGTCACGCACCAGCCCGGCAACCGCGTAGGCCATGCCGTGCGGCGCGTGCACGCCCGCGTTGCCGAAGGCGATCCCTGCCAGCGTCGCGGCCCACATCATCTGCTCACGCGCCGCGCTGTCCGAGGCGTCTCGAACCGCCGGCTCCAAATTGGCGCCCAGCACTCGTAACGCCTCGCTGCAGCCCAGGTCGCTCCAAGGATTGGCGCCCTGACTCATCGGCCGCAGGCTGGGCCGCGGGGGGGCGGGCCGGTGCACGTAGGGACGCGCGGTGTAGGACTCCAAGGCGTGCGACAGCACGTCGAGGCCCGCCGCGGCGACGACTCCGGCGGGCAGGCTGGCCGTGCAATCGGGGTCGACGAGCGCCTCGGTGGGCCGCAACGCGGGGGAGGCGATTCCGGTCTTGACCGTGAGCGACAGCAGATCGAAGATCGCGATGCCGGTGACCTCGCTGCCGGTGCCGGCGGTGGTGGGGCAGGCGATGTGCGGCTTGAGCGGTCCGGGTACCGGCGTTGCTTCGCCTATCGGGGCGTTGACGTAAGCCAGGAAGTCCGCGGGGTAGGTGGCGTAGAGGTTGGCGGCCTTGCACGTGTCGATGACCGAACCACCACCGAGCGAGACATAACCGTCGGGCCTGGCCTCCTGGGCGAAACAGGTCGCCTCGGCGAAGGATGCGTCCGTCGGTTCCACGTGTACGTCGGTGTAGGTGATCACGTCCACGCCGGCCGCGACCAGCGAGTCGCGCGCCGTGGCGAAGATGGGCAGGCCGGCCACGCTCGCATCGGAGAAGAGCGCCACCCGCCGCATGCCCAGCGCCCCGGCCCGCTCGCCCAACTCCGCGAGACAGCCGCGTCCGAACGTGATGCGGGAAGAGTCGACGGTGAAGGCCGAATCGCAGCCGTCGGCCACAGCGGGAAAATCGCAGCATCCCATCGGGAGGGAAATCTACTCGCTATCTGGGTTCGACGACGCGGGCGGCCGCTTCGACGGCGGCGGCGCGGCGCCCGGCGATGACGTCCGGATCCGTCGTAGCGGCTGCGGGATCCGGAAAGTGCGCCCAGCTCAAGCCAATAGCGAACAACAGGACGATGAGCTGTTCGGGTTCCCACACCGGGTCGACGTGTCCGTCGGCCTGCGCTTGCCGCAGGGCGGCGATGGCCTTCTCGGGCGGATGTACGCCGTCCACCTCAGGATTGTCGAGCATGAAACCTTCCATTTGTGCCCAGGTGATCATCCGGATGTGTTCGGGCCGGCGCTGGGCGAGATCGAAAACCCCGCCGACGAACTCGGGCACCGCATCCGGGCGTAACTCGACGGCCCGGAAGAACTCGGCACCGTCGGTGGCAACCACGTCCCGGAAGAGGGTTTCCTTGTCGCCGAAATGCGCGTAAAGGCGCTCCTTGCTCGCGCTGGCCGCGCGGGCGATGCGGTCGACGCGCGCACCGGCCAACCCGTACTGCGCGAACTCGGCGCGGGCTGCGGCGAGGATCTCGTCGCGGAGTTCGGTCCTGGTGCGCACGAAAACATCATACGCAGACGAACCGGTTCGTTTGTTATAGTGGTCGCAGCGAACCAGAAAGGGAGCGACCATGGAAACGGCGAATGTTCTTCAGCAGGCGATTGCGACGATGCCGAGGGGAGGTTCACGGGCATCTTGGCTGGATCGGCGGTTTCAGACCAATGCGCTGGAGTATCTCGACCGCGACGACGTGCCGGACGCCGTCAAGCAGAAGGTCATCGGGATGCTCGACCGGTTGGGGACGCTGAGCAACCAGCACGAGGAGCACGCCCGCACGGCGTTGAAGGTTGTCGCCGACATCAAGAATCCACGGATTCTGGAACTCGGCGCCGGCCACGGCAAGCTGTCGGCAAAGATTTTGGAACTGCATCCAACGGCCACCGTCACCGTCAGCGACGTGAATCCTGATTCGGTGGCCAACATCGCCGCCGGGGAGCTGGGCAGCCACCCGCGAGCCGACGTCAAGGTCGTCGACGCCACCGCGATCGACGCGCCCGACGCCAGCTACGACCTGGTGGTATTCGCGCTCGCATTTCACCACTTGCCGCCGCCGATCGCGTGCCGTGCGATCGCCGAGGCGACGCGGGTTGGCGGGCGGTTCTTGGTGATCGACCTCAAACGCCAGTCGCCCGTGCGTACCCTGCTCTTCCCGGCACTGGCCCTGCCGGTCAACCTGACGCTAATGCCATGGTCCTGGATTTGGCCCGGCCTGCACGATGGCTTCATCAGCGTTCTGCGCGCGTACAGCCTGTCTGCCCTCGAGGAGCTCGGCCTCGCCGCCGATCCGGGCATGAGACTGCAAACACTGCCCTCGCCAAGGCGGTTCGGCCCACCATCACACAACGTCGTTTTCTCCCGCTCAGCCGACCATGACTGACGACATCGACCTGGCGGCCATCATGGCGCCGAATCGGCGGGTGCAGACGCTGCGCACCGTGCTCGATTCGATGACCGAACGCCTGCGTCCCGTCGTCGACCTTTCCCGTCCTTACGTCGACGGCACCGAAAACCTGATCGCTGACGGACGATTTCTGTTGGCAGGCAACCACACTCAGGCGGGCACCGAAGTATTTCTGATCTCCGATGCGGTGCGGCGCACGATCGGCACCCGGGTGCGGCCGCTGGCCGATCGACAATTCGGCCGTATGCGTGGGCTACCCGCCGATCTGATCGCGGCATTCGGGGGTGTGGTGGGCGCACCCGACACCGCCCGCGAACTGATGACGCACGACCAGACCGTTCTGGTGTTTCCCGGCGGGGGTCGCGAGATCGGTAAGTTCAAGGGCGAGGAGTACACGCTGCGCTGGCAGGGACGTTCCGGATTCGCGCGGGTCTGCGTGGAAAACGGCTATCCGATCGTGCCGGCCGGTCTGGTCGGCGGCGACGACGTCTACCGCAGTTTGACGACTCGGGATAGTGCCTATGCGAAACTCGCTGCGGCACTGAGCCGTAGGCTCAACGGTCGGTCGGACATGGCGATGCCGTTGGTGCGGGGGATCGGCCCGACGCTGATCCCCCGACCGCAGCGCATGTACCTACGTTTCGGCGCACCGATCGATACCAGCAGACCCCTGGGCATCGGTGCGGCCGATTGGGTGGAGGTCGTCAAGAAGCAGACGCAACGTGCGCTCAACCAAATCCTGGTGGAGTTGCGACAGCTTCGAGAAGGCGATCCCTATCGCGGACTCAACCCGCTGGCGTGGCGCAAAGCGGTCGCACCCGGACCCTGAACCGTGCCCGGCGAAGTCCAGACGACCCGAAACACTGCGCGGCGCGAATGGCGACCGGGTTGGCCCACGGGCATGATGCACCCATGCCGCTCTATGTGCGTCACACCCGGTCGGCGCGAATCGTCGAACTGCCTCGCCCGATTTGCGGCAAGTTGGCCGAGCACGCCGCCTCCCACCAAGTCGACCTCAACGATGTGCAGGTGTGGCTGACGCATAGCGAAAACCCGCCGGCCAGTTCGGCATTCGGCAAGCTGCTGCGGCGACGCGCCAATCCGGCCGATCCCGACGAGGAGCACTGGACCGCGGTGGTGCTGCATCCGACCCAGCTGCTGGTGGCCACCGAAGGGGCTAAGCGCGGGACCACGGTCATTTCCCTGCCGTTGGCGCGGGCGTCGATGGCCACCGAGGCGGTCTCCGACGATGCCGCCGGATTCACGATCACCGGCTTCGGCGGCGAGCAAGCCGGTAGTTACTACGTCGGGCTGGGACCCGAACCCGATGCGCTGCGCTGCGTTTCGGCGGTGCGCGAGGCGATCAGCGCAGCCAACCGCTAGACCCCGGCGAGGGGGTGAAACGGCGCAATCTTGACCGGGCCACGATCACAATGCTAAGCAGGTGCTCAGCATTCACGGGCACGGGAGCGCCGGGCTCGATCAGGGTTGATCGGGAAGGGAACAGATGACTCTGCAGGCAGTACTGGACGACCTGGGCAAGCGCCCCGGATCGGGTGAGGTCATTGCGATCATCAATCCCGCGACCGAGGAGACCATCACCGAATTCACCGACTGCGGCGAAGACGCGGTCGGTGAGGCGGCAGGGCGGGCGAAGGCATCGTTCGAGTCGGGTGTGTGGTCCGACCTTCCGGGCCGCGAACGGGCGAAAGTGCTGTGGCGGATCGGCGAATTGATCGACGAGCACGCAGAGGAGTTCGCCCAACTCGATTCGCTCAACACCGGTATGCCGCTGATGCAGGCGCAGTTGCAGATGTCGACCTGCTCGGAGTTCTTCCGCTATTACGCCGGTTGGTGTTCGAAGATCAACGGCGTCGCGTACGACGTGAAGACGGACGGCATCGCGACCGACACCTACGTCAACATGCACGCGTACACGCTCAAAGAGCCCTACAGCGTGGTGGGCCTGATCTTCCCGTGGAACGGTCCAATCTTCAATGCGTGCGCGAAGCTGGCGCCGGCCCTGGCCGCGGGCGGCAGCCTGCTCGTCAAGCCCGCCGAGGAGACGCCGCTATCGGCGGTGCTGCTGGATAGGCTCATCCACGAGGCCGGCGTGCCCGACGGTGTCGTCAACCTGCTGACCGGATACGGCCACACCGCGGGTGCGGCGATCACCGCGCATCCCGACGTGCAGAAGGTCGCCTTCACCGGCTCGACGGAGGTCGGCAAGGCCATCGTGCGGGCGTCGGCCGACAACCTGAAAAAGGTGACGCTGGAACTCGGCGGCAAGTCGCCGGTGCTGATCTTCGACGACGCCGATCTCGACAAGGCGATCATGATGGCCTCGCTCGGCATCTTCGTGCACTCCGGCCAGGGTTGCGTGTGCGGGTCGCGAATCTTCGTGCAGCGCGGCGTGTTCGACCGCGTCGTGGAAGGAATCTCGATGATGGCTGACTCGTTCAAGCTGGGCGCTCCGAGCGAGGAGGGCTGCGTCAGCGGCCCGCTGATCAGCCAGAAGCAGCTGACCCGGGTGATGGGCTACATCGAGGAGGGCCGCAAGGACGGCGTAGAGGTGGTCACCGGCGGCCATCGGCTGGATCGCATAGGCTACTTCGTGCACCCGACGGTGCTCACCAACGTCGACCCTGCCATGCGGTTGTACCGCGAGGAGATCTTCGGGCCGGTGGTCAGCATCCTGCCGTTCGACGACGAGGACGAGGCCGTGGCGATGGCCAACGACACGACCTACGGTCTGGCGGCTACCGCGTGGACGGAAAACCTGGGCCGGGCTCACCGGATCATGAAGAGACTGCAGGCCGGCAGCGTTCAGGTGAACTGCCAGTTGGTCTTCGACCACGACGTACCGTTCGGCGGGTACAAGCAGTCCGGCTGGGGCCACGAGTTCGGCAGGGAGGGTCTCGAGATCTACCTCAAGACGAAGTCGGTCTGGGCCCAGCTGTAAATCACTGCGCCACAACAAGATAGCTCCGAACCCTGACGGGTTCGGAGCTATCTGCCCCTCAGCTTCAAGAACCTCTGTGGTACCGGGTCAGGAATCCGATAGACGTCACCGCCGCGGCGGTGCCGATCACACCCCACAGCACCAGCTGG
The DNA here is from genome assembly GCF_059812735.1 of Mycobacterium sp. NGS40. Classification (NCBI taxonomy): domain Bacteria; kingdom Bacillati; phylum Actinomycetota; class Actinomycetes; order Mycobacteriales; family Mycobacteriaceae; genus Mycobacterium; species Mycobacterium sp. NGS40. The sequence continues at coordinate 115,504 of NZ_JCALDG010000004.1, forward strand.
AAGGCCATCGCTGCGAAGAACCAGCCAAACGTCATTCCGATGTAGAGCATCCAGACCAGCCGGTACAGGCTCCAGACCGCGACCAGGCCGGTGCTGATCCCGATGTACAGGCTCCGTTGGCGATCGACGCGGTTGATCTGCTCTTGGATGCCGGTCGGCACGATGTTCATTTGCTTCTTCCTTTCGTGGGGCGCCGCCTCCTTGGCGGCGTCGATGCGGCAAGTACAGCCGCCCACACCGGCTACCGATCCCAACAACAGGTCCACCGGTCACGCGCAGCCAAGGCGGCCTGCGCCGCTTCCTCGATCGGGCCCGTTCATCTCGACCAGGAACTGGCGATAACGCTCGGCATGGGCCGGGCGGCGTCGGATGACCAGCCATCCGGCAGCGAGCAGCACGAACCACGCGGGAAACCATGCCAGGGCGATCACGGTGTCCTTTTCCGTCGTCAGCGTCCACGTGACGAAAGCAAAAAAGGCGAGAACGACCCAGCACATCACCCGCCCTCCGGGCATCTTGAAGGCGGAGTCCGCGTGCCGCTGTGCGTGCCGGCGGCGATAGACCAGGTAGCTGACCAGGATCATCGCCCAGACGAACATGAACAGGAGCGCCGAAATGGTTGTCACCAGCGTGAACGCACCGATCACCGAGCCGCCGACGTGCAGCACGGGGATAGCGGTCAGCAGCAGTGCGGCCGTCACGAACAGGGCGGACGCCGGCACGCCGCCGCGGTTCAGACGGCGGAAAATCGCCGGCGCGCTTCCTTCGTCGGCCAGACCGTAGAGCATGCGGCCGGTGGAGTACATCCCGGAATTGGCCGAGGAGGAGGCCGCGGTGATCACGACGAAGTTGATGATCGACGCCGCACCGCCAAGACCGGCCAGCGAGAACATCGCGACAAACGGGGACTGGTTGCTGTCGAACCGCCGCCATTCGACGACGGTGAGGATCACCAGCAGCGCGGCGATATAGAAGATCGCCACGCGCAGCGGCACCGCGTTGATCGCGCGCGGCAGGGTGCGACGCGGGTTGGCTGTTTCGGCCGCCGCGGCACCGACGAGTTCCACGCCGACGAACGCAACAAACGCGATCTGGAATCCGCCGACCATGCCCGCAAGGCCGGTGGCGAAGAATCCGCCGTTGTTCCAAAGGTTTTCGATCGTCGCGGGATGTCCCTGCGGCGAGACGAAATTGGTGGCCAGCAGGATGGACCCGACGACAATGACGCCGATGATCGCGACGACTTTGATTAGAGCGAACCAGAATTCGATTTCCCCGAAGTTGCGCACACTGAACAGGTTGGTGAGCAGGATCAGCACACACGCGATCAGCGCCGGTAGCCATGCCGGGAGACCAGGCCACCAGAACTGTAGGTAGCCCGCGATCGCAACGAGTTCCGCGATGCCCGTGACGATCCAAGCGAACCAGTACGACCACCCGACGAAAAACCCTGCCGCGGGCCCCAATAGGTCGGCCGCGAAGTCGACGAAGGACTTGTAGTTCAGGTTCGACAACAGCAGCTCGCCCATCGCGCGCAGCACGAAAAACAGGAAGAAACCGATGATCGCGTACACCAAGACCACCGACGGGCCGGCCCGGGAGATGGTGCGCCCGGCGCCCATGAAGAGACCGGTCCCGATCGTGCCCCCGATCGCGATCAGCTGAATGTGACGGTTGGACAGGCCTCGGTGGAGCTGGGGCACAACAGAATTGAGCTCGGCGACGTCCTCGGCCATGTGTCACGTCCTAGTGGTTCCAAGCTGTTGGTAGCCACCAGCTAACCAATGTTGTAGCCAAACACGATAGTTCTTGTCGTCTCGCCCCGCTCCTGACCATCCCGATTGTCAATTGACGTACGCTGCGCTGCATGAGCTGGTTCCAGCGAGCAAAGAAAACCGGTGCAGGACAGCGGGTCACGAGGTCTGACCAGCAGCATGCCATCGACGCCGTCGCCGAACTCAACGAGCTGGGCGCCGATGGCGAACCGCTGATGCGCGACGGCCTGCTGGACGTGCAGTTACCCGCACACGACACGTACCGCGCCACCCGCCGGATATCACTAGGGCCTAACTCGACGTCTTGACCATGAGCTTGCCGACGTTTTTGCCGTCGAAGAGCATGTTGATCGCGGTCGGCAGCTGTTCGAAACCCTCCACCACGGTCTCGAGCGGCGTCAGCTTGCCCGCGGCGATCAGCCCGGCGATTTCGCTTGTTGCCTCGGGTGCGCGGCCCAAGTGGTCCAGCACGATGAAGCCCTCCAGCTTCGCGCGCTGGATCAGCAGGTTGCCGAATGCGCGCGGTCCGGGCGGTGGGTCTGCCTCGTTGTAGCCGGAGATCAAGCCGCACAGCGCCACCCGCGCGCCAATGTTGAGGCGCGCGAAGACCGCGTCCATGATGACGCCCCCGACGTTCTCGAAGTCGACGTCGATGCCGTTGGGCGTGGCCGCCCGCAGCTGGGTGAGCCAGTCGTCGGCGCGGTAGTCGACGGCCGCGTCGAAGCCGAGTTCCTCGGTGAGCAGCCGGCACTTGTCCGGGCCGCCGGCGATCCCGACCACACGCGCGCCGTCGGCCTTGGCGAGCTGGCCGGCAACCGAGCCCACCGCGCCCGCCGCGGCCGACACGACCACGGTCTCACCGGGCTGCGGCTTGCCGATATCGCGGATCCCGACCCATGCGGTGAGTCCGGTCGTCCCGAGCGCACCCATGTAGGCGCTGGGGGAGATGCCTTCGGCGACGTCGACCGCGAACAACGGGTTTGTGTCCGACACGACGACGTAGTCCTGCCAACCGACGAGACCCTGCACGATCTGGCCGACCGAATAGTTGGGGTTCTTCGATTCGACGACGCGGCCGAGCCCGCCCGCACGCATGACCTCGCCGATACCGACCGGAGGCAGGTAGGTCGGCGTGTCATTGATCCAGGTCCGGTTGGTCGGATCGAGCGAGATCCATTCGACGCGCACCAGCGCCTCGCCGTCCCCGATACCGGGGATCGCCTCCTCACTGAGCTCAAACGTGTTGGGGCCGATACGTCCGGTAGGGCGCTCACGCAATAGGAAGCGGCGATTTCGATCAGGCATGAGCGCACGCTACGCCGACGGCGGTGGCTGCTATAACCCAACCTATGGCGGAACACACGATTACTCACGTTTCCGATACCGCTCGGTGGACGGCATTGCATCGGGCGACCGAGTCGGCTCGCCCTGACGCGCTGTTTCATGACTCGCTCGCCGGGATGCTGGCCGGTGAACACGGCCGCGCAATCGTCGCCAACCTGCCCCGGTCGACGCGCAATGGGTGGTGGCTGGTCGCGCGCACCAAACTGATCGACGACGCGATCACCGAGGCCATCGCCAACGGTTGCGACCGGGTGTTGAATCTGGCGGCCGGCTTGGACACCCGGCCATATCGGTTGGATCTTCCCGCCGATTTCGGGTGGGTTGAGGCGGATTTACCGGCGTTGCTCGCGGAGAAGACACAAGTGCTCGCCGATCAGACACCGCGATGCCGGTTGAGCCGTACGGCGGTCGACCTCGCCGACCCGCGAGCCCGGGACGCATTCCTCGATGACGCGCTCGACGGCGCGCGGAAGGCTTTGGTGCTGACCGAGGGCCTCGTGGTGTATCTCGACGAGGCCGACGTCGTCTCGCTGTCGCAGGCGATCTCCCGGCCCGAGGTGGCCTGGTGGATGCTCGACTTCGCCGGTCCCGGTCTGCGAAAGATGATGAACAAGAAGATGCCGGGCATCCTGGAAAATGCGCCGTTCCTATTCGCCCCGGAAAATGGCGTGGCCTATTTCGAAGAGCTGGGCTGGCGCACCGTCGAAGTGGAATCGCTGCTTGTTGCCGCCCACCGCTTCCGCCGCTTGCCGATGATCATGCGTCTGGCGGCACGGCTGCCCCAACCAGATCCGCGCCACCCCGGCAGCAGGCCGTGGAGTGCCGCGGCCCTGCTGACGCACTGAACCAACGAGCCACCTGCGCAACCGATTCGGCGCGTTTCTGGCGCACCGATCGGGCATCTCATTAATCCAGCCCGTCTGGCATCTTACGAGCGGGGGACAAGAACGGAATGCGAACTATTCGCCCTGCCAAAGTGCGCCGCCGATCTTAGGATCGCCATATGCAGATCGCGGTCAAATTCGACCTGAGCTTCCAATACTGCGAGCTCGAGCAGTTGTGGCGCACGGCGGATCGCCTGGGTTTCGAAGCAGTTTGGGATTACGACCATTTCTACGGACCACGGGAAAACACCGATCCGAATTACGAGGGCTGGACCTCCCTCGCCGCGATGGCCGCGGTCACCAAGCGGGCGCGAATCGGCTGCCTGGTGTCCAGCGTGACGTTCCGGAACCTGGCGGTGATGGCCAACATGGCGGTCACCGTCGACCACATTTCGGGTGGACGCCTCTATTTCGGGATTGGCGCCGGCTGGATCGCGGACGAACATCGCGCGTACGGAATCGAGTTTCCCGGCCCCGGCACCCGCGTCGCGATGGTCGACGAGGCACTGACCGTGCTTCGCATGCTCTGGACGCAGGACTCCGTCACCTTCAACGGGCAGTTCTTCACCCTCGAGGACGCGCTGTGCGAGCCCAAACCTGTTCAGCAGCCACACCCGCCGATCGTGATCGGCGGGAGCGAGCCGAAGATGCTGCGCGTGGTCGCGCGTCACGCCGACATGTGGAACATGCCCGGACACGAGGGGCCGCAGCGATGGGGTGCGGTCAACGCCCAGCTCGACGAGGCGTGTGCCGAAATGCAGCGCGCGCCGGCCGAGATCCTGCGCTCGGCACAGCTGTCGCTGCATCCGGCCGAAGCCGGGCAGGTGGATGAACAGCTGGCGTTGTTGCCGGAGTTCGACTCGCTCGGTTGCGAGCAGATGGTGCTGGCCTTCCGCCAGCCGCCAACCGAAGCATTGCTACAACGCTGCCTGGCTTTCGATTCCGGCATCCGGCCGATCGCGGCAATCTAGCGCGCCACCCTTTCCATGGCGGCGCGCGTAGGGGATTGTTAGCCGGATGACCGCATCTCGAGTTGCTGTGGTGCCGATCGCCGTCCTGGCGATGTTCGGGTTCGCCGGACCGGCAGCTGCCGATCCGCCACCCACCCAGCAGATCACCACGGTGGCCGTCGGGTCCAAGGGGCAGCCCGTCAACGGCTTCCACGAGACCCCGCCCGACGGGAACCTCGCAGTGGTGAGCGACTGCGTGGCGTCACCCGCGGCAATGGCGGACGACGTCTACGCGTGCTCACCGAGCGTGGCCGGTGCCGCAACCTGTTGGCCGTCGACGCCGGGATCGCTGCTGTGCGTGGACGATCCCTGGGAACAGCGTTTGCATCGGGTCGCCTATAACGGCCAACTCCCGCCGGTGCACCCGCCTGCCTCACCGGAACCGTATGCGCTCGTTCTCGACGACGGCACCCGCTGCTTGCTGCGCAACGGCGGGGCCTGGGGTGGGCGCGACGACGGCTACGTCGCCGGCTACGGGTGCAGCAACGGCGGCCCCAATCCCGCGGTGCTGTGCCTCCCGGACGCAAAGTCCTGTATCGACGACCGCACCGGACCGACGTGGACGGTCAAAATCGGTCAGCTGGGCGCGGGAAACCCGCACCTTCCGCCACCACAGACCCGCGCGGTCGCGAGCGCATGGTTCGCCGGGGACCGCATCCCCGGCTGACGCGCCCGGCTACCAGACGCGTATGTAGTCGACGAGCATGTCGGCGGGGTAGCTGCCGGGCCCGGGATCGCCACCGCCGGAGCCGGCAACGGCGAGGTTGAACACTGGATACACCGTGTATCCAGGACCGTTGAACGGCCAATCCGGCAGCGAGCTGGCGGGCACGTCGAAATACGGCTGGGCTCCGTTGGAATAGTCCTTCCAGAACCTGATGCCGGCCTCGTCCCACTGGCATCGCCAGGTATGCCAGGCGCTGTCGACCGCGATGTTATGGGTCTTCCACTCGCCGCCGTTCGCCTTGGCGTGGACGGTGGTCGCAGACGGCCAGCTGCCGTTGCCGTACCACTCCATCACGTCGATCTCGCCCTGATCGTCGTTGCCCAGCCAGTAAGCGGGCCAGGCGCCGGGGGTCAGGCAGTTGAGTTTGACCCGGGTTTCCCAGGTGTGGCCGACGCCGCCACGCCACAGGCTTTGCACCTTGCCGCTGAAGTAGGTGGGGCCATCTTTCGCGGCACGCAGGACCAGGTTGGAGTTGCCGTCGACGAACACGTTTTTGCGGTCGTCGCGGTACTGCCCGATGTGCTCGGGCAGCTCCCAATACGTCGGGTCTTTGATCGTCTCGCGGGCTTTCGCGACAGCCCACTTCGACGGGTCGGGGGCCGAACCGGCCGGACCATCGAACTCGTCGGAGAAGATGTAGTTTCCGGCCTGCCCACTGGGCGCGTTGGGCGGTGGGGTCCGCCCCGAATAAGCCCTGGCCTCAGGGATGGGGAGCGCGGCGGCAAGCACGCCGATCCCGGTCGTCAGCATCATCCGGCGACGGTCCATCTCAGGCATAAGCAAGCGACGATAGCAGCCCGGGTGGTACCGGGTCGAAACAGAAATTGTGTCGGTGGCCGTCGTTAGCATTTGGATAGCTGTCGCCCGAAACGGACGGCGGAACGGCACTATCTCAGGATTTGGGATGAATTCACGGCCAATTCTCATGATCACGCTTGGTTTGGTCTCAGGATTGCCTGGGCATCCTGGACACGAACACATAACACATCCGTCGCTTTGCGGTTGAGTCGGGTGGCGCTGAGAGGAGCTGGCGATCATGGCGAATGCACCAGGTTCGACGGTTATTTTTCTGCAGTCACACCCCGCTTGGATCGCAGCTCGGCGACGCGAGCGCGAACGCGCCGAATCCATGCGTCGTCACCCGTCATTTCGGGCCCGCCGAGGTGCGGCCGAGATCGACCACGCAGTCGCGGTCGGTGGCCGTCACTTCACGGTTTATTCCAGCGGCGATACTCCCGCGTAAATCATTCGGGCGGCCCAATACCGAATGATTGGGCGGGGCCCGCAGCGCAATCACGAACACGTCACCACCGCCGGATCCGTAAATCGATGCCGAAACCGTCGGCATTGCCTTTCTTTGACCCCAACCTATTTACCTGCGTGGCCCGATCTACTACCATCTGTAGTAGACGGTTTTGGGAGACAAAGATGTCCGACAACTCGAATCCGCCGCAAGCGGACCGCGCCCTCACTGTCGCGATGATTGCGTTCGTTGCGGCATTCGGACCGCACGGCATCGATCGTTTTCGACGCGGGATGCCGGCATCTCCGCCCGCGGTCATGGTCGGCGGGATGATCCAGGGCGTTTTCGTCGTTGTCGCGTTGGTGCTGGTTCTGCGACAACATCGATCGGCGACCCGATTCGCGTCCTGCGCTGGTTTAGGCAGTGCCGCGCTTACCGCCGCCGGCGAAATCGGAGCCGGGCTGGCACTCGGTTACCTCGGCCTTCGGGTGCCCAAGGCCGCTAATCAGCTTGCACGACAAGGCAATAGAGAATACTGCACATCGAAGAGTACGTCGGCATAATTCTCGGTGTGCCGCAAACACACCGAGCCCGGGCGCTGGCCAATCCACATCAGCCGCACAGCGGCGTCATTCACGAGCTGGAGCGCTACATCGAAGCCCATAATCCCGACGCGAGCGACGTCAACGTGGTGAGCGCGACGGACACGGGCCAGGCCGACACGAGCCACAAGCCGGTCAGGCACTGGTACCGCGTCACCTACGAAGCCTGAGGTGCGCGTCACCGCACGCCTGATGTCGATCACAAGGCATGGGCTTCGGGATACGCGTGCGATGTCAACGCCAGAACGCAGTCGCGGCCCTGCATGATGTGCTCGGCCATGAGCGCCCCGGCCCGCTCGGGTTCGCCGGCCGCGATCGCGTCGCGCACCATTCGATGGAACAGGTTGGAGCGTTCCATATCGCCCCGCGATTGGTTACGGAACACCTGATATACCAACGGAATATCGACCGCGTGCACGAGCAGCACGGACAACCTTCGATGGCCCGAACCCTCGACAACGCAATGATGAAACGCACTGTTGGCGGTCGTGATTCGGCGCAAACCCGTATCCAACGAGCCGCTCGACACCAACTCGATTCCCGCGTCGAAGTCCGCGATCGCCGCGTCGAGGGCTGCGATTCCCTCGGCATCCATCCGGGCCGCGGCACGCTCGGCAGCCAGCGATTCCAGCCTGGCGCGCAGCTCGTAATGGTCGCGGATGTCGGCCTCGGACATCGTCGCCACCACCGCGCCCCGGTTACGCTCGATGACAACCAGGCCATCGGCGGCCAAGGCGCGCAATGCTTCTCGTACCGGGGTACGGGATAGATCGAACATCTCGCCGATTCGCTGTTCGACCAGCCGGGAACCGGGCTCGAAGTCACCTTCGGCGATCGCGCGACGGATCAGCCGGTAAGCCACGTCCGACCGGCCGTCGATCTCGGTCATCTCAGTCACCCCCCGGACGTCGCGGCGCCGATGTCGAGCACGCCACCACCTTCGGGGTCGTCGACCTCCACAATCGGGTCGTCGACGTCGTCGAACTCCAGGCGCAGCGCCCGCGACATGATCGCGTGCATGACGTACATGGTTGTGGTGTAAGTAAATTCCAGAATCTCGGTGTCGGTGAATACTTCGCGCAGTCGGGTGAACAACTGCTCGGGCACCCGACCCTGCTGGCCCGCAAGGCAATCCGTATAGGCAAGCAGCAGGCGCTCGGCGTGATCAAAGCAGTCGGCGGTCTGCCACGACGGGATCGCAGCGATCTTCTCCTCGGATATCCCCGCCGACCGGCACGCCTTGCAATGCTGGGAGTAAACGAACTGGCTACCAACCACCCAGCCCGCCCTGACCTGGCCCAGCTCACGATGATCGGGCCGGATGCTGACCTCTTCGCGGTACAGGCGAAAGCCCCGCACCGCATGGCGCAGCGCGGCGGGGGACTGCGCCATCACCGTCCACCAATTCCCGGGTGTACCGCCGACGGCGCCCGGTTGAGCCACGGGGTCACGATCGCCGAACATGAAGTCGTACATCTTGAGCGTGAACTCGTCATCGACCTCACCTCTGGGAACGGGATTAAGGCGCGGCATTGCGGGTCCTCTCGGCGGGGGCAGATTGCATTCAATCCCAGCCTCAGCGGCCACGTCAATGCACTTCGCGGCTCGGCTGCACCCCAGATTGCGTACAGTCCAGCCCAGATCGGCAACTTTCCCCGGCCCATCCCGGTCGTGCGACGTAGCCTTAGCGCCATGAGTCACGGTGGCGGGCCAGCATGCGAGTATCTTCGCAGCACTGGGCGAATCGCCATGGCACACAGGGGATTCACGTCGTTCAAGTTTCCGATGAACACCATGGGTGCGTTTGACGAGGCTGCCAAGCTCGGATTCCGCTACATCGAGACCGACGTGCGTGCCACCCGAGACGGTATGGCGGTGATCCTGCACGACCGCCGACTCCCGGCGCGGTCCGGGCTACCGGAAACGATCGACCGCCTTGCGTGGCGGGAAGCCCGCACGGCGGACCTTGGTGCGGGGCAGACCATCCCGGCGCTGGAGGAGCTACTGGTCGCGCTGCCGCAGATGCGGGTCAATATCGATATCAAAGCCGAGTCGGCCATCGAACCGACAGTCGAGGTGATCGAGCGGCTGAACGCACACGACCGGGTGCTGGTGACGTCGTTCTCCGACCGGCGAAGGCGGCGGGCGCTGAGCCTGCTGTCCAAACGGGTGGCGAGTTCGGCGGGCACGCTGGCGTTCGCCGCACTCACGGCCGCGAAAACACCGGCCGGCCGCGCGTACGCCTGGCGGCTGCTGCACGACAGCGATTGCCTACAACTGCCGCCGCGACTGGGTCGGCTGCCGGTGATCACGCCGACCCTGGTCCGGGCCGCTCACGCCTCGGGACGACAGATCCACGCGTGGACGATCGACGACCCGTCGGCCATGCACGCCCTCCTCGACATCGGCGTGGACGGCATCATCACCGATCGCGCCGACCTGCTGCGCGACGTGCTGATCGCCCGCGGCGAGTGGCTCTAGTTGAGCTTGCCCGCGACGAAGTCGGCGGCCTGGTTGGCCATGCCGGCGTCGATATACGCGCCGGCCAAGTGCTGCGGCCAGTTCTCTTTCCAGGTGTTCGGGTCGGCCGGATTGCAGATCGGGTCGGCGCCGTGGCACAACTCGATGGTCCGGTCGTTGTAGGTCGGGTTGAAGTTCGTGATCGGACCCACCCACTGGCTGCCGTTGCCGAACAACGCGACGGCGGCGATGTGCTGATCCATCCCGGCGGGCAGTGGGCTGTCGAACCCGAACGCGCCGATCGGCGCGGCCAGCACCACATCGGTCACCGCCGCACCCAGCGAGTAGCCGCCCAAGACCAGCCGGGTGTCCGGGCAGTTGCCGGCCATGTCCTGGATGTGGTGGCTCATGTCGTTGGCGCCGATGTCGACCTGCGTATCGGCGGGATACTTGACGGCATACGAGCCGAAGCTCTTGTTGCCGACCTTGGATTGCAGCGCGTTGATGAACGCGTTGCCGAGTTGACCCGGCCCCGGCGATTCGTAGCGGCCGCGGGCGAACACCACCTGAACCTGAGGACAGCTGGCCGCCGCCGACGGCACGGCACCCGGCGTCCGGAAGGGCAGCACCGCCGGAGCCGATATCAGTGCGCCCGCGATCATGACCGCCGCCAGGCACACACCACACGATTTGAAGGGAAGTAAAGCGCGCACAGCACGATGTTAAGACGAACTCGGCGCCTGCGCCTGGCAGGGTGAACGGCTCGGCATACCGACTCTGACCACGCTGTGGGCCGACGCACGCCGGACGATAGGTTCAGCTGATGAGCAATACCAACACAAGCGCGCCCGAGCGCTTGTTCGCATTGGCCGAACAGGTCACCGGCTTCATGCCAGACGACGAAGGGCGCGCCCTCTATGACGCGGCGCTGCGGTATCTGGACGGCGGTGTCGGTGTCGAGATCGGTACCTACTGCGGCAAATCCACCTTGCTGCTCGGTGCAGCGGCACAGCAGACGGCCGGTGTGCTGTACACGGTGGACCATCATCATGGCTCCGAGGAACATCAGGCCGGCTGGGAATACCACGATGCCTCCCTGGTCGACGAGGTCACCGGACTGTTCGACACGCTGCCGACGTTTCGTCGCACGCTCGACGCCGCCGGACTGGACGACCATGTGGTCGCCATCGTGGGCAAGTCGCCGGTGGCGGCCCGCGGGTGGCAGTCACCGCTGCGGTTTTTGTTCATCGACGGTGGCCACTCCGAGGCCGCGGCCACCGAGGACTTCGACGGATGGGCGAAGTGGGTGCAAGTCGGCGGGGCCCTGGTCATCCACGACGTGTTTCCCGATCCAAAGGACGGCGGGCGGCCACCATATTACATCTATTGCCGCGCAATAGATTCCGGTCAATTCCGAGAAATCTCCGCGCTGGGCTCGCTGCGGGTCCTCGAACGCACCAGCGGTCAGGTGGGCGATCCGATCGAAATTACCGACCCGGGCCGGTAACCACGCACTCGCAATCGAAGTCGGTCTGCAGACCCAGCGGCAGGTTGTGGCCGCGGAAGATCCCGGCACCTCCGGTGGTGTCCGACAGCGCATCTGCCGCCAAGATCACCGCCGCACCCGTCCACGCCGTGCGCTCCTCGGGCCAGCGCTTCCCGTCGGCGAATACCAAGCCCGTCCAGTACGAGCCGTCTTTTTCACGCAGATGCTGCATTGCGGCGAATTGCCGGTGCGCGACCGATCGTTGACCCATCGCCTCGAGCGCCATGACCAGCTCGCAGGTCTCGGCGCCGGTCACCCACGGCCGGTCGTCGACGCAGCGGATGCCGAGGCCGTCGACGACGAAGTCGTCCCAGCGGTGCTTGATGCGGGCGGCGGCGGCCGGGCCCCGCAGCGCGCTGCCGAGGATCGGGTAGTACCAGTCCATCGAGTAGCGGTCTTTTTCGGTGAACGCCTCAGGATGCGCGACCAGCGCATGGCCCAGCCGGCCTAACGCCAGCTCCCATTCGGGTTGGGGATCGCTCACCAGAGCGGCCAGCGCCAATGCGCAGCGGATGCTGTGATAAACGCTGGCGCAACCGGTGAGCAGAGCTTCGCGCACCGGGCCGGTTTCGCTTCGCGCCCAACAGATCTCGCCGTAACCGACCTGCAGGTCGATGACGAAGTCGATGGCCTTGTGCACCATCGGCCACATCGAGGTGGCGAACGACTTGTCACCGGTGACCAACACGTAATGCCAGACGCCGGTGGCGATGTAGGCGCAGAAATTGCTGTCGCTGTTGGCGTCTTCGATCGTTCCCGAACGGAATTGCAGCGGCCAGGATCCGTCCGGCCGCTGATTACGCCGACTCCACTCATAGGCAGCTCGGGCCGGTTCCAGTAATCCGGCCGCGGTGAGCGCCATGGCCGATTCGACGTGATCCCACGGGTCGGTGTGACCGCCGTGGAACCAGGGGAGGGCACCCGATGACTCCTGCTCGGCGGCGATGGACAGGGCTGTCTGGCGACACTGCTCCGGACTCAACACACCCGGAACGGCCGGCGGGCTAGATCGACGCAACTGAATACCCCAGGGTTGCTTCGGTTCCCGACTTCTGCGCTTTGATGAAGTACATCGCCACGCTCTTGCCCACGAGCGGGTTGAGCACCGACTCCGCGAACCGGGTGAGCCTCGGGCGCTGCATCAGGTCCCACACCAGAAGCTTGTGGTAGGCGGTCACCGCAGGATGGTCGGTATTTTCAACTCCAACAGCACATTTCAGCCACCAGAACGGCGCATGTAGCGCATGCGCATGATGCGAATGCGTTAACTCCAGGCCATTGGCGGCGATCTTGTCCCGCAGTTCACTGGCCCGGTAGATGCGAATGTGGCCGCCCAGATTCGCGTGATATTCGTCGGACAGCAGCCAGCACACTTGTTCGGGAAGCCAGCGGGGCACGGAGACTGCCAGCGTGCCACCGACTTTGAGCACCCGGACCAATTCCGCGATCGCCGCGTCGTCTTGGGTGACATGTTCCAGAATCTCGGATGCGATGACGCAGTCGAATGTCTCGTCTGAATACGGCAAGCTCAACGCGTCGCCGACGACCGCTTCCGCCGTTGTCGCGGCGGGCGCTTCGCCGTTGTCGGCCATCGCCCGAAGAATGGTCTCCACGGATTTCAACTCCGCCTCGTCGCGGTCGAACGCGATGATGTCGGCACCGCGGCGGTACGCCTCGAACGCATGCCGACCGGCCCCGCATCCTACGTCGATCACCTTGCTGGACGGCCCGATGCCGAGCCGATCGAAATCGACTGTCAGCACTGCAGTTCGCCTTCGGTGAGGGCACCTCGTGCGATCGCGCGCTCATAGATCCGCACGGTCTGTGCGGCGACGGCTTCCCAGCTGAACACGCTGACTGCGCGTGCCCGCCCCGCCTTGCCAAGGCTACGGCGCTTTTCCGGCGAGTCGAGGAGCTCGCCGAGTGCGCGGGTCAGCGCGTCGACGTCGGCGGGCGGGACCAGTTCGGCGCAGGCGCCGTCGGTCCCGAGCACCTCGGGTAGCGCGCCTACCCGGCTCGCGACGATCGGGGTACCACTCGACATCGCCTCTACGGCGGGCAGCGAAAACCCTTCGTAGAGCGACGGTATGCAGGCGACCTCGGCCGAGGCGAACAGGGCGGCCAGTTCGGCGTCGGTGAGCCCGCTGGTGATGTGGACGATGTCCGAGATCCCCAGTTCTGCGATGAGCTTGTGGGTGGGCCCATTGGGTTCCACCTTGGCGACGAGCCGCAGCTCGACATCGCGGTTCACCCGAGTCTTGGCGACCGCGTGCAGCAGGGTGCTGACGCCCTTCAGCGGCGTGTCGGCGCTGGCGATCGCGATCACCCGGCCGCGCTGGCGTGGACCCGAACCTGGTTTGAACAGCTCGGTGTTCACGCCCAACGGCACCACGTGGAGTTGCTCGGGCAACACACCGAAATCGGAGACGATGTCGGCGGCCGACGACGACGAGACCGTCAAGAGCTCCGGAATCCGACGCGCCACTTGTTGCTGCATGTCCAGGAAGCCGTACCAGCGGCGTACCAACGGCTTTCGCCACCACTTGGCTGCGGCGACGTCGAGCACCCGATCCCGGGTGATGGGGTGGTGCACCGTGGCCACCACCGGCATTCCGGTGGCCGCGATGGTCAACAGGCCGGTTCCCAGACTCTGATTGTCGTGAACGACGTCGAATTCGGATGCGCGCTCGGCCAACAGGCGCGCGACGCGCAGCGTGAAAGTCCGCGGTTCGGGAAAGCCCGCCGTCCACACGGTCAGAAGTTCCCGGAGATCGATCGAATCGTGGATCTCGCTGGGCCGGGGGATCCGGAACGGGTCGGGCTCTCGGTACATATCGAGGCTCGGCACCTCGGTCAGCCGCACCCGCGGATCGAGCAGTTCCGGATACGGCGGCCCGGAGAAGATCTCGACATCGTGACCGAGTTCTACAAGACCGTGGCTGAGATGTCGTATGTAGACGCCCTGTCCGCCGCAATGGGTCTTACTACGGTAGGACAGCAAGGCAATTCGCATACTCAACTCTTCTTTGCTGGTTAACGAACGCGGAGGGCGCCGAATCCATTGCGATCAACGGGCTCCCGAACTCCGTGACAGCAAACTGGACATGTGTCCAGACTATAGTTCGATCAGCTAATCGACGCAACGCGCCATCGGTGCCCTTCAATACTAGGTAGCGGCGATTTTCGCCCGACGGCGAGGTCCGCTGAATAACTGTTCCCGGTCATGTGGAGCCCACCGAGAGTCGGAACATGTTGTGAGCCAATGGTCGGCGCGGTCCCGGACCCGACGGCGGCCTTGTTTGCTGGGATGCCAGCCACTGGCGCCGTCGTTCAGCGATCGAACAGGTCGGACAGGGCGTCGGCGACCATGTCCTCGGGGTCTTGGTCGATCTCGACATTCCGTAGCTCGCCCTCGATGGCAAGGGATGCGATGCCATGCACGAGCGACCACAGCGGTCCTGCCACCTCGCGCGGCGCCCGGCCGCGCAGCAACCCGGCCGCTTGGCATCCCGCGATCGCGTCGAGCAGGACTCCGAACGCTTGACCTGCGGCGACAGCCAAGCTCGGATGCTTGGTTTTGTCGGTATCCGCGCCGAACATCACCCGATACTGGTCCGGATGCCCGATTGCCCAGCGGACGTAAGCGCGACCGATTTCGATCAGCCTGTCGGTTGGCCCTGACGCGATATCGGCGCCGGCGGTCAATGTGGCGTGGAGATCGATAAACCCCTGCTCGGCAACGGTAGCCAGCAGGTGGGCCTTGTCGGTGAAGTGCCGGTATGGCGCCGCGGCGCTGACGCCCGCCCGCCGGGCCGCCTCGGTCAAGGTGAAACCCTTCGGCCCCCGCTCGGCCACCAGCGACAGCGCGGCACTGGTCAGCGCTCGTTTGAGGTCACCGTGGTGGTAGCTGTCCCGGCGCGCCTTGGCCACCGTGAGGGACTTCTTTCCGGACATGTTGACGACATTAACATGGTTGATCTATGTTAATTGCATTCACATTTCCGAAAGGAGAGAGCGAAAATGTCATCTCAACCAAGAACCGGCTGGGCGGTGATCACGGGTGCAAGCTCCGGTTTCGGCGCGGTCTTCGCCGACCAGCTGGCCAGGCGCGGCTTGTCATTACTACTTGCCGGACGTGACGAGGACCGGCTCAACGCGGTCGCGCAGCGGGTCCGTCAGGCAGGCCCCGTCGAGGTCGAACTGGTCGTCGGCGACCTCGGCACCGAGGCCGGCGTCGCTGCCCTCGCGGCCCGCCTGTCGGGGCGGACGATCGAGGTGCTGGTCAACAACGCCGGGTTCGGCACCTACGGCCGCTTCGCGGAACTGCACGCCGACCGCGAGCACGAGCTGGTGGCGGTGAATGTCGACGCGCTGGTTCGGCTCACCCACGCGGTGCTGCCCGGCATGGTCGCGCGCGGTCGCGGCGGCATTCTCAACGTCGCCTCCACCATCGCGTTTCAGCCCGGGACCTATCAGGCGACCTACGGCGCCTCGAAGGCGTTCGTGCTGTCACTCAGCCAGGCCCTGTGGGCCGAAACCCGCGGGGCGGGCGTCACGGTGACCGCGTTGTGCCCTGGACCGACCCGGACGGGATTCGTCGATGCGCTGGGATCGGATGTCTCGCACACCGCGATCTACCGGCACCTGGCCGAACCCGAACCGGTGGTGGCCGCCGGCCTGCGCGCGCTCGACCGAGGCCGCGCCGTCGCGGTTCCCGGGTGGCGCAACCGGATCATGACCGCCGGGGGCCGCTTCTCACCCGGCTGGCTTTCGGCCTTGATCAGCGCCCGGATGCTGCGGCCCGCGGCCGCGACGACGCATGCGAACCGCTGAGATCGCCGGCAAAGTGTTCACATTCGAGATCAACCGAACGACAAGCGCATCGGCCGCCACTGGTCTGAATGGGCGAAACCGCTTATCGTGCAATCGAGTTGGCAACGGCAAGGCGATCCGGCGCCGGCCGGCATCGGCGCGGTGCGCAAAGTGGGTGGATGGCCGATGCTGATGCGAGAAGAAACGATCGCCTACGAACAGGACCGCCGGCACGTTTACCTGCAGATCGGACCACCATTGCCCGCACGCGGCTAGCAGGCCGAGATGCTGCTGACACCCAACCTCGCGGGGGGGCACCGACCTCCGCCGGACGGGATCCTTCGCTGAACGTTTGCACGGCACGGGACAAATCGTGCGCGTATTGCTGCGCGGCGTGGTCGGCTTTCTTGCCAATCGCCTCGTGAAAGCCGCTGAACGCCGATAATTCACCTCACGCCAGGCAACCTTATCGACGAGTGCTCCGAATCAGGTTCAGTCACGCGGTAATTCGCGACACGGGTGAACCATCCGTTTCGTCCGCGCGTGGCTAGACATTGGAAGCTATACCCAGCGATCCGGTAGGAGCCATCGTGAATGCTGTATTAGGTCCGCGCTATCACTTCATCGTGTGCGGGGCGGGATCGTCGGGTTCGGTCATCGCCGCACGATTGGCGGAGAACCCCGATGTGACCGTCTTGCTCTTGGAGGCCGGCGGCAGCGATGACGCGCCCAGCGTCACCGAGGCCAACCAGTGGCCACTGAACCTGGGCACCGATCGCGACTGGGCATTTGCCTCGGAGCCCGATCCGGGGCTGAACGGCCGCTCGATCCCGTTTTCGATGGGCAAGGTGCTCGGCGGCGGTTCCAGCATCAACGTGATGATCTGGGCGCGCGGACACCGCAGCGACTGGGACCTTTTCGCGTCCGAATCCGGGGAACCGGCCTGGGGTTACGAGCCGGTGCTGGATTTGTATCGGCACCTCGAGGACTGGCACGGCACGGGTGAGCCGAATTATCGCGGGATCGGAGGGCCGGTCTTCGTGCAGCCGACGCCCGACGTCCATCCGGTCGCGACAACGGTCGTGAAAGCCGCTAGGACACTGGGGATTCCGACCTATCAGAGCCCCAACGGCCGGCTGATGGAAGAAATGCGCGGTGCCGCGATCTCCGACGTGAGATACCGCGGTGGAAAGCGCCTCTCCGTTTACCGCACCTACACGGCGCCCCATCTTGAGAAGCCGAACCTGACCGTCGTGCCGCATGCCCTGGTGACGCGGGTGACCTTCCAGGACGAGCGGGCCACCGGCGTCGAAGTGATCCACGACGGTGCCGTCCACCACATCACCGCGGACACCGAGGTGGTGTTGTCCCTCGGGGCGATGCACACCCCCAAGGTGCTGATGCGGTCCGGTGTAGGCGACTCCGACGAGCTGCACCGCGTCGGGGTCAGGGTCCGTCAGCACCTGCCCGGGGTGGGACACAACTTTCAAGACCACTACGGGTTCGGCTGCGTATGGGAGTTTCCCGAGGACTACCAAGCCAGCACCCAGGCGGGGGCGGCATTGTTCTGGAACTCCGGACTCGGCGACGTCGATGGACCGGATCTCTTCGCTTGCCTGGGCGCGTTGCCGATGGCCACGCCAGAGAACACCACGAAATACGTTGTCCCGCAGAATGGATGGACTCTGTTCGGCTCACTCACGCATCCGAAAAGCCGCGGCCGGGTGCGACTCACCGGGCCCGATCCGCACGACCCGATTCGGATCGAAGCGAACGCGCTGTCGGATCCACACGATGTCAAGACGGGGATCGCCTGCATCGAAACCCTGCGCGAAATCGGCAATTCCGCTGAGCTGCGGCCGTTTGTGACCAGGGAAGTCATGCCGGGGAACCTGACCGGCGACGAGCTGGAAACGTATTTGCGCAATGCGGTGACCACTTATTGGCACGAATCGGGAACGGCGAAGATGGGCCGCGACTCGATGTCGGTGGTCGACGGGCGGCTCCACGTCTACGGCTTCGAGAATCTGCGCGTCGCCGACGCGTCGATCATGCCGCGCATAACCACCGGCAACACGATGGCACCCTGCGTCGTGATCGGCGAGCGCGCCGCGCAGTTCATCAAGGCCGAACATCGGCTCTGACATCATGTCGGGCCGCAAACCAGTCCGCCGCGCATACTGCAACGAATCCCTGACGACCAATCGTCAACGCCTCGATAGGAATTCGAAATCATGTTAGAAGTCATCGACAAGGGTCAGCCCAGCAAGGAGCACCCTCACCCGTTGCTTTTCGTGCATGGCGCATTCCAGGGTGGATGGAGCTGGGACGTGCACCTTCTGGACTACTTCGCCGACCGCGGGTTTCGCGTCTTGGCACCCAGCCTTCGGGGCCATGGCTCGAGTCCAGCGGACAAACCCCTTCGCCTGTGCTCGATCTCGGACTACGTCGAAGACCTCACCTCGATTGCCAAAAGACTTGCACCGCAAGCGATCCTGATCGGGCACTCGATGGGTGGATTTATCGTGTAGAAGTACCTGGAAAACAACGACGCCCCCGCGGGTGTCCTGCTGGCCGCCGCACCGCCACGCGGACACCTGCGCACCCTGCTGCGGGCAATGCGCAAACACCCTTGGGGCTGCCAGAAATTCGCCGTCAGCGGCCGGCCCGCCGACATGTACGGTGGGACACTGGCGGGTGCGCGCGGGCTGCTCTTCGCGCCGACGACGCCGGAATCCCTGGTAGCCGAAAGCGTGGCGCGTCTCCAGCCGGACAGCACGCGTGCGATCATCGGCGACATGGTCGCCCTCAACCTCGTCAAGACCACACGAGTGAAGACGCCCGTGCTGGTGCTCGGGGGAGAGCACGACGAGATTTATCCTCCCTCCGTCGTGCACAAGACGGCAAAGGCCTATGGCACCCGAGCGACGATCATCCCCGACATGGGGCACAGCGTGACGCTGGAACCCGAGTGGCCGACCCTTGCCGGCCACATCGTGTCCTGGCTGAAAGAACAGGGACTGTAGCCGGCTTTGCTACGATCGCGCCGTGCCCGATTCGGCTGCGCCACGATCTCTTTCACGACGCGACGCCCTCAAGTACGCGTTGTCACCGGCGCTGCTGAGTCTGGCGCCGCTGGCAACGCCGTTCGGCGTGCGGCAGGCGTCAGCCGCCGACATCCAGCTGATCGACTTTGCGGAGAAAAGGATCGCACCCGAGGAGATCAAGGCGGCGGGGTACGCCGGCGTGATCAACTACGTCTCCGCGGAGCGGCCGGGAGCCCATTTCGAGGCCAAGCCCCTCACCCGCGAGTACGCGGACTCGTTGCGCGCCGCGGGCCTGCACATCGTCAGCAACTTCCAATACGGCAAGCCCGGATGGCCGGCGACTCCGTCGGATCTGACCCGCGGACACGACGGCGGTGTCGCGGACGCTCAAACGGCTCAGCAGCTGCATGCCGCGGCAGGGGGACCGAACTCGGCGCCGATCTTCTTCAGCGTCGACGACGATATCGACCAGAACACCTGGAATGGCCTTGCCGTCGAATGGTTTCGGGGAATCAACTCGGTCCTCGGCGTGGGCCGCACCGGTATCTACGGCCACTACAACGCGTGTGGGTGGGCTATCAGGGACGGGGTGATCGGCAACTCGTCCAGCGCGGGGCACCGCTGGGCGTGGCAAACCCGGTCATGGTCGCACGGCCAGCGCGAGCCGATGGCGGTGCTGTACCAAGCGGTCGTCAACAGCCCTTCGAACCCCGGCCCGCTGCTGGGCGGGATCAACGTCGATGTGGACGACGTCCTCGCGGCCGACTACGGACAGTGGGATCTCGGCCGCTGAGCCGTCCCTACATGCCCAGCGGCACCGAATTGTTGGTCGCCTGGGGCGTCGTCGAGGCGATGAAGTTCTCCAGGATGTCCGCCACGGCCACCGGCGCCTCGACGTGCGGGAAGTGCCCGACGCCTTCGAGTACCTCGAGACGGCTGCCATCCAGCGCGTCATGGGCGGCGTAGGCGTGCGCGACGGGAATGATCCGGTCCTGGTCGCCCCAGATCAACACCGTGGGCAAGCCGGCGGCGACGTGCAGCTTGTTGAGCGCGCTGACGGCCTGACCGCGGTAGTCCACGACGGAGCGCAAAGTACGCAGGAACGCCTGGCGGGTCCGCGCATCCGACAGTGAGCAGTACGCCTGCCACATCTCACCGGCTCGCGGCGCGCGGATGCCGGCCGAGGTCAGCCATGACCCCAGCTTGTTGCCAAGGTTCAACACCGGTCGCGGCGCCACGACGGGCAACAGCAACTCCGCACCGGGCGCGGACAGCATCCGCAGCACCGGACTGAGTTCCGGGCCGAGGCCGCCGCTGCCGATCAGCGCCAGGCGCTCGCAGTAGTCGCGGTGCTGATGGGTGAACTGCATCGCGATGCCGCCGCCGAGCGACTGCCCGACCACGGTGGCACGAGACACGCCGAGTTCGTCGAGCAGATCACGCAGCGAGACCGCGAATGCGCCCAGCGAGTAGTCGCCGCGCGGCTTTGCCGACTCGCCGTGACCCAGCAGGTCAGGCGCGATGACGCGGTATTTTTTGGCGAGCTGCGGGATGATCGCCCGCCAGGTGGCCGAGCTGCCCGCCATTCCGTGGATCAGCAGCAGCGCGTGGCCGTGGCCGGCTTCGCGGTAAGCGATCCGGTCGCCGTGAAGTTCGAGGTAGCTCAATTCGCTCATAATCAGACCGTTTGCCCCAGCCTTGGTGGTAGTTGGATACACCGGCGATTACCCAAGAATACGCAACTTACGCCTTCGTAGGTTACTGACGGGTAATAGTGTGGCAGGCCTCACTGCGGGCAAATGTCGGTCCGCCGCGCCCAGTCGTCGGCCCAGGCTTGGAGCGGTTTCAACGCCGCCATGAGTGACAGCCCTTGATCGGTGAGGTGGTAGCCGCCGCCGGAGTGATCCAGGATGTCCAGCGCCCGCAGTTCCTTGAGGCGGGCATTGAGGGAGCCGGGATTCATCTCGGACGCCGCCTGAAGGCCACGAAAGGTCAACGGACCGGAACGCAATTCCCACAAGATGCGCAGCGCGCCACGTCGGCCGAGGGCATCGAAGGCGACCATGATTGGCCGTCCGGTGGACGACCCCCGCACTGGCGACCCGAACCGCGGAGTGGACATGCTCCATATTTTGAAGCACCCGCGCGTAGAGTGCCAGCATGACTCGCTATAGAAATCGTAGCGCACGCATTGCGCCCGCCTCGCCGCCATTCCCAGCCGACATCCAGCAGGCCATCGACGCCATCATGCACGGCAGGCCGCCGCTGGTGCTCTTCACCACGTTGGCCCGCGACCACCGACTCTTCTTCAAATTCTTCAACTCCGGCCTGCTTGACCGCGGGCATCTGACGATTCGGCAGCGCGAGATCGTCATCGACAGGGTCACCGCGGCCTGCGGTGCCGAATACGAGTGGGGAGTGCACGTGACCACGTTCGCGGCCAAGGCGGGCCTGACCGAGGGCCAGATCGCGTCGCTGACGTCCGGGACACCCGAGGATGAGGGCTGGGAGGATGGCGATCGCGTCCTGATCCGCCTCTGCGACAGCCTGCACCGCAACTGCACCGTCGACGACGATTTGTGGGCGGAGCTGAGCAGCTACCACAGCGACGAGGCCATCTTGGAGCTGCTGATGCTCGCCGGCGCCTACCGGACGGTCAGCTATCTCGTGAATGCCCTGCGTCTGCCGCTCGAAGTCGGTGCCCGCGCCTTTCCAACGTAGCCGCCCATTTCGGGGTTGGAAATGACGACACCCCGCGAGCTGGGCGGCCCGCGGGGTGTCGCTTCGTGCTGACGATCAGGTCACTTCAGGTCGTACCGATCGTTGTTCATGACCTTGACCCACGCGGCGACGAAGTCCTCGACGAACTTGCCCGCGTTGTCGTCCTGGGCGTAAACCTCGACCAGCGCGCGCAGCACGGAGTTCGACCCGAACACCAGGTCGTTGGCGGTTGCGGTCCACTTCAGCGCCCCCGAGGCCCGATCGCGGCCCTCGTAGACGTTCTCCTGAGTCTCCGACGGCTTCCACGCCGTGCCCATGTCGAGCAGGTTGACGAAGAAGTCGTTGGTCAACGCGCCCGGCTTGTCGGTGAACACGCCGTGCTTGTTGCCGCCGTGGTTGGCACCAAGAGCCCGCAAGCCGCCGACGAGCACCGTCAACTCCGGACCGGTCACACCGAGCAGGTAGGCCCGCTCCAGCAGAAGCTGCTCCAGCGGGGCCTTCTCGCCCGGCCGGGCATAGTTGCGGAACCCGTCAGCACGCGGTTCGAGCACCGCGAACGACTCCACGTCGGTGTTCTCCTGGGTGGCGTCGGTGCGGCCCGGCGCGAAGTGCACCGCGATGTCGTACCCGGCCTCCTTGGCCGCCTTCTCGACCGCGGCGGAGCCGGCCAGCACGATGAGGTCAGCCAGTGAGATCTTCTTGCCGCCCGAGGCTGAGGCGTTGAAGTCCTGCTGGATCTTTTCCAGCACCGGCAACACCTGGCCCAGCTCTGAAGGCTCGTTGACTTCCCAATTCCGTTGCGGCTCAAGGCGAATACGCGCGCCATTGGCACCACCGCGCTTGTCGGTGTTGCGGTAGCTGCCGGCCGCCGCCCAGGCGGTCTTGACCAACTGGGGCACCGACAGGCCTGATTCGAGCACCTTCTTCTTCAGGCCGGCCACGTCCTTGTCGTCGACGAGCTTGTGGTCAACCTCCGGAACCGGGTCCTGCCACAACTGTGGCTCGGGAATCCAGGGGCCGAGGTAACGCGAGATCGGTCCCATGTCGCGGTGCAGCAGTTTGTACCAGGCCTTGGCGAACGCCTCGGCCAGTTCGTCGGGGTTCTTCAGCCACCGCTGGGTGATCTCGCGGTAGATCGGGTCCTCACGCAGCGAGACGTCGGTGACCAGCATCGTCGGCGCCCGGCCCGGCCCGCCGAATGGGTCGGGGATGGTGCCCGCGCCGGCGCCGTCCTTGGCCTGGTACTGCCACGCTCCGGCCGGGCTCTTCACCAGCTCCCACTCGTAGCCGTACAGCGTCTCCAGGAATGTGTTGTCCCACTTGGTCGGGGTGGGCGTCCAGACGACTTCCAGGCCACTGGTGATCGCGTCCTTGCCCACGCCGCTGCCGTAGGAGCTCTTCCAGCCCAAGCCCTGTTGTTCGATCGGGGCGGCCTCCGGCTCGGGGCCGACCAGGTCGGCGTCACCGGCGCCGTGGGTCTTGCCGAAGCTGTGGCCACCGACGATCAGCGCGGCCGTCTCTTCGTCGTTCATCGCCATCCGGCCGAAGGTCTCGCGGATGTCGATCGCCGCGGCGACCGGATCCGGCTTGCCCTCGGGCCCTTCGGGATTCACATAGATGAGACCCATCGTGGTGGCACCGTAGGGCTGCGCGAGGGCACGCTTGTCGGAGTAGCGCTTATTGGTGCCAAGCCACTCGTCCTCTTCACCGAACAGGATCTCTTCGGGCTCCCACACGTCTTCACGACCGAAGGCAAAACCAAAGGTCTTGAACCCCATGGATTCCAGAGCCACGTTGCCGGCCAGCAGCAGCAGGTCCGCCCACGAGATCTTGTTGCCGTGCTTCTTTTTGACCGGCCATAGCAGCCGGCGGGCCTTGTCCAGGCTTGCGTTGTCCGGCCAGCTGTTCAGCGGGGCGAAGCGCTGCATGCCCTGACCGCCACCACCGCGGCCGTCGAAGATGCGGTAGGTACCGGCGGCGTGCCAACTCATCCGGATGAAGAAGCCGCCGTAGTGGCCGTAGTCGGCGGGCCACCAGTCCTGAGAGGTGGTCAACACCGAGATCAGGTCAGCCTTGACCGCTTCGACGTCGAGCTTGGCGAACTCCTCGGCGTAGTCGAAGTCATCACCGAGCGGGTTGGCCTGAGGCGAGTGCGGGTGCAGCCTCGATACGTCGATCTGGTTGGGCCACCAGTCCTGGTTGGTCAGGGGAGCGTCGCCCTTGGGCTTGGGCGAGGGAATTGCCGGGTTCTCGCTTTCGCTCTTGCTGGACGTATCGGCGTCCGGCTGCGGCGGGCGACTCTCGGAGATATCTGATGACACAGCATTCCTTTCCAGTGGTGGGTGATTGGGCTGTGATCACGACCTGTGATCAGGAATCGGCGGTCGAACAGTCGGGGCACAGGCCCCAATAGATGACTTCGGCTTCGTCGAGCACGAAGCCGTCGAGAGCGTTGTCGTCGTCTGTTGGCGTCAGGCACGGGGCATCACCGACCGCGCAGTCGACGTCGGCGATCACCCCGCAGGATCGGCACACGACGTGGTGGTGGTTGTCGCCGACCCGGGATTCGTACCGAGCGACCAGCCCCGACGGCTGGATGCGCCGGACCAGGCCCACCGCCGTCAGGGCATTGAGCACGTCGTACACGGCTTGGCGTGAGACGTCGGGAAGACCGATCCGCACCGAGGAGAAGATCGTCTCGGTGTCGGCATGAGGATGGGCGTGCACCGCTTCCAGGACGGCGATCCTGGGCCGGGTCACACGCAGCTCGGCCGAACGCAGCCGCTCCGCGTAGTCCGACATTGACGACACACCGCCAATATGCCCCGCTTATCTGGATTCGGTCAAGAGTTCTCGGGGCAACACCCCGTAAAAATTTGACGTCAGGAAGTCGGCTTGATGGCGCTGCCGTCACGCCACTGGTCCCAGCTCAGCGTCCAATCGCCGTTTTGAGTCAGCTGCAACGGTGGCCCTCCGGTGTTGCGGATCTCCACCACGTCCCCGGGTACGGAGAAGTCGTAGAACCATTTCGCATTGTCACCGTTGAGGTTCAGGCATCCGTGCGAGGTATCGGTGTGCCCCTGGGCCCATACCGTGGCGTCGAGCTGGTGCAGATAGATGCCGTCGATGCTGATTCGGGTCGCGTAGTTGATGGTCTCCCGATAACCGAGACGTGAGTTCTTCGGCAGCCCAAAGGTTGACGAGTCCATCACGACGGGGTTGCCCTTGTCGAGCACGGTGTAGGTGCCCGGTGGGGTCCACAGCGAAATTGTTTGCGCTCCGACCTTCTCCTCGCCACCCATTCCCATGGAGGTGGGCATCGTGCGGACCAGTGCCCCGTTGTCGAAGACGCTCACCGTTTTGGTGGCGTCATCGGCGATCGACACATGCGCGTCACCGATCCGGAACGACACCCGGGTGTCTTCCTGCCCGAATAGGCCGTCGCCCAAAGCGATTCCGTAAACCTTGGCTTCGGCGGTGACGGTAGTGCCAGGTGCGTAGTAGTGTTCCGGCCGCCAATGGGCGTGCTGCCCGTCGATCCAGTACCACGAGCCCGCAACCGCCGGGTTGGTCGTCACTTTCAGCTGACGCTCGGCAGCCGCGCGATCAGAGATCTTTTCGTCGAAGTGCGCGACCACGACAGTCCCGACGCCGTAGGTACCGCCGTCGCGCAGCGCAGCCTCGGAGGTGGTGGTGAACGAGACCTTTGTCTGATTCGACGGCCGCAGGGTGGAGAACGACGAAACCTGGTTCGCCACAACGCCACCCCGGCTGCGGCCGCTGGCATTGAGCGTGTAGGTACGTCCGTAGCCCAACGGGGCGGTCGGCTTCCAGACGGTGTTGTCCGGCGTCATCACTCCCGCGATGGACCTGCCGGCTTCATTGACCATGCGGACCTCGGTGAGCGTCCCGTTCTCGACCTTCACCTGCACCGGAGAAACCGGATCGACATCTCGCGCGTTGACACCCGGAGTAAACGAAATCGCCAGAGCATCAGTAGCTTTCGTAGTGCAGTTCGGGCATCGGGGTGAGGCGGCGATCTGGATCGTGGCGCAAAGTCCAACGACGACGAATACGCACAACAAGATCCGGTGCGCCGGTCGAAGCCGCCGCAAAAATTCGGCACCGTTCCTGGGGTTCATCTGGATGCGCATCCTTGGGGCTTACTCATCAGCCGGCTCGAGGTTGAACCCGCGCGGAAACAACGTTGCGTAACAAGTAGCCCCACCGGCGCGTCCTGAAACGTCTGCGAGAGATCATGGCGTGATGGCCGACGACGAACTCGACGCGCTGTATTCGGTGCGGCCCAGTGGGTTCACGGCCCAGCGCACCGAATTGTCCGCCGCCGCTCGGCGCCGAGGCGACGAGGCCGCCGCCAAACGGATCTCGGCCAGCCGCAAACCGACCACCGCGGCCTGGGTGGTCAATCAACTTGCGATCCGCGACAAGGACGTCGCGCGGCGCATTGCCGACCTGGGCGACAGGCTGCGTTCCGCGCATGCCGCGATGGATGGCCACCGCATCCGCGAGCTGTCCGGCGAGCAACACCGGCTGATCCAGGGCCTGGTTCGGTCCGCCTTTGACCAGGCCGGCGTCAGCGCGTCCGCCGCGGTGCGTGAGGACGTCACGAGCACACTGCAGGCCGCGATCGCCGATCCCGAGGTCAGGGCGCGACTGGGGCGACTGGACCGCCCCGAACAATGGTCGGGATTCGGTGCGTACGGCGATGACGCAGAACCGTCACCCGCCAAATCGCCCGAGAAGGGCCGCGAGAAAAGGGTTGACCGCCGACGGGAGGAACTCGCCGCGGCGGTCGCCACCGCCGAGCGCGAAAAGGCCGACGCCGACGACAAGCTGGCGCAGTCGAAATCCGAACGGCAGACGGCCCGCGAGCGTCGTGACGAGGTGCTTGCCGATCTCCGCCGGGCGGAACGCGAACTCGACCGCGCCGAAAAGAACTACGACAAAGCGCAACAAGCCAGCCACGATGCCGCCGAACTACTCCGCGAAGCGAAAGCGCACCTGCAGCGAAGCTAGCCACGACTCCGAGCCGCGGCCGCGTTTCCGGGTGGCAACGCCGGGTATCAGGCCTGCCATGACTTCTCTGTGGCTTGCCGATCGAACCCAACCGCCGTGGACTGCGAGCCAACTCGACGACGGGTCCCGCTCCGCCGACATCATCGTGGTGGGCGCCGGCATCACCGGTCTGATGACGGGTGTCCTGCTGGCCCGTGCCGGCAAAGAGGTGATGGTGGTGGAGGCGCGCAGCGTCGGCGCCTGCGCCACCGGAAACACCACCGCCAAGATCAGCCTGCTGCAGGGCACCCATCTGTCGAAGGCGTTGCCCCGGCACGGCAAGGAGCTGGCCCGCGCCTACGTGGAAGGCAACCGGGAGGGCCAGGATTGGATAGTCGAGCATTGCCGGTCGCGTGGCATCGCCGTGCAACGCGAGGACGCCTACACCTACGCCCAGTCCGCCAAGGGGGTGCCGTCGGCGCGTTTGGAACTGGAGGCGTGCCAGGCGGTTGGCCTGCCTGTCGAGTGGGCCGACGATGCCGACGTGCCGTTTCCGTACCACGGCGGGGTGCGGCTGCCCAACCAGGTGCAGTTCAATCCGATGGAGTTCCTGGACGCGTTGGCCGCCGAGCTGCTCGACCGCGGCGGACGACTGGTAGAGCACACCAGGGTCCGGCGGGTGTCGAGTCGCGGCGGCAAGGTGCATGTGCAGGTGAACGACGCCGCACAGCGCGACATCGAACTCGAGGCCGGGAAATTGATCCTCGCCACCGGGATCCCCATCCTCGATCGCGGCGGATATTTCGCGCGAGTGAAGCCCAGCCGGTCGTACTGCCTGGCGTTCAGGGTGCCCGGCGACATCACCCGCCCGATGATGATTTCCACCGACTCACCGACACGTTCGGTGCGGTACGCACCCGTCTCCGACGGGGAGCTGTTGATCGTCGGGGGCGCCGGACACACCGTGGGTCGCAAAAAGAGTCCGGCCAAGGCCCTCGACGAACTCTCGTCGTGGACACTCAAACACTTTCCGGGCGCCGAGCAGACTCATTTCTGGTCGGCACAGGATTACACGCCGATCGACCATCTGCCATACGTAGGCCCGATCCTGCCGAATAACGAATCCATCTATATCGCAACGGGTTTCAACAAGTGGGGCATGACCAACGGCGCCGCCGCGGCGCTGGCGCTGACCAGCCGCATTTTGGGCGGCCGGATGGACTGGGCGCGCGCGTTCGCCAGCTGGAGCCCGCACGAGCTGACCGGCCTGCCCACGGCCATACAGGCCAACCTCGAGGTGGGATTCGATTTGGCGAAAGGCTGGATCACCCCGGCTACTCGGATCGGCCGGCGCAGCCCCGGTCCCGACGAGGGCGGCGTGGTAAGCGGACTCCCATGGCAGTTGGAGGCCAGGAGCCGCGTCAACGGTACCGAACACCGCGTTTCGCCGGTCTGCCCCCACCTTGGCGGGATAGTGAATTGGAACGACGCCGACAAGGCCTGGGAGTGCCCGCTGCACGGGTCGCGATTCGCGCCGGACGGCACGCTGCTGGAAGGGCCCGCCACCAGAGACTTGACCGCATCGCATTGACACGGCTCGTCACACTGGCTCAACCCACTTTCCGGTATACGAGCCACCGCAATTCGATGGGGGAATCCTCCCGCTCGACATCGAAAATGTCTTGGCCACTGGCCCATCCGTCGAACCAGGCCGTGGGCGGCCAGGCGCCTTCCGGCAGATGGGCTTTCTCGTACTCGTATGCCGACTCGTCGGAAACGAGTTCAAGCGACAATCCGGCCGCGGCTTTGCTGACCTCGTCGCGGGTGAAGATCATGGTGTGGCATTGCTGCCCGAGTTGTCGGGCGGCGTCGTCGGGCGTGTAGCCCTCGCGCGGCAGAAACGCGTTGAACACCAAACATCCACCGGCGGCCAGACACTGCGCGGCCAGTTCGAACATGCCGCCCAACTCCTGTGGCGTCCGGAAGTCCGGGACCACCTCGGAGAACACCACCAGCTGAAAGTCGCCGCTAACGCCCTCCATCGCCACGAACACATCGCTTTGGATGACGTTGATATCAACCGAAATTCGTTTGGCTTCGGTACGAATGATGTCGGCGAATTTCCCGGCCAGCTCTACCGCGTCGACCGGGTGACCGCGCTTGGCCAGTGCGAGGGCATTTCGCCCCGTGCCGGCGCCAACGTCGAGTATCCGACAGGTGCTGGGATCGTCGGCTGCCATGGCGAGCGACCAGACACGAGCATCGGGTTCGGTGCCGAACAGCGACCCCTCGCGAGTGTCGACCCAGCTGTCGTAATCAGCCCCGATCGTCGCCCACTGAGGTTTGACGCGGTAATTCAGCGTCGTACCGAACGGTGAATTGAACTCTATGACGATGTTCGAACGAGACGAAGCCTTAAAGGCTTTCGCCAACTCGCCTTCCAGCACCGCTCTGAGCTGAACGGTCTCTTCGTCTGTGTACGGTATGCCCAATCCTGCGAAGACGGTCGTACACATTCTGACGTATTCGTCGAGCATGCCGGGAACGGCCGGTACATGGAGCCGCCCTTCCGACATCGTTCGTCGGTGTAACCGACGGGCCATCGCGTCGCGCAGCGTCGCCGGGTCGAAAGATCTGCGGTCGCGATCCTCCATCAGACTCTTGTACACGACCGAGTCGCTGGCTGCACAATGGGGCGCGGGATAGCCGGCGAGCCGATCGCGGCCGAGAAGGGGAGAGGATGAGCGACGATGCGACCGCCCAGTTGGGTGCCGAGAAATTCGTGTCCTTGACGACGTTCAAGCGCAACGGCGATGCGGTCGCGTCGCCGATGTGGATCGTCGGCGACGGCGCACGGCTCTTGGTGTGGACGCCGGCAGACTCGTGGAAGGTCAAGCGGGTTCGACGCGATCCCCGGGTCACGCTGGCCGTGTGCGGTCGAACCGGCAAGGTCGCCTCCGGTCAGCCCGTCTTCTCCGGGACCGCCGAGGTGATCACCGACCCGGCGGCGGTCACGCGCGTCGAATCGCTCGTCAAACGCAAGTACGGCTTGGAGTTTCGCGTAGTGACCTTCATCGAAGCCCTCGTCGCCCGCGGCCGAAAGCCGCGGTTCGTCCTGCAGATCGCGCTGACGCCCGGCGGGTGATATCGGTGCTCTTCACCGGGCGCGTTCGCGGCTCCGCCGGTCAACCGCGGCGATGAGCCGTGTCGAGCTGATGGAAGATGGTCGCTATGCAGGTCGAGAGTATGCGCCGCTATCCGGTGAAATCAATGCTTGGCGAGGACGTCGAGAGCTTGTTCGTAGACGAACGTGGCGCCGAGGGAGACCGGCGGCTCGCACTCGTGGACACCACGACGGGGCACGTGGGCAGCGCCAAACAGGCCCGGCTATGGCGCGACCTGCTGAAGTGCACTGCCATCGGGGATGTCGGTCACGTCAGCATCGGGCTGCCCGACGGTACAACGGTCGCCGCCGATGATCCGGACGCCAACGAGGTGCTCTCGAAGTTGTTGGGGCGCTCGGTCCGACTGGTCGGTAAGCGTCCGAACGGCGCGACGGTCGAGCGCCCGGACCCGGAAAAGCTACTCGAGCTCGGTTTGGACGCCGACGTCGCCGGCCGCATCTTGGAGATCGGGCTGGGCACGCCGGGGGATTCGTTTACCGACGATGCTCCGCTGCACGCGATCACCACCGCCACGTTGGACCACATCGGGGTGGAGGCCTTGCGTTACCGACCGAATCTCGTGATCGCGACACCGGCCGACTGGCCGCCATATGTCGAAAATGATTGGGTCGACCGCGAATTGGGCATCGGATCGGTGCGGCTGCGCGGCCTGGAACTCACCCCACGGTGTGTCGTGCCGACACTCGAGCACGGGCCACTGCCGAAGGCGCCGCAGGCACTGCGGACGCCCGCCGCCGAAAATCGTTTGCTAGCAGGCAGTTGCGGCGTGGCCGCCTGCGCGGGGATCTACTTCAAAGCCACGACTCCGGGGATCATCCGGGTAGGCGAGCAGGTCACCCTCGACCCGTAGGCGCCTAGTTGCCGAAGCTACTGGGGGGCGTGCGCACCACGGTGGCCGGCCCGGCGGGGCCCGCGTCGATCCGGCTGGCGGCAAAGGACGCGCCCTTGTCGATCATGGTGCCGTCGTCGGCGTAGGTGTTGTGAGCGGCGAAGTTCATACCGTCCGAGCACACCGGGTCCTCGTTCGCACACACCTTGATCGTCTTGGCTTGATAGGTCGGTCCGATGACGACCGGCGGCTCACCCAGGAAGTTCATGGCCCGCACGTTGGGCATACCGAAAAGCACCACCGCGGCGACGTGGTCGGCGATTTCGGGCGCCAGTGGCTTGGGCACGGTTGCCGGGTCGACACCTGCGGGCACCGCATCCGACGTCACGAAACCCATCACGGCCGCGCCTTGGGAAAATCCACTGAGCACCATCTTGGTCTTGGGGCAGCTGGCCGCCATCGACACGACGTGCGCGCCCGCGTCCCGGATGCCGTCGAGCCCGGTGTTCCACTCATTGCTGGCGGGGTAATTGACCGCGTAGACGTCGACCGACTTTCCACCCTCGCGTCCGCGCAGGTTGTCGATGAAGGCCTGCCCGGTCGCGCCGACCCCCTCGGGCTCGCCGGTACCGCGGGCGTACACCACCTGAACGTCGGGGCATGGCTCAGCGGACGAGGGGACGGGTGAAAAGAGGACAGAGGCACCAAGACTCGCAGTTGCTGCGGCCGCAGCACCCACCATGCGAATGACGTAACCGGCAATCATGTCCAAATAAATGCCCATCTCGGCCGATCACCAAACGAGTGATATTCCACACGCGTTTGCAGCAAACGCGCCGAGCTAAACTGCAGTGGCGTATCCGCCGTGCGAACAGCGCACAGCCGCAGTCGAATTCACGCCCCGAGGATGGAAGTAGTTAGCACCGGCCAGAACAGGGTGGAGTTATCGCGGGCTGTCGGCGTGAAGTCGGCTCAACGCCATTTGATGCCGCAGCCTATCGACGGCCGCTGATCCGCGTTGACCGGCCGTCCGGCCAGCACCGCGTCGACGGCTGCCCGGACGTCGGCGCCCGTTACCGGCAGGCCGTTTTTGGGGCGGGAGTCGTCGAGCTGGCCACGGTAGACGAGTCGGCGCTCACCGTCGAACACGAACGTGTCCGGCGTGCACGCCGCCGAGAAGGCGCGGGCAACGTCTTGCGTCTCGTCGTACAGGTACGGAAATGTCCAGCCGTGGCGGCGGGCCTCGGTGACCATCTCGTCGGGCCCGTCCTGCGGGTAGGTGACGACGTCGTTGCTGGAAATTCCCACCATTGCGACGCCTTGCTGGGCGAGGTCTCTGCCCAGAGCGGCCAGCCCCGCAGCAACATGCTTGACGTACGGGCAGTGGTTGCAGATGAAGCTGACGACCAGCGCCGGACCGGTGAGCTCGTCGAGGCTGACCAGGGCACCCGTTGCGGGGTCGGGCAACGTGAACGGCGGCGCGGGCGTGCCGAGGGCGAGCATTGTCGACTCGATTGCCATGCCCGCCAGACTAGTCCGTCGCGCCCCGGCGACCGCCACCGATCGCGGGTGCGGAAGGCTGCATCTCGTGTGGCCAGAGTTAGCGGCGTTGCAATCCGGGGTACCAGTCCGAAACATGGGGTGGGTGATCTCGCACGCCGTCGCGATCTTCTGCGGTTTACTCGCCGCGTTTTGGGCAGCAGTCGGCATCGTCGTTCGACAACGCGTCGCCCAAAGCGTGCCGACTGACGGGGACCAGTCCCGACCCACGGTGACGAGCGTGGTTCGCCAGCCGTTGTGGTGGGCCGGGATTCTCGCCGCCATCGCCGGCTACGTGTTTCAGGCACTGGCCCTGGCCAACGGATCCCTGCTGCTGGTGCAGCCGCTGTTGGTGTCGTCGCTGCTGTTTGCCCTGCCGCTCAGCGCGCGGCTTTGCCATCAGCACATCACCGGAGCCGAGTGGGCTTGGGCGATTGTGTTGACCGTGGCGCTGGCGGCGTTCGTGCTCGTCGGTCAGCCCCGCGAGGGCCATCACCGTTCGCCGATCCCGTCCTGGACGATGGCGGTGATGCTCACCGCGCCGCTGGTCATCGTGTGTCTCGTCGCGGCCCGGCGCACCCACGGCCGGACCCGCGCGATGCTGCTGGCGGTCACGGTGGCGGTCCTGCTGGGCATGGTGGCCGTGCTGACGAAGATCTGCACGCACCGCTACGCCATCGGCGGATGGCACGGACTTCTGACCGTGCCGGCCCCGTACCTGTTGGTCGTGCTGGCAGTGGCGGTCACCATGGTGCAGAGCTCGGCCTTTCACGCCGGCGCATTACAGGCCTCGGTGCCGCTGATGCTGGTGGGGGAGCCTGTCGTCGCGGTGCTGCTCGGAGTCATCGTGCTCGGCGAACATCTAGCGGTGCGTGGCTCGGCAGCGATCGGCCTGCTCGTCGCCGTCGTCGCGATGGTGGCATCTACCGTCGCGCTGGCACGCGACCAGGCACCCGGTGTGAGCCATCCAGCCGCCAAAGATGTTGGCACACCGCATGCTAACGAAGACGACGTGATCATCACGTAGGCCGTGCTATCGCGGTTGCTTGACGGCCGCCCGCTCGAGGAAATCGACAGCGCGCGCAAGGCTTTCGTCAGCCGTGCTCATCAGCGAGGCAACTTCACGGGCCCGAGCCGCGCGTTCAGGGGTGAGGATGCCCTGCAGGTCGGCCACCACCGAGTCCAGGGTGCTTTCCATAAAGGCCCGCCCGGAGCCAACTTTCAGCTGTTTGACCCCTTCCGCCCAGACTGGCTGATCGAGCCAGAACCACAGGATCAAGGTGGGCATTCCGGCCCGAAGCCCGGCGGCCGTGGCCCCGGCGCCGCCATGGTGGACGACGGCGCGGCACCGCGGAAAGACGACGGCATGGTTCACCGCGGCCACCACCTTCACGTGCTCGACGTCCGGGAGGCCGGCGACGTCGTTCGGGCCGGTGCAAACCAGCGCCCGCTCGCCGACCCGTGCGCAGGCCTCGCTGATCACGGCGACGGTCTCCATCGGCGAGGCAAGCGGCGTACTGCCGAAACCGAAGTAGATGGGCGGCGTGCCGTCGGCGATCCAGGAGAGCACTTCGTCGTCGGAATCGGCGGACAGTCCCAGCGTCAGCGCGCCGACGAACAGCGCCGGCACCGCCGAGTCCAGCCATTCGGCTGCCGTTCCCGGCAAGCAGATCTCGTCATATGCCTGGAGCTCTACAGTCGGCCGGGCCGCATCCCCGGCGACCTCCGACAAGCCGAGCGCGTGGCGCTGCGCGTCGTCGGTCTGCTTGGTGATCTGCGGACCGAATTCGCCGGACGCCAAAATCCGGGCCGGGAAATAGTGCAGCGCGCCGAGCGGAATGCCGTGGTACTCCGCGACATTGGCGGCCAGGCCCTGCTCGTTGAAGGCCGCGACCAGCAGGTCGGCTCCGTGCGCCAATGCCGCCAGCGCCGTACTCTTCTCGGCCTTGATCTCGTTGACATGCTGGGCAATGTCGGCCCACATCGTGACCGGATTCGAGATCGTTCCGACGAAGGCCGCGGCGAAGTCCATCTGTTCCCGCGTGTCCCGGCCATACGCGACCGCGGCCAGCCCCGCGGATTCGACGAAGGGCACCATGTTGGGCGCCACAGCCATCTGCACCTCGTGACCACGTCGCATCAGCTCCCGGCCGACAGCAGCCAGCGGCTCGACATCGCCACGACTCCCATAACCGGCCAGCACGCATTTCATCGGCGTAACCTCACTCGCGGCGCTGCGCGACGGCCCGGTTAACGGACCTTGTTGGCAGCGAAGGTCGCGGCCTGATTGGTCATCCCCAACTGGATATACGAGACGTGCGCCATGATGTTGCCGCCCGCCGAGCAGATCGGGTCGTCTTGCGCGCACAGGCTGATGGTTTTGCCGCTGTAGATCGGATTGATGGTCGGCAGCGGTTGACCGCCCCACAGCGCGCTGGAGAACTGGCTGGTCGGTTCGCCGAACAAGGCGACCGCGGCGACATGGTTGGCGACCGTGGGCGGCATCGCCTGAGTGGCGAGGTCGATCACCGTCGATCCCTGGGAGTATCCACCGAGCACGATCTTCGTCTTGGGGCAGCTGGCTACGGTGCCCTGGATGTGCCCGCTTGCGTCATCGGCGCCGGCCGGAGCACTGGCGTGGTAGTCGTCGTTGGCCGGGTAGTTGACCGCGTAGACCCCGACGGACTTCCCGGCGAGCTGCGACGTCAGGGAGTCGGTGAATGCTTGACCGATGTTCCCGAGGCCGGGCTCCTGGTGCGTGCCTCGAGCGAACACCACCTCGACGTCAGAGCAGGGATCGGCCGACGCGATAGGTGAAATCGGCGCACCAACCAGCGCCCACATCATCGCTGCAGCGACGCCGACAATTCGAACAAGCCTGAGTGCACTCATTCTCAAATGCTGACATACCGACCGAGACGGCCGTACCGGCGGCTCGCTTTACCCGGGTGCGGAGGAGCTGAGGGGCCACCTATAAAAAATGAGGTACTTGCCGCTGGGAAGGAACGCCGTGTTCGCTCAGTTTGAGCGTAGGTAACCCGGCGACGCCGTAACGATCCACCCTGGGTGTCGAAAGGCTAGGAAGCGTGACCGACCCGACGAGCGGAGCCAAGAACGGCACAGCGTCCGCCAAGCATCCGGTACGGATAGGCGTTCAGCTGTGGGCTGGTGGAACGCCCGACTACCGGACGTGGCGGCAGGCGGTGCTGCGTGCCGAGGAGCTCGGCGCTGACGCCATCTTCGGCTACGACCACTTTCATAAGCCGTTTGTCGACATCGTCGACGGCACTCCGCAGCTCCAGGACGAGCAGCCCGAGGTCAACAACTTCGAAGCGTGGACGGCCCTGGCGTCCTGGGGTGAGATCACCAGACGCGCCGAAATCGGCCTGCTGGTCAGCGGGATGCCGTATCGGAACCCCGACCTGGTTGCGGATATGGCACGCACCGTCGATCACATCAGCGGAGGGCGCTTGATCCTGGGGCTCGGGGCCGGCTGGTATCCGCAGGATTTCATCGCGTACGGCTACGAGTACGGCACGGTGCGATCGAGGATGGATCAGTTCGACGAAGGCTTGCAGCGCATCGAGTATCGGCTCAACCATTTGACTCCCAGCCCGTTGCGCCAGATCCCGATCCTGATCGGCGGAGGCGGTGAGCGGCGCACCATTCCCGCCGCCGCACGGCACGCCCACATCTGGCACAGCTTCGAGCCCATCGAGGAATTCCGTCGCAAGAACGATCTCCTCAAACGGCTCGCCACCCAGGCCGGCCGCGACGAAGCCGGCATCGAACGTGCGATGGCGTGGACCGATGCCAAGACCGCCGACGCCTTCCTCGACGAGGGCGTCACACTGTTCACCACTGAAATCCATCCCGACGACAACGGGTACGACTTCGCGGAGCTGGAGACGATGCTCGCCTGGCGCGATCGGTAATCGATGGCAGCCCGAGGGCTGCGGACCGGGCGCATCAGTGGAAGTATCACGGGCGTGGCCGATAAGAAACCGCAAACGATCTCTTACCCGGCGCCGGAATCGCGTCCGCGCCGCCACGACTACGACCCGCTGGACCCCCACGTCATCGTGCTGTTCGGCGCCACGGGGGACCTGGCCAAGCGCAAGCTGATCTCGGGCCTGGCCTACCTGGACCAGTCCGAGCTGGCGCCCGATATCCAGGTCGTCGCGACGTCGCTCGAAGAGATGTCGGACGACGAGTTCCGGGATCTCGCAAAGAACGCGATCGACTCGTACGGGACCCACAAGCTCACCCCCGAGCAGTGGGCCGACTTCTCGAAGATCGTGCGCTACGTCCCACAGAGTGCCGGACCCGAGGCACTGGCCGCCGCGGTCGCCGAGGCCGAGGCAAACCTGGGCCCGAAGGTACGGCGACTGCATTACCTGTCCGTCCCGCCGAAAGCGGCACGCGACGTCATCGTCATGCTGCGCGACGCGAATCTCGTCGAGCGCTCCCGGGTGGTGATGGAAAAGCCGTTCGGCACCAACCTGGAAAGCGCGGTAGCCCTCAACGACTTCCTGCACGACACGTTCGATGAATCACAGATCTTTCGCATCGACCACTTCCTGGGCAAAGAGGCGGCGCAAAACATCCTCGCTTTCCGCTTCGCCAACGGACTGTTCGAGCCGATCTGGAACCGCAACTTCATCGACCACATCCAGATCGACATTCCAGAAACCCTGGGTCTTGACCAGCGGGCGAATTTCTACGAAAGCACCGGCGCCTACAAAGACATGGTCGTCACGCACTTGTTCCAAGTGATGGCATTCGTGGTGATGGAGCCGCCAACCGCCCTCGAGCCGTATGCCATCAGCGAAGAGAAGAACAAGGTGTTCCGCTCGATGCTGCCGGTGAAGACCTCCGACGTGGTGCGCGGCCAATACAACGGGTATCGCGAGGAGCCAGCGGTGGCAAACGATTCCGACACTGAGACGTTCATCGCGCTCAAGGTCGGCATCGACAATTGGCGCTGGGCCGGCGTACCGATCTACCTACGCACCGGCAAGAAGATGGCCGAAGGC
Organism: Mycobacterium sp. NGS40; assembly: GCF_059812735.1. Taxonomy (NCBI): domain Bacteria; kingdom Bacillati; phylum Actinomycetota; class Actinomycetes; order Mycobacteriales; family Mycobacteriaceae; genus Mycobacterium; species Mycobacterium sp. NGS40. The sequence continues at coordinate 153,280 of NZ_JCALDG010000004.1, forward strand.
ATCCGCATCATCTCGATCGCCTTCAAAGAAGCCCCGCGCAGCATGTTCCCGCCGGGATCGGGAGTGGGCACTCAGGGTCCCGATCACCTCACGTTCGATCTGGCTGACAACTCCAAGGTTTCGCTGTCCTTCTACGGCAAGCGGCCCGGACCCGGGATGAAGTTGGACAAGTTGTCGATGCAGTTCTCCTCGAGGGAGATCGACACTGCCGACCAGACACTGGAAGCTTACGAGCGGCTCATTCTCGACGCGATGCGCGGTGACCACACACTGTTCACCACTGCCGAGGGCATCGAATCACTATGGGAGCGTTCGAAAGAACTGCTCAACGACCCGCCACCGGCCAAAGTGTATCCGCCCGGGACCTGGGGCCCCAACGCGATTCACCAGTTGATCGCCCCCAATGCGTGGCGGTTGCCGTTCGAGCGGGGCTGGCGCGAAGCCAGGACCTAGCGGGGCGAGTGTCACAGCACCATCCACGACAGGACCGACGTTTGCAGTCCTGATAGCACGCAGATGAATACCAAGAACACCGCACTCCACAGGACCACGCGGCGGAAGATATCGCCTTCCTTCCCATGCATTTCCACCGCCGCCGCGGCTATGGCGAGGTTCTGCGGCGAGATCATCTTGCCCAGCACCCCGCCGGAGCTGTTGCCGGCGGCCATCAGCAATGGCGAGAGCCCCGCCTTGGCCGCCGCCGTCACCTGGAGGGCACCGAATAGGGAGTTCGACGAGGTATCCGACCCGGTGACCGCCACGCCGAGCCAGCCCAGAATGGGGGAGAGCAGTGCGAAAGCGCCACCCGCCCCGGCCATCCATGTTCCCAAAGTAATGGTCTGTCCGGAGGCGTTCATCACGAAAGCCAGTGCCAACACCGCCATTACGGTCAGGATCGCCCAGCGAAGCTGATACAGCGTTGCCCCGTAAGCCTTGATCGCGCCGGCCGCCGACAGACGCAGCACCGACATCGCGATGATGCCCGCGACGAGCATCTGGGTGCCGGGCGTGGTCAGCAGGTTGAAGGTGAAGTTCGGAAGCGTCGATGGGCTGCCCTTGGCAGTGAGCAGGTGCAGTCCCGGCCAATGCACGGTGTAGGTCGCGTAGTCGAGATACTGCTTCACGATTGGGATCTGGCAGAGCACGAAAATCGCAATGATGATCGCGTACGGCGCGTAGGCGCGAACCACCTCGGCGCGCGACTCGGGTCGCCCGGGGCTCTCGGCGAACTCCGGGGTCAGCGACTCCGCGGGACCCCCCACCACCACCGCGGTACGCGGTGCCGTTTGCACACGCAGGACCCGCAGCAGTAGCACCACGGTACCGGCGGACAGCAGCGAGGCCACCACGTCGGCCAGCGGCACCGACACGTAGTTCGAGGTGGCGAATTGGCCGACGCCGAAAACGACGCCCGCGGTCAGCGCAACGGGCCAGGTGTCCCGAATTCCGCGCCGGCCGTCGACGATTGCGACCAGAGCCAGCGGGACGAAGACGGCAAGTATGGGCGTTTGACGCCCGACCATCGCGCCCAGCGTGTCACTCGACAACCCGGATACCTTGCCGAGAACGATGATGGGTGTGGCCATCGCCCCGTAGGCGACCGGTGCGGTGTTGGCGACCAGCGCCAGCACGGCGGCCTTGAGCGGTTTGAAGCCGAGCGCCAGCAGCATCACCGAGGTGACCGCCACGGGCGCACCGAATCCGGCCAGGGCTTCGAGTAGCGCGCCGAATGAAAACGCGATGATGATCGCCTGGATGCGATGGTCGTCGCTGATGCCGGCGAAGCTGCGTCGCAGCACATCGAAATGTCCTGTCTGCACTGTCATCTGATACACCCAGATCGCGTTGATCACGATCCAGAGGATCGGGAAGAACCCGAAGACGGCGCCCTCGCCGCTGGCGAGCAGCACCTGGCCAATTGGCATGCGGTACAAGGAAACTGCGATCGCCATCGCGACGGCCAGCGAGATCAGTGAAGCCATCCACGCCCGCAGTCGCAAAACACCGAGCAATACAAAGAGCATCGCCAGCGGCGAGGCCGCCACGAGTGAACTCAAACCCAGAGAGTGAGCAAGGGGATCGAGGATCTGACGATACATATTGGCACCTTATGAATCACCGACGACGCTGTGCCGCCGATCAATGCGCTGACAACCACTAATGTCCGAAGAAGATTTAGAGGTTGTTAAATCAATCAATTTATTTAGGCGTAGAGTCTCCACCAGCTTCCACGCCGGCAGCCCGCCGGCCGCAATCGATGAGACCGGCGAACCGCAAAGGAAGAAACATGTCACAAGGTGCTGCCGCAAAGAACGACACCGAGCAGCTGGTGCTCGACTTCATCCACGCCTTCTACGGGCAGACCATCGACATCGACGCGGCAATTGGTCTGGTGGCGGAGGACTTCCAGTGGCAACTGCATGTGCCGCTCTCGCCCGTGATCGCCGGACGCGACGCGGCCCGCGCGGAGCTGGAGAAGCACAACGGCCTTTCGACGGGCATGATCGAGGGCAGCGAAATCCGCACGATCGTGTCGACGGGTGACACGGTTGTAGTCGAACGAATTGACGTGAATTCACTGGGCGGCGGCGAGCCGGTCACGTTCTATGTCGTCGCGATCTTCGAAGTCCACGACGGCGCGATCACCCACTGGCGTGAATACTGGGACACGAGCCACGTCGCAAAACAGATCGGCATCGAAGCGGCCCACATGTTCGACGCCCTGGCTTAGTCGGCGGGCAAATCCCGTGAGCGCTTGTTGGCGTACATGTGCTGGTCCGCGAGCCGCATGAGATCCTGCTCCCCGGAAGCGATCCCGGCACTGAAGCCGACCGGCTCGCCGAGCTCCGCCCAGCGATGACGGAGCCGATCGACGACCTGCTCGGCCTCGGCGCGGTCGTTGCCCACGAGCAGCAGCAGGAATTCGTCGCCACCGATGCGGAAGGCGATGTCCTCAATACGGACCGACGATCGGATCGCGTCGGCGAAGGCGATCAAGACGTCGTCGCCGGCCTCATGGCCGTAAGCGTCGTTGTAGCTCTTGAAGTTATCGAGATCGATAAGGGCCACGGCCGAACTATCGGCGTGCGTCGATAACTGCGCTGCGAGCGTGCTCCGGTCGAACAATTGGGTTAGCGCGTCGGTCTGCGCGATCTTGCGGAGCAGTGCGCTTTGCTCCTCGAGTTGTGCGATCAGCCACGCCGGGACCTCCGCGACGATCACCCACATTGCGGCGGCCAACACCACGGTGGTCAACGAACCGGGGAGGGCCTTGCTGCCGCCGACAACGAAGGCCGCCACGCCGAGTGGCACGAAGGCGAGCGAGCGCCAGCGCGCGCAGGTGAGACCGATGTAGCCGAAGGTGACGGTGACGATGCCGGGAAGGTTCTGGGTCGCACCGGGCTCGACGGCTCCGACCAGAACCGTCCCGAGCAATGACGCCACCGGCCAGCCGAACAACAGTGCGCGCCGCTCTTGCCAGCCTCGCCACCGGCCGAGGACCGCGACGAGCACCGCAGCGACCGCGCAGCCGCCGAGAACCCACAAGAACCCGGGGCTGAATCCAGCACGGTAGATGTACCCCGCCGCGGCATAAAGGGAGAGCATCACCAAGAACGCGGTCAGGCCGATCGCATGCCAAACCCTCGTGGTCGGTCGGGGTTCGGTACGCCATGGCACTTGCACAGAATAAGCACACGTAGGACAGCCTTCGCTGCCGGTAATGAACGGCTGTATAACAGCGGGGCTCGCCGGCGAATACCTGACCAACACCTGCTCGATGTGCCGAAGGGCGGGGCGTGGGCAAATAATGTTGGCGCGACAGACGAACGACCTCGAGTTGACCGAAAACCATTCCCGTAGAGGGCCTTTCAACGCCGGGATCGCTGAGGGCGCGTGTCTCGTGTGGAGCCTTCAGTTACGAACGGTTAAGACGTTCCTGCCCCAGCCGGCACGATGAGGAGTTCAAGGATGAATCCCGCTATACGGTCGCAGCTGCGTGATTCGCTGCGCCGGCAGGCATCGGCACAGCGGTGGAATCAGCTGCTGGCCGAACACGGCACCCCACTGTTGGTACTCGATCTGCAGCGAGTGGTGACGCAGTACCGACTCCTGAGCACTCACTTGCGCGAATTCGCATTGCATTACGCGGTAAAGGCACTGCCGCACCCGGCGGTCGTGACCGCCCTGGCTGATTGTGGCGGCGGCTTTGAGGTTGCGAGCAGCGGCGAAATCGACGTGCTTCGCAGCTTGGGACTGCCGATGAATCGCTGCATTCACAGTCATCCGATCAAGAAGCCTTCTGACATTGACTACGCCTACCGGGCCGGCATCCGCACGTTCGTCGTAGACAATCCACTGGAGGCCCAGAAATTCATTGGCCGGCCGAGCGACATCGAGGTCCTGGTACGGCTGTCGTTCCCCAATCCGTCTGCCAAATACGATCTTTCGAGCAAATTCGGCGTGACTCCCGGGCAAGCGGAGTTGGTGGTCGAGCACCTGATGTTCGCTGGAGTCGGATTTGCCGGCTTCAGCTTCCATATCGGTAGCCAGGCGACATCGGCCGAGCCGTACCGGGCTGCCGTGCGGGCAACGCTTGAACTTGTCGACCGCATTCGGCGGACATTGGGCGCCGACACCCGGATTATCGACATCGGCGGCGGGTTTCCGGTCACCTACCGCGAACCCATCCCGTCGATTGATGCGATCTCTTCGGCCGTCGACGACGCGTTCGGAGCACGCCGCTCGGAGTTCATCCTGCTGGCCGAACCGGGGCGGTTCCTGGTGGGCGACTGCATGACGCTGCTTACCAGTGTCGTCGGCACGTCAGCGCGGGAGGGTCAACTGTGGCACTACCTCGACGACGGTGTGTACGGAAGCTACTCAAATGTGGCGGCTGACGTCGAACCGCCGATTCTTGCCCTCCGCGAACTCGACGGACACAGATCGATGCCGTACCAACCCGTCACCCTGGGCGGTCCGACGTGCGACAGCATCGACGTGGTGGCTCGTGACTACCCAATGCCGCAGCTGGCAGTGGGAGACGTGGTCGTCAGCCCGCTGATGGGTGCTTACACGATGGTCTCGGCATCGAGATTCAACGGCATCCCGGCCACTCCCGTCGTGGTGGCGCGGCAAGGGGCCAATGAGGTCGAACCCATTGCGGGCAGCGTCTATTGCCCGGGAAGGCGTTGACGCCATCACGAGCGCGGCCACCAAGACAGCAACGCACGCCTTGAATGTATTCGTCTGGGCGCACGCCACGCTCGCATCATCGCTACCGCAATCGAAAGAGGTTGCAGCACTTAGTGATAACGCCTCATTGGCAGCGCTTCGACGAATCTGCTCGAAGCCGGGATCAACGTCGTGTACGCGGTAGCAACCATGGACCGGTTATGGCGAACCTAAAGCTGTTGGACAGCAGTGCTTTACGATCCGCTACCAAAGGCCAGCAGCCCGCGCGCTGGGTTTCGCGCGACAGGAGTTACGGCACAGCGCTTTTCAAATCTAGTGCCGACGGCTCAGCCGGCGGCGGAAAGAATCTTGATCGCGAAGATCAGCGAATCGCCCGGCCGGATGCCCGCGCTGGGCTGGCCTTCCGGATAACCATCCGCGGGGACCATCGCTACGGCGACCGTGGAACCGACCTTCTGACCGGCGATGGCCTTCTGAAAGCCGGGCACCACGCCGGTAAGCGGGAAGTCGACCGGGGCACCCCGGTCGAAGCTGCTGTCGAACACGGACCCGTCGCGTCCGTTGACCCCCATGTAGCAGACGGACACCTTGGCAGTCGGTGACACCACGGGCCCGTCTGCGACATGCAGCGCGTGTACCTGCGTCTGGTTCACGCTGAACGGCGCCGTGACGGTCACCCGGGGTGCGGTCGTATCCGTGGGTCCGACGACGGCGATGCTGCCGGTGGTCCCTGACAGCGTCCAGTCGGGTGTGCCACCTGCCGGTGGCGCCGCGGTGGGGCACGAGGCCGCCGCGATGGCCGTTCCCGATCCAGTGAACATCGGAACGACTGCCGCGCAGGCCGCGAACACGATCGAGGAGTACACCCGGAGAGACTTCACCGGCGTCACGCTACAGCTACGTGCTTTTCCGACATCGCCGGACCCGCGGTGCGCCGCTCTGCCCGACGCGGTTGCCGCCCCGTTCGTCGGGTGGTCGTCATTTGACGAGTCACTGCGCGGGCAATTCGCTATTCTCCATATCTGCGCTGCTTTGCACGCACTGGCGCCCTTGCTTACGGGAAAAGAACGGAAGGGAAGCAAATGCCCTCACCTCGCTGGCTTGCTGGACTCGCGATCCCCATGATGGCTGGCGCTGCAATGGTGACGAGCGCGGCGACTGCCAATGCCGTTACCCCACAAGACGAGGCGTACCTCAATCAGTTGCGCGCCGTGGGCCTGACGTGGCCGCCGCAGACGGAAGAGGCACTCATCGGGGAGGCGCACCTCATCTGCTACGACCTCACCTGGGGTTGGACGCCACAACAGATTGCCGATGAAGTACACGCACACTTGGACAAGCGCAGCGTGACGCTGCCGGATGTCGGAACGATGGTCAACGCCGCACACTCGGTGTACTGCCCCGGCAATGTGTGCGACGCCCCGTCGCTTTGCACCTGACCAGCTGAACGGGCCCACGATCGTTCGCGGTCATCACACGATCGGCCGCCACGCACCGAGGACAGCGGATCGGTACCAGCCCTGCCGATTTCGAATCTGGACTCCGATCACGTTCTGGGCACTCACACGGCTGTCGATGATGTGTTGGTCGTCGATGTAAATGACCACGTGGGAGGCTTGACTCTCAGTTCCATTGGGATGCAGATAAATTAGGTCTCCCGGCACAAAGCTGCCATCTTTGGGGATACGAGTGCCCATCGGGCCCGCCTTGCCGTCGTATTGCTGGTGGACATCGCCGTTGAACTTGATGCCCAAACCGTAGTTGTAGACCCACGCAGTGAAATTGGAACAGTCCAAGCCTCGCCCGGGGCTCCAGGCAATCTCATTCGGGCTGTCGGTGTCCGGATTCTCCTCGGCAGCACCGGCATGGGTCGAGGCCGGCGGGTCCCAGCCGGGAATGTGATGGTGGCGGTATTGCAGCCCCAGCGCATTGTCGGGGGCGTAGATGTAGCGCATCGCCGTAGCCAGGATCCGTTCCCGCTTCCACGTGCCGGCATCACAACCCGCCCCCGACGGGATGGACGGCGGCGGCAACGCGTCCGCTGCCGGTCCCCAGCCCTGATTCAAGTAATGGCCCTCGGCACCCGTGCGGTACCAGTCCGACGTCGGAACAGGGCTTTGCGGCAGCGCGTCACGGCTACCGAAATCCGCCGTCAACGAGTCTCGGGTGCACGAGAAAGGGTAGGCCTCAGCGGTATCGCCCCGCGAGATTCCGGCCGGGGCGCCGGCGAGAACCGAACCGGCTACGCAGACGGCGAACAGCATCGGGATAGGAAGCTTCATTCGACGGGTCAACGGACTCCCTGCTCAGTCAAATGATCGGCGCTGACGAAGCAATATTAGGAGGGCACAACGGATGAGCACCCGCTTCCCGCCGCCTCAGGACGACGGGTTGACCTCTATACCGGGGCGCGGTTCGATGATGAATACACCGCGAGGGGAGACCCGAATTGAGGACGTGCGTTCGCCATCTCGCTGCCGTCGTCATGCTGACGCTGGCCACCATCGCAACCACGACGGTCGTGGCGCCGGCGGTGAGTTCGGCCGATTGCGCCGACGGGCAGTGGTGGGACCCGACGGGCAAGGTCTGCCGGCCGCTCGGTGTCGGGCCGCAACCGTTGGCATGTGACGCGGGCCAGTGGTGGGATCCGACGGCCAACATCTGCCGGCCACTCGGCGTGGGCCCACAAGCGCTGGCGTGCGACAACGGCTGGTGGTGGGATCCGGGAGCCAACGTGTGCCGTCCGCCGGTGGTACCGCCGCCGGGCTGATACTCGCAGGCGAGGGGGCGACTAATGCAACGGAAACAATGCCGAGCTCAGGCAGTGTTTAATTCCGAATAGCCAATTTGCGAAGCGAATGCCCCGGAAATACCTGATCAGGCGATAACGATCCAGCCTTCAAAATAATCTGCGAGGATATTGAGCTTCAACGCCGCGGGGCAGAGGGGGCGCGTTGTCGTTTCAGGGTCGTCGCCTGCAGTTGGGGCTATCTGCCGTCGTGATCGCTGCGGCGGTGTTCAACGCGCTCGCGCTGTGGGGACCGGCTTCGGCGCAACGGGTGCAGTTTGTCCTCGAAGCAGCCCTGTGTGCTGGCGCTTTGTTCGTCGGGCTCGTCGTTGTGGCCCGGGCGTCCGGCCTGTCGCGATGGTGGCGAGTATCGCTGCTGTCAGCGATCGCCACCTTTCTGGCTGCCGAGTCTCTCGCGCATCTGGTCGGCGGCACCCACCCCGGCGGAGCCGCGCCAGCGCCTGCCGTCGTCGGGTACTTTGTGGCCGGTCTCTTGTTCTGCGTGGCGATGCTGCTCCTCGTGCGCGCGGGCCGTAATTGCGACGTCCCCACCTCAGCGCGCGGCTGGCCGGCGGTCATCACGACCGTCCTCGACGGACTGGTGAGCACGCTGGCGTTTTGCCACCTGGTGTACGTCGCCCGCCTGGGCGCGATGGACGGCGCTGCGCTGCCGCGGTCAACGAACACCGGGGTCGTCTGGGGGATCGCCGGTGTCGAGCTGATCACGGTGGTGGGCGCGGTTCTCCTCGCGATGTGGTATCCGCCGTACCGGCCGGGCCGGGCGAACTACATGCTGCTTGCGGCCGCGGTGATTACCCTCGCCTCCTCGGACAGGTTGCTCGCCTATCTTCAAAGCGTCGGTGTCACCACGCTCAATCTGTGGGTCGGCATCGGATTCGTTCTGGCCCCGCTGTTCATCGTGTGGAGCTTGCTCGTACTACCTCCAAGGCCCCGCCCGCACGACGACGAACAGGCCACGAACTGGGCGCGGCTCACCCTGCCCTATGTGGGCTTCATGGGCAGCACCGCTCTGCTCACCTTTCAAGTCCTGGTCGGACGGGGAATCGACGCGCTTTTCGCCAGCACCTATTTGGCGATGGCGTTGCTCGTCGCGACCCGCTACGTGGTGGCGATGCAGGTGCAGCGGATGCTGACCGCACAGCTTGTTGACGCCAAACGCCGGCTGGCCTATCAGGCTCACCACGACGCGCTGACCGGGCTACCCAATCGATTGCTGCTGGCCGAGCGGCTGGATGAAGCGATCCACGATGGACCGTTCGTCTTGATCTTCGTCGACATCGATGACTTCAAAGAAGTCAATGACCGTTTCGGGCACGCGGCAGGCGACGAGTTGTTGCGTGCGATCAGCGCGCGCCTACAGAGTTGCCTCGGCCGTCCCGACACGCTGGCCCGCATCGGGGGAGACGAGTTCGCCATCCTCACTGCCAGCGCTGTCGACACACCGGAGATGATCGCCGACCAGCTCCGGGTCGCTCTTCGAAGTCCGTTCTCAGTGCATGGGACTTCGGTGCGGGTGCGAGCAAGCATGGGCCTGGTCCGCCCCGGATACGGCGAGGGTGCGTTGACCTCCGACGATCTGCTCAGGCAGGCCGACATCTCGATGTACACCGGAAAGCGGCTCGGCAAGGACACGGCCGTGGTGTACCGCCCGGCGTTCACCGTTTCAGAGGACTTTACGACAGCGCTGCGACAAGCGAATGGCTCTGTGCCGCAAGGCTTTCAGCTCAAGTATCAACCCGTGGTGGCCCTCCCCGACGGCACGCCGGTCGCGGTGGAGGCACTTGCCCGGTGGACGGCACCGAGTGGAATACAAATTCCTCCCCAAACTTTCGTCTCGCTGGCCGAAGCCAATGGCATGGGGGCACAACTCGACGCACTGGTGCTCGATCAGGCCTGCGCGCAGATCCAAGCGGCAGGCCTCGAGTTGGACGTTCACGTCAACATCGGGGCCGCGCGGCTCGGCAGCGTCGACTTCGAACGTGCCATCAGCCGGATTCTCGCGCGGCATGGTCTATCGCCGCATCGACTCATCCTGGAGATCACCGAGACGGTCCCCATCGTTGATCTCGCCGCCGGAGCCGCCGCTATCAGGCGTTTGAACGAACTGGGCATCGGCGTGGCGTTGGACGATTTCGGCACCGGTTACAACTCGCTGACCTACCTGCATGAACTGCCCGTGCAAATCGTCAAGCTCGACCGTGGACTCGCGGCCGGCGTCGGTCCGGAACGAAACCTCACGCTCTACCGGTCGGTCATCGGCCTGTGCGAAGCACTGGGGCTCAAGGTAATCGCCGAAGGGATCGAAACCCCCGAGCAGGCGGATACGGTATTCATGGCCGGATGCGGATTGGCACAAGGCTATTTGTTCGGGGCCCCATCCGGGCTAACCGATCTCGCCATCACTTCCACGAGACACTGAATACCGTTGCTGCACAACAGTAACGCCGAGTGTCTGGGCACATCTGCTGCGACATGGGTAGTGGAATCTACCGAGGGCATTTTCAGCTGGACCCTCGATTAATCGCTCTGCGCCAATAGGACTCAATCACGCACGCGAATCCACCCGATCACACCGTATGCCGGATTACCATGTCGCTATGGGGGCCAACGGCCAGGGTGCGCACCCAACAAGCGTCGAACCAGCAAATTCCGAGGCGTTGGTTCAAACCCTGCTGGGCCTGTTGCGGCGCCGGCTGGGTCTCGACACGGCGTGGATAGCGTCGTTCCACCAGGGCATGCAAGTAGTCGAGTTGGTCGACGGCGACACCCCAGCCTTGAGTCTCACGCCGGGAGACCGATCGTCGTTGTCTGGGTCGTATGGCGTGCGGGTTATCGATGGGCGGCTGCCCGCCGTCATCCCGGACACGTCGGCCGATCGAACCGCTTCCGTCCTGCCCAGAACACGCGAAATGGGTTTGGGTGCTTATGTAGGCATCCCCTTACACGGCCCGGGCGGCTCCACCGTCGGGATGGTGTGTGCGGTGAGCCAGCACCCTAAACCGCACCTGGCTCACATCGACCTACAAATCGTCAACAAGATGGCCGACCTGATCGGCGCCCTGCTGGAATTGCCGGCGGATACGACGAATGTCCGTGCCGAACAGCGCGAAGGGATCCGCCGCGTGGTCGCCGAGCGTGACTTCGAGGTCATCTTCCAAGCGGTGCACGATGTGTCGACCGGTGAAGTGGTCGGCGTCGAAGCGCTCGCGCGCTTCCCGTGCGAACCCTTTCGCCCCGATCTCGTCTTCGGCCAAGCAGCGCTGTTGGGCTTGGACATCGAGTTGGAGACCGCGGTCATCGCGCGTGTCTTGTCGCTGCTGCCGCAGCTTCCCGAAGACGTGTTCGTCGCGGTGAACATCTCTCCATCGGCGGTGCTGCTGACTCCCTGGCCCGAGCTGCTCGCCGAGGTCGACCCGTCACGTCTGGTCCTGGAAATCACCGAGCATGATGCGGTCGAGAATTACGACGCTCTCGACGACGTGCTCGAAGAATGCCGGGCACGCGGTATGCGGGTGGCGGTCGACGACGTGGGCGCCGGGTTCTCCTCGTTTTCTCACGTATTGGAGTTGGCACCAGAATTCATCAAGATCGATCAGTCCATCACGCGCAACATTGATGCCGACGACGCCCGGCGCAGGCTGGCTCAATCCATCGCGGAATTGGCGGCGCAGATCGGCGCGACCGTAATCGCCGAAGGGGTGGAAACCCAGGGCGAACTGGACGCGGCCAGTGCGGCCGGCATCCTCTGGGCGCAGGGTTACCACCTCAGCAGGCCCCAGTCCCACTCTCACGGTTTTGCGGCCTGCTCTGCCGTCGCCGAACCGGTCGACCAGCCCTTCGCTGTTCTCGACCTGCTAGGGGAACGACGGTTCGAGCTGGCGCTGACGCATTCACCGATCGGCATGGCCATTGTCGGCCTCGACGGCTCGTTCCAGCGCACCAACCGGGCACTGCGAACGATGCTCGGCTACAGCCGAAACGCCCTGGCAGACCTGACCTTCCAGGAAATCACGCATCCCGAGGACCTGGATGCCGACCTGGCTCTGCTCGCTGAGTGCCTCGCGGGCCGCCGCCGCAGTTACCGCATAGACAAGCGCTACGTCGCCGCCGACGGACGCATCGTGTGGTGCGACCTCACCGCCGTGCTCGTGCAAGGCCATCGAAACCAGCCTCGCTGCTTCGTCTCACAAATCCTCGACGTCACCGCGGATCGCATGCGAGAGGCCGAGTTGGCCCGCCAAGCCACCACCGACACCCTCACGAAGATCGCCAACCGCTCGGCTGCTTGGAGTCAGCTCGAGCAGCTCGACGCGGCGGACGCGGGCTACGGCATTCTGTTCTGCGACATCGAGCAATTCAAGTCCGTCAACGACCGACGCGGCCACCGAGCCGGCGACGAACTGCTGATCGAAGTCGCCGATCGCCTACTCTCGGCCGTCGCGGACGACGATCTCGTCGCCCGCTGGGGTGGCGACGAATTCCTGGTAATCACCAACGCCATTGACGATCGCGCGCTCACGCGCCTCACCAACCGAATAACACACCGGGTGCAAAGGACACCGATTACGCTCGCCGACGGCACCGCGATCTCTGTCGTTCTGACGATCGGCTCCGCCGCACACAGACCGGGAGATGGCCGATCCATAGATGCCGTCCTCGAGCGCGCCGATCAGGTCATGTACGAGCAGCGGCGCCGCCGAATCGGCGGCTTTCAGCTCCCCGCCGGTCAACCCGGCGCGCGCTCTTAGCGGTGTAATCCTGCTGCGGGACAGCATCTTTAGCGGCGATAACCCGAAGCAGCTTCGGCCGCCAGGGCGGAAACCTACGGCGGTGGACACCACTCGGCGCATCGTCACCGGAATACTGGCCGTCGGTAACAGTCCGCTCGCCATCGCCGTCGATCCGACGACGCATTTTGCCTACGTCACCAGCGACCTCAACCATGGCTCGTTGACGGTAATCGAATGCTGACGCGGGAGTCGCGGCTCAGCCTCCGTCAGGTGTCAGGCGTGATCTCAACCGGATGCTCGCTCAAGGGTTCAATGACGATTCCCACGTTTTTCATCAGCTCGATTGAGCGGTTGGTTTCCAACACCGTCTTTACATCACCCTCGAGGATCAGGTACCCGGCTCGATTCGTTCGGTCGTAGAACGCCTTCATCGCATCCACACTGCGAAAAACGGGCATGAACCAAACGCCGTCGCGTTCCAGCAAGAACGGCTTTTGTTTGCCGTCCTTGGTATCACCAAACGGAGTGGAGTAATAGACCTTGGCGTCAGCGGGAAGCTTCTTCCTTCTGAATAGGCCCACCGAAACTCCTTTGCGCCGGCCGCCATTGGCGGTAGCGGTCTAGTGCGCCTGCCGGCCCGGAAGTTCTATGGTGCCAGATCGACGGCGCGGGCGGCATTGTAAGTTCGTTCGGGGCTACGAATCCGCGATCGCGCAGTCAGGTTCGGCTATTGAGAGGAAAACCATGAGAACGATCGCATGCCGCCGCGCGGCAGTCGTCGGCCTGACCGCGGTCGCGCTGATCACTGCCGGCTGCAGCAATGGCAAGGGCGTCGACGCGTCGGCACCGCCGCAGACCAGTGTGAACGCGACCTCCACGTCGAAGGCCCCGACGCAGCCCACCGAGGTGAAGCTCGTCGGGGAGGGCGGCGTCGAGGTGACCCTGACCGGCCCGATCGCGGCCAAGTACGCGTCGGCAACCGATGATCAGAAGAAGGCTCTCGGCACGCCTCTGACCGGTGACCGCAATGCGGGCACACGGCCGAGTGGCCTGGTGTTCCAACAGTTTCAGGGTGGCGTGATCACCGCGAAGAATGACCAGGTCGGCGCGCCTGCGTACATCACCACGGGCAAGATCCGGGAGGCCTGGAATATCCCGCGCGACCCCGACGGCGCACCCGCGACCACCGGCACGAACGGTTCGGGGGGTCCGCTCGGTTTACCGACCAGCGACGTGAACACCGTCGGCGATCTGCTCGTCTCGACCTTCGAGCACGGCAAGATCGAGTACAACCCCACAACCGGTCAGGTCGAAGTGACGGTCAACGGCAAGGTCGTACCGTCCGGGCTCTAATTCGAATCGCGGTCTGCGGTCTCGCGCCTACCGCACGTCGCCGCTTGGTCGACCCGCGTGGAGGTTCCACTGTCCGCAGTCGGGGGCCAGGACGTCGTTGACGTCGACTTCGAGTCCGCCGACCTTCGGCCCGGGATTGGAGGCGGTACTCACCACGCGCTGGTAGAGAACAGCGGCGGGGTGAACCTGACTGCCGGACCAGGCTCGAGTTTGCCAGAGCCACCGGCGGCCAGGTGTGCTCGAAGACCCGACGACGCCGTCGTCCGCGGCCCACTGACACACCCTGACGCCTCCGTAGACGCCGGTGCGTTGGACGCCGAGAACCGAGTTGATTCCGCGAAACCATTGCAGCGCGGTGTGATTCCAGTTGTCGCGATTGATGTCCTCGTCGATGGTGAAGAAAATCGGCGCACTCTCGCCGCCGCCCGCGGCGGTGTGCAGCTGCCAGGCGGTGCGCCCGTCCGCAATGCCGCCGGCATAGCCCCGCGTGAAGTCCGACGGTGCCGAGCTACCCGGCTTGCCGTATTGGTAGTTGCTGACGATCACCAGACCTGCGGCTTTCAACGAGTCGGCATAGGACCGAGTGATCGGCTTGGCGCCAAACGATGAGCCGGGACGCGACGTCGAAACGTAGTTGACCACCCCGCTATAGCCGGCAGCGCGAATCTGCTGCGCCGGAATCTGGTGCGCGGCAAAGTCAATCAGTTGCGGGGGAGCGGCGGCAGCTGCCGTGGGCAGGCCGCAGGCGACTGATGCGGCAGCCACGCCGGCCACCGCGGCAGCGTAGCGCAGCGCGTCGCGCCGGGAAACGACACGCGGTCGCACGGTACTGGCCATCGGGGGCAAAATGTGCACCGCGCGATGTTAACGATGTGATTGTTGTTACGGATAGACCTGCGCCAGCCGAAACGCGGGTGCATTCCCAAATAGATACCAACCGGTGACCATTTGGCTATCCCCACGAAAGGGCATGCGGCGGAAAGGCTTACCCCACGATCGCCCGCGCCGCACGCTCGGCAATGAGCATCACCGGCGCGTTTGTGTTACCGGAAGTGATGGTGGGCATAGCCGAAGCATCGACCACTCGAAGGCCGGCGACGCGATACACCCGGCAGTCGGTGTCGAGCACCGTGGCTGCCGACCGCGGCCGGCCTTGTGCGTCAAAGGCTCCCATCGCGCAAGTTCCCACCGGGTGGAAAATCGTTGTACCGAGTTCACCGGCCGCCTGCTGCAGCTCTTCGTCGCTGACCAGTTGCGGGCCGGGAAGCAACTCCTGCGGGCCGTAGCGCGCCAGAGCAGGCGCCGCCATGATCTGCCGGGTCATCCGCAGGCCGGTCAAGGCGGTTTTGCGATCGGCGTCAGTCGACAGGTAATTGCAGAGAATCTTCGGATTGGTCAATGGATCTGCACTGGCCATACGCACCTGGCCACGCGAGCTGGGTCGCAGATTGCAGACCGAGGGAGTGATCGCTGCGAACGGGTGCAGGGGCTCGCCGAACTTCGCCAAAGACAAGGGCTGCACATGCCACTCCAGATCGGGACTGCCTAGCGTGGGGTCACTCTTGGTGAAGGCCCCCAAGGTGGAAGGCGGCATGGTCATGGGTCCCGATCGCAGCAGCAGGTACTGAAGTCCCATGCCCGCGCGGGTGATCCAATTCCGGTACAGCGTGTTGACGGTCGGGGCACCCCGGATCCGGTAGACCGATCGCAGCTGCAGGTGGTCCTGCAGGTTTTCGCCCACGCCCGGCAGGTCGACCGCCACCGGCACTTGATGCTGGGCAAGCAGGCCGCCCGGGCCCAGACCCGAGACTTGCATCAGGTGCGGTGAGCCGACAGCTCCGGCGCTCAGGATCACCTCCCGGCACGCTCGGACGTCGACGAGTTGGCCGCCCCGGAGCAACTGCACTCCCGTGACTCGACGCTGCGCCGTGGTCCAGGCACCGCGACGCTGATCGACGTCGACCTGGTTGTCCATCAGAAGCCGCAAAGCCTGGGTCCGTGTATAGACGGTGAGATTGGGTCGATGGGTGATGGGATGCAGGAAAGCATCAGCCATAGACCAGCGACGGCCGCGCCGTTGGTTGACATGAAAGTACGCACTGCCGGCGTTGTCGCCCCGGTTGAACTCCTCGATTGGAAAGATGCCCACCTGCGCGGCAGCGGCCTGCCAGGCGTTCAAGATCTTCCAGCTCACCCGCGGCCGCTCGACGCGGATCTCACCACTTGCGCCGTGCCACTCGTCGGCGCCACCGAAGTAGTTTTCCAACTCTTTGTAGATCGCCAGCGTCTGGCCCGGACGGTCCGCGCCACCCCAAAGCCATCTCTCGTCGCCGGTAGCCTGCGCCCACAGCTCGTAATCGCTGGCTTGTCCGCGCATGTGGATCATCGCGTTGATCGACGAGCAGCCGCCGATCACCCGGCCCCGCGCGTAGAGAATGCTGCGGCCGGCCAGACCTGGCTCGGGCTCGGTCGTCAAACACCAATCGGTGCGCGGGTTGGCCATTGTGTACAGATAGCCCACCGGGATCTTGATCCAGAACCAGTCATCTTCACCGCCGGCCTCAATGAGGAGCACACGGCGATCGGGGTCGGCGCTGAGCCGATTGGCGAGCAGGCAACCCGCACTGCCTGCTCCCACGATGATGAAGTCAAATTCGGCAACCGGGCTCATTCCGGCATCGGTCCTCCAAGTGTCGGATGGGTGTTCCTCAGTGTGCCCTGCGCTTGAGCCTCGACATCTGAAAACTGTTGGTGTCGCGATGAGTTTCACCCTCCGGTGCAGTCTTATCCGCATGGGCAAACTCATCTATGGCTTCAACGTGTCGGTGGACGGGTACATCGCCGACGCGCAGGGCAATATCGACTGGTCTGAGCCGAGCGAAGAATTGCACCAGTATTGGAACGATTTCGAGCGGGAGACCGCCCTATCGTTCTACGGTCGCCGGCTCTACGAACTGATGTCCGCGTACTGGCCGACCGCGGACAAGGCGCCGGACGCCACCCCGCTGATCGTCGACTTCGCCCACATCTGGCGCGAAATGCCCAAGGTCGTGTTTTCGCGCACCCTGGAATCCGTCGACTGGAACTCCCGCCTGGAACGCGGCGACCCGGTCGAGGTGGTAACGAAACTGAAAGCCGAAACCCCCGGCACGCTGGAGGTGGGCGGCGCGACGCTAGCCGCACCGATCGTGCAGGCCGGACTGGTGGACGAGTACCGGATCGTGGTGGCGCCCTCGGCCGTGGGCGGCGGCACCCCGTTCTTCCCAAGGCTGCCGTCGTGAACTTCGCTGCGACTATTGGAGAACCGCACCTTCCCGGGCGGCACGGTCCTGCTGAGATACGAGGCCATCCACGACTGATCGACCGTGTGCCGTGACCGTTAGGGATCGTTACCGGAAACGTGATCTCGCACTCTTATCTTTGGATATACAAGAAGGCCGAAGCTTTCGGCCCTGCAATAACGCCTATGGCGTCCGCAAGCCCGGGGGACTGATATGACGACCGCAATCGCCGCGTACGACCGAGTCGAGATAGATCCGGACGACGCGCATGCCGATGTCCTTTTGGCAGTCGCAAAAGTGAACGCGAAGGCAGGTTTTGGGGATTCCGTTGTGGTCGAACTAAAGCCGCGCTGGCGACTCACCGAAGAAGAGATCGTGCGCGCGTCGATCACGGTGATTCTGGTGGCCCTGATGGCGGTGATCAGCGTCGCCGCGGTCGCGATCTTGACAATGGGCTAGCAGTCATCCGTTTTTGAGGTGTGGCGGCGGCCCTGCGGCGATCGCCCCAACCCGACGGTAATCAGCAGCAGGGGCAGCTGACCACGAACCGCCAGCCGATAAACAGCCATTGCCGGCACACCACCGTCAGCGCCCTGTCCGCTCGCGGCGTACTGGCGTCTGAACATCTCACGAGAAAGGTCGGCATGCCCGTCCGACGGTGGCGTCCGTTTCGTATCGTCGGCGCGAACGCCAAGGTCTACCTGGTGGCCAATGCGGCTGCCTACGGCTTGTTTCTAGTCGGCTTCTGCCTCGGTCTGTTCTTCCCGCAACTGAGCCAGGCCCAGCACACGCGGTTACAGCGGGACGGCACAGCCGATCTCGTCCAATCACTGATCACACATCCCTGGCTGTTCGCAGTGACGATTCTCGGGGTGAACACGCTGAAGATGGGTGCACTGACCATCGTCGTGCCGTCGATGATCGTGCCGTTCGCGGGCATCGCACTGTTCGCCTACTGGGCGTTGACGACGGGGATGACGCTCGTCCCGCCGAACGACATCGGCTGGGTGGCCCTTATCCCGCACTCGTTGACGCTGCTCGTCGAGTTCCAGGCCTACATACTGCTGCTGTTGGGTGCCTACCTGCTCGGCAAGTCCTGGGTCGGCCCACGGACCGTCGGAGCCGAAAACCGCCGGCAGGGCTACCTGCGCGGGCTGCAGGACCTCGGCTGGCTGGCAATGCCGGCCCTGGCCTTGCTCGTCGTCGGCGCGGTGTACGAGGCGTTCTCGTTGCGCTATTTCGTGCACCCGCTGGCCGAATGGCTCTTGTGCCGGTAATACCTTGGCTATGGCCAGGTGACGCTGTGCGATCCGCGCAACAACGGGGGAGAAGTACCGCGCCGGCGTCGACCATGCAAAGCCATTGGCCCACAGGAAAATAGGATCGAACGGGATGGTTGAGGTGCTCTACTGATTCACCATGAGATTGGGGCTGAGCTATTGCGCGGGCTCGCTGAGCTCGAGCGCACCCGGCGGGGCTGGTTGCCGCACAGACTCCCGGCTCGTGCCCGTGCGCAGTGTGACGACCCACAGCTACTCGGGGCCGAGTCGCAGCCCTCCGGAGTGCGGGTGGCATTCCGGACGGCTGCGTCCGCGATCGAGCTCGAATTGCATCGCACGCGAGTCGTTTTGAGCGGCGTTCCCGAGCGGCCCGACGGCACCGTTGATCTCGTCATCGACGATCGACTGACAGCTCAGGCGCCGACGTACGAGGGCGACACGGTGCGGTTCGACCCGGTGACCGGCGCGAGCCGACGGGAATCGGGTCCGACCGCGACCATCCGTTTCGGCGGCCTAGCTCCTCGCGCGAAAGACGTCGAGATCTGGTTGCCGCACTACGAGAGGATCGAGCTGGTCGCGCTGCGCACCGACGCAGCGGTCGAGCCCTTGTCCAGCTCCCGGAAACGCTGGGTGCACTACGGCAGTTCGATCAGCCAGGGCTCGAATGCCGCTAGCCCGAGTACCACGTGGCCGGCGATCGCTGCGGCGCTGGCCGGTGTGGAACTGACGAACCTCGGACTCTCCGGTAGCGCGCTGCTCGATCCGTTTGTCGCCAGGACCATTCGCGACCAATCCGCGGACGTCGTATCCGTGAAACTGGGCATCAATCTTGTCAATGCCGACCTGATGCGGCAGCGGGCGTTTGGGCCTGCCGTGCATGGATTCCTCGACACCATTCGCGACGGGCATCCCCGGACGCCGCTCGTCGTCGTCGGCCCACTGTACTGCCCGATCCACGAAATAACCCCGGGCCCAGGCGCTTTCGATGTCGAAGCGCTGGCGCACGGCAGGGTTCGGTTCATCGCGACGGGCGATCCGGCCGAGGCAACGCGATTGGACGGCTTGGGCCGATTGACCCTGCGCCACATCCGTGACCAGCTCGCCGCCATCGTCGCGCGAAGACGTGACGACGACTCGTTGATCCACTATGTCAACGGTTTGACGCTCTACGGACCGGCTGACGAAGCAATTCATCCGCTACCTGATCAGCTCCATCCGGACGCGACCACACATCGGCTCATCGGGGAGCGGTTTGCCGCGTCGACTCTCATCCCGATGCTGCGGCCAGCCTTGACGGACATGATGACTGATCGGACATAGTCGGCATCGCGTATCGCCTGTCGGGAATCGCTAAGCGATGCCACCCGGGAGCCGACCCAAGACAGGCTTGCAACATCATCGGCATGGAGCCAAGCCTTCTATCGTCATCGGCTTGGGCCTGATCATGATTCTTGCTCCGGAAACACATCAGCAACAAGCAGTCGGCAGGCCAAACGGACATCGGCGATAGCTTGCTCGGTGTCGAGTTCTCCGCCCACCGTCCACATGAGCACGCCGAAGGTCACTTGCTCGACGAGTCGTGCAGCTTGAATCTGGTCCTCTGTGGGGACTCGCACTCCAGCGACCTGAAGAATGACATCCCGCATAGCGTGATACCCCGAGGCCTTGCTTTGTGCGCGTACGGCCTGCGTGGAGATGATCATTGCACCCGCAAGATGTTTGTGCCTGAGCATGTTTCGGCACGCTTCGGCCATAAACTCCGCTACCGCTGAGCCGGATCTGCTTTCGGGCAGCTTGATCGTGTCAATCTGGGTGGTGAGCAGTTCGGCGAATACGTGGTACTTCGACGGGTAATACCGATACAGCGTACGCAGCGCCACCCCCGCTTCGGCGGCTATTTCCTGGGCGCTGATGCAATCGAGGTCCTTGGATCGAGCGAGGCGTGCTCCGGCAGACAAGATCGCGTCACGGCGAGCGACTTGCTCGCTGTTAACAGGCGCAACAGGTAGGCGCGGCTGGCCGATGCGTGGCATGCCTCAAGTATGAAAGCACCCAGTGGGACAGTCGCGGCTATGTCGGTATACGAGACGAAGCTTGCAATCGTCGCCTAGTCGGCCAGTATCGACCTGTGAATCGGCTCGAAATGTACGGTCCCTGGGCAGTGATCGCAGGCGGCTCCGAAGGAGTCGGGGCGGAGTTCGCGCGACTACTGGCCGGCGAGGGCATTAATCTGGTGTTAATCGCACGAAAGCATGGGCCGCTCGAGTGCGCGGCGCAGACTTGCCGAGACCTCGGGGTTGAAGTGCGGACCCTGGCAATCGATCTGACCTCCACTGAAGCTCCTACGCGAATCGCCGAGACCGCCGCAGAATGCGAAGTGGGATTGCTCATCTACAACGCCGGCGCCAATACCTGCAGCGCGGACCTGCTCGACGGCGACCTGTCTGACTTCGCCCAGGTGATCGATCTCAACATCCGTACGATGATGGCTCTGGTTCAGCATTTCGGGCGGCCCATGCGTGCCCATCGGCGGGGTGGAATCCTGCTAGTCGGCTCGATGGCGGGCTATGTCGGCTCGATGCGTCACAGCGTCTATGGGGGTGTCAAAGCATTCGGCCGAATCTTCGCCGAGAGCCTCTGGCTGGAGTTGCGCGAACACAACGTTCACGTACTCGAGTTGGTTCTGGGCGTCACACGAACCCCGGCGATGGAGCGCGTCGGATTGAACTTCGACGTCCCGGGCCTGCGCGTCGCCGATCCCGCCGTGGTAGCTCGCGAAGGCTTGGAGAATCTAGCGCGCGGACCGGTGCACATCGCCGGTGACAACGCAGCGGATGTCGAACGCCGCAACGGCATGGACCGAACGAAAGTCGTGTTGGGCGCGCACCGGATGATGTCACGACTTATGAGTTCATCGCACGACAGCTGACGAGTCATGCATGGTCCTGGCGTCGGGGAGAACACCCGCCGATGCGTGGTAGTTCCGTAAGGCGATCTGCGAAAACCCGCTTGATCTCTTCGATAGCGAACAGGCGATCGACTGGTGCGAGTGTGATGCGCTCACCGATGATCACCGGCTCGAGCCCCGGCTCAGACCGCTGACACCGTCGACCGACGAGGTTAGGGCGCCGCGGATTGTGGCGGCGGCACGCAGGAGCACTCCGCGATATCGGCGAGGTGATGCCGGATGGGTGACAACCAGACCGATCGCTGACCGATGGTCGACAGCTGCCGCAATTGAGACGAAGCTAGGGTCGCGGCTCTCGCGGCAGGCCACCACGCCATCGCGTCGAATCTGCAGCAGGTCAACCCCCGGCATGTAATCTGCTTGGTCCCAGGCGCGTCCGGCGATAATTGCAAGCCCAAGAGCAGAATCTGTTGCAAGTAAACGGGATCCGACGCCGGTGGACACACTGGGGCCACCGAGCTTATCGATGTGGATGATATGTCGGCCGTGTAGCACCCCGAGTTGGACCACGGCACCGGTGCCAACCTGCAGACTGTGAAGTACCGGTGCCGCGGCCGACCGCAGATTGAGGTCAGCTGCGGCGCCAGCTCCCCAGTTCAGAGCTCGGCCGCCGAGTCGGTAAGCGCGTTCGGAGTATGTGACCCAATCCTGGCGGATTAGTTGGTGCAGGAAGCGGTATGTAGTGGACCGCGGCAACTCCGCTCGGACGGCAACCTCATCGAGCGTCAGACCCACGGTGCTGTCGTCGAACACGTCGATGATTGAGGTGAAGCGATCGACCACCGACATGGCGCCTCTCCGTAGGTAGAATTGATTCTACTGGACTGTAGTTGTTCCGTTGTTCGAGACGCAACAGCCCAACAGGCCGTACACCGGCTAAACAGAACTGGTGACAGACCGAATGCACGTCGACCTGCATGACCGACTGGTAAAAATTGAAGATGAGCGGGCAATCGAGCGACTCATCGCTTCCTACGGCCCACTCGTCGACTCCGCCGAAGCCGAAGCGACAGCACGACTCTGGGCTGTCGAAGGAAGTTATGAGGTCGAAGGCTGGCAGATGCGCTGCCGTGAGGACGTCGCCGCCATGGTGCGGTCCGAACAGCACCAGAATTTGGTCAATCGAGGTTGTTGCCACTTCCTGGGGCCCGCAGTGGTCACCCTCCGTGGCGACCGCGCAGTGGCGGTATGCGAATCGATCCTGATCGTGCACACCGGTGAGCGCTTCGCGGTCATGCGGGCGGGTGCGAACCATTTTCGTCTGCGGCGCATCGACAATCGCTGGCAGATAACGCAGCGAGTCACCAAGGCGGTCGACGGGACGGCAGAGCCCAGAACACTGCTCGCCAGCGGGGTGATGGGGGAATGAGCAACCCGTTGGACGGCAGGGTGGCGCTGGTGACGGGCGCCGGTGCTGGCATCGGCGAGGGCGTGGCCCGACGTTTCGCCGACCAGGGCGCTAGGGTCGTCGTCGCCGACCTTGACGAGAACGCAGGCCGCCGCGTCGCCAGCGCAATCAACGGCGTCTTCGTACGAACCGACGTCTCTAACAAGGCGGACGTGGAGAAGGCGGTGCAGCACACGGTGAGCGAATTCGGAGCGGTCGACATCTTGGTGAACAACGCCTGGGGTGGTGGCGCAATCGGCAGAGTCGAGAAGAAAACCGACGAACAATTGATGCTCGGTATCGCGGTGGGGTACTACGGGCCGTTCTGGGCGATGCGGTCCGTCTATCCGCACATGAAATCAGCCGGATGGGGTCGCATCATCAATATGTGCAGCCTTAACGGCGTCAACGCTCACATGGGCACTCTGGAATACAACGCCGCCAAAGAAGCGTTGCGTGCCCTTACCCGAACTGCGGCGCGGGAATGGGCACCTACCGGCGTGACGGTAAACGCGTTGTGCCCGGCGGCCAAGAGCCAGGCATTCTTCCGCGCTATTGATCACAACCCTGAGATAGAAGCGCTCGCAGATTCCGCCAATCCCATGGGTCGACTAGGCGATTCTTACGACGATATCGCCCCTGTAGCAGTCTTTTTGGCCAGCGACGAATCCAGATATCTCACCGGGAACACCCTCTTCGTCGATGGCGGCAGCCACATCAACGGTGCGTTGTGGGCGCCCGACCTGGACGCGCCGACCCAACAATGACTGCAGAGTCAAGGTGGCCGATGCGGGTAATACGGGCGTACCCGACTTGACATAATGTCGCTTATCGGCATAAGCCATCGGCCGAGCTCGACTGGGATCGTCGCCGAGGGCCGGGCTCGAGGTTCCCCATGAAGGCCCCTCGACGGTCGGCGCTACCCAGCCCACGGACGATCGATGGCGGCTAGCGGCGCAGCGGATGGCCGACGCTGAGATGACTCATGTGCTGCCAGCGCCACACTCCGCAGCCGGGTTACCCATTGCCCCGTCCGGACGAGATCACCCCCCCGAAACGTCACTGTGACGAATTCTTCCGTCCGTAGGCAGCGTCGCTGAGCCACGGATGCGACACTGCCCCCACGGCCCATTGCTACAACCGATAGCCGGGAGCCGACGTCTCGGCCCAGTTGCAGGCCCCGTCCGCCGGTCCCACCCCTTCCCCGCTAGGCGTCGGCAATACGTCACTGTGACGAATATATTTGGGCGGCAACGCGATTCGGAGCGTCCACCCAATCGGCCGGGCCCGCCTCGTGACGGCTTATTGAAAATCATTAGCATTACGCTTAAACGATGCGATCGTGGGACCGGAAGGACAATGTGCGAGCGATCCCTGTGATCTGCTTGACGGGCCATCTCGGCGCCGGCAAGACGAGTCTGCTCAATCACGTGCTCCGCAGTCCCGGTGCGCGAATCGGGGTCATTATCAATGACTTCGGTGAGCTCAACGTCGATGCCATGCTGGTGACCGGGCAGATCGACGAGCCCGCCTCGATCGCCGGCGGCTGCATCTGCTGCCTGCCGGATGACGGCGGTATCGACGAGGCTTTGACCAAGCTCGCCGACCCCCGGCTGAATCTGGACGCGGTCATCGTCGAGGCCAGCGGTCTGGCTGAGCCCGTGTCGGTCGTGCGGATTATCGGCTTCAGCGAAGTCCCTGGGGTGCGCTACGGCGGACTTGTCGATGTCGTCGACGCCGTGACCCACTTCGAAACCGTCGACGTCGGCCATACCTCGCCGGCCCGCTACGGGGTAGCCTCTCTCGTCGTCGTCAACAAACTCGACCGACTCCCCCGCGAAGATCGAGCCGCGACCATCGAGCGGGTGGAACGCCGCGTGCGAGAACGTAACCCACGTGCGACCGTCGTCGGAGCAGTCGGTGGCCAAGTCGATCCCGCACTGCTGTATGACGTAGCGGAAACGCCCGAGGTGACAGGCCAGCTATCGTTGCGCGATCTATTCGTCGATGCCACGACCGACCCTGTCGCCCATGGCCACGACAGCTCGCACGCCGAGTCGGTCACCGCGACGAGCCAGGGCGAAATCGACCCCGGCGCGCTGATCGACTTACTCGAGGATCCGCCTGCCGGGGCCTATCGAATCAAGGGCGCGGTGGTCATGAGATACGGAAAATCCACACCCACCTTTGCGGTCAATCTGGTGGGCACGTCGATCCACATCGCCAAAGCACCGCCCGGCGCATCACCCAACTGCCTCGTGGCGATCGGCGTCGGCCTGGACACCGATGCTGTCCGCGCCCGGCTTGAGAACGCGCTGCGACCGGTCACCGGCCCGGCGGCTCTTGCCGATATTCATCGCCTCAGGCTGTATCGCCGACGCAGCCTGTGACAGTTAAAAGATCCAGCGCCCCAACACTTTCCGTCACAGTGACGTTTATAGTCTAGCCGGTCGCGACGACGGACGCGGAGTTCCAGGGCGCCAAGCGCTCGGACGATCCGTTCGATTCCGGCAGATCGTCACTGACATCCCACGTCGCGGAGAGCCGCCCCACTCCCAACGCAATTGCGCAGTGCAGACCGAGTTCCACAAGCTGATCTTCGCTGAAGTGCTTGCGTAACTCGTCGTAGACCACGTCATCGATGGCGAGGTGGTTGGTCGCGAACAACTCGGCGAAGCGCAGAGCCGATCGCTCGGCGTCCGAAAGATTGTCCGCGTCGGCGGGCCGCTCCAGCGAGCAGACCGCGTCCTCGTTGAGCCCGTCATCGATGGCGCTTTGGTAGCGCACCGCGATGCAGCTTCGGCACTGGTTGAAAAACGCGATCCGCAGCCGCACCAATTCAAGGAGCCGCGGCGACAAACTCCCGTTGCTGCGCAGCGCAGCGGTCAACGCGCCCAGGGCCTCGGCGGCCGCGGGCAGGCGACTGACGATGGAGGCAACGCCGAGGTTGATCCGATCCCCTTGACCGAGATTTTCAGTCGGCATCTCGGCAAAGGCTGCGGAAGGCGCGATTCGCGTCACTGCATCGTCTCCTATGTGCACCTGTCTGGGCCCCTGGAGTATCGCCATTCCGCCAGCCAGCGGCAATCATCGCTTCGGCAGGAATCCCGAAGGATCGGCAGCGCACGCAATGCAGCTTGACGAGTGTTACATCTCGTTGGAGCATGCGCACAGCGTCAGGCCGACCGATGACAACTGACATGTTCCTCAACTCCATTGACAGGGTGTGCGGGATGGAACTACGTCAGCTCGAGTACTTCATCGCTGTGGCGGACGAAATGAACTTCTCGCGCGCGGCACAGCGGGTCCACGTCGTCCAATCCGCCCTGTCCACGTCCGTCAGCAAGCTGGAGCGGGAACTCGGCGTAGAGCTGTTCAATCGGTCCAAGCAACAGATCAAACTGACGCCGGCGGGCGAGCTGTTTCGCGAGCATGCACGCCGCATCGTCCACAGCGCCCGGCTCGCCAAGGACTCAATCAACGACTACCTCGGTGAGCTTTCCGGCACCGTGGAAGTGGGTTCACTCGTATCCTTTGGGGCGCTGGACGTCCCGCGGGTACTGGGGGAATTTCACCGCACCTATCCCCAGGTGCAGATCATTCTGCGACTGAGCCCATCGGGTTCGATGCCGCATCTCTCCGCTATCTCCGACGGCACGCTCGACCTTGCCTTCGTTTCCGCTCCGGACCGCTTCCCGACGGGTATTGACATGAGGCTGCTGGCCGAGGAGCCGATGGTCTTTGTCTGCAGGGCCGATCATCATTTGGCACAGCGCGACCGCGTCGGCATCATTGAGCTTGCCCACGAGAACCTGATCGGATTCCCGGCCGAATTCGGCCTGCGCCGCATCGTGGAGAACGCTTTTACGGCGGCCGGCATCGCGGCGCGCACCCGATACGAAGCGGCGGTCAACTACGGGGTCGCATCCAGTTTGGTGCAGCACGGATTGGGCACCATGTTCATGCCCGCCAGCGACGCCGGCCGCTTTCCGGACCTCCGGGCGGTGCCGCTGCAGCCAGAGATCGTGTGGCCGATTTATCTCGCCATGAGCGGGCCGACGCGGGTCTCGCCGGCCGCCGCTAAGCTCGCCGAGCTGATCCTGGCGTCGGCAGCGCGACCAGGCCAGCAGTCGGCAGCCCAATTGCCTTAGCCAGCGGTTCCTATTCGCTTTTCCGTAGGCTGCTCGAACCGTCATCTCCAATTTTGATGGGTCGGATCATAACCATTCATTGGACACGATGATCCTTGGTTGCTCTGATGAAGAGACACAACCGAGCTCAGAGATTACGAGGTTGATGATCATGTCGCCGTCGCCGCAAAGCCCCCAGCTCGATAATCTCGCAACGCGATTCGAACGCGACGTCATTCCGCTGCGGGATCAGCTATTCCGTGCGGCACGCAGGTATACCCAAAGCCACGCCGACGCCGAGGACCTCGTCCAGGAAACCATGATCAAGGCGTATGTCGGATTTGGATCCTTCAGGGAAGGCACGAACCTACGCGCATGGCTCTTCACGATCATGAACCACACGCGAATCAATCACTACCGCACCGCCAAACGTCGTCCAACGGAGTGGCTGGCCGGCGACATCAGCGACTTTCTGCTTCCCGCGGGACCCGCACAGTCGATGGCGGGACGATTGTCGACTGAGACCGTAGTGCTCGATTCGATCGGCGATCCCGAGGTCCGCCAGGCACTTCAGCAGCTTCCAGAATCGCAGCAGCTGGCTGTTTACTACGCCGACGTCGAAGGCTTCCGGTACAAGGAAATCGGCGAAATCCTGAACATACCACTGGGTTCAGTCATGTCTCGCATCCACCGAGGGCGCAAAAACATGCGAAAGCTATTGACGGACTTCGCGATTGAGCAACGATACATCCGCGGAGGCGACGACGTGGTGGTCGCAGCCTAATAGCCGGCAGGCAACAACCTGCCCCAAATCCCGGTTGCCCTTTCTCTTGGGAGAACAACCGACTAGCCGACGAAGGGGGCTCCGTCGAACCGGTCACAGGTAGCGAACTCCGAGACCGGCCGGCGTCGCAACTTCGAAACTTGACGTACCGGCTTGCCCAACGGCACCAGTGCGGCAATGGCATACGAGTCGGGGATGCCGAGAAGATCTTTCGCCTGTGGCTCCTCGGCGACAACCATCGTTGTCAGCACTCCGCCAAATCCTTCATTGCGCGCGGCCAGCAACACGTTCCACACGAACGGGTACACCGAGGCACCGGGTACCACCGCGATGCGATCGAGATCCTGGTCGGTCGCGGCGACAACGCCGAGATTGACCAGGAACATCAACACGACCGGCGCCTCACGAAACGGCGCCGACATCTGAGCAGGCACCTGCGTCGCCTCGATCGTGGCCGCATCTAAGCTGGTCGGCTGCAACGGGTTCCATGGTGACTCGCCGTTGGCGAGCTGGGCGGTATAGCGGCGGGCCGCGGTAAGCCCGAGATCAGCCAACGCAGCCCGGGTGTCCTGGTCGCGCAGCACGATGACGCGCACGCCTTGCCGGTTGCCGCCGGTCGGTGCGAAGCGCGCGTTATCCAGGATGCGTTCGAGAACGTCATCGGGAAGCGGGTCGTCGGTGAATTCGCGCACTGCCGCGGTAGAACGCATAGCGTCGTACAACTCCATGCGCACCATCGTGCCGCAACCGGCGACAGCCGTGTTCAGGCCGCGTCGTGGAAGATCAATCCCAGCGTGTAGCGCCGGCCGGAGCGGACGGCGGACACCCCATGGCGTACCGGGGCCGCCGACCATCCTCGGGTCGACCGCACCGGCCGTTCTCTGGCGGTGAAGACATAGCCGTGTCCGCGCGGCAATGTTGTGGCCGTCCCCCGTGATTGCGCCCGGGCCCGCTGCTCGACGAGCAGGAATTCGCCTCCGGTGTGCGCGACGCCCGGCTCGTTGAGGTTGATGACGACCTGCAGCGGAAAGATGAGCTCTCCGTAGAGGTCTCGGTGCAGCGCATTCCAATCACCCGGGCCGTAGTTGAGCAGCAGTGCCGTGGGCTTGGTCTGGCCGGCGCGATGGCACGTGTCCAGCCATTCGTCGAGAGTGTCGGGCCACGGAGCCTGTCGCCCAAGCTTCGTCCACCAGTCCCGGGCGATCGGCAACAGCCGCGGGTAGAGCACCTGTTTCAGATCTTCGATCGGACCGGGGTAGGGCTGTTTGAAATAGCGATACTCGCCTTGCCCGTAGCGGTGCCGGCCCATGTCGACGATTGCGCGAAAACGACTGGCGTCGGCGTACAAATCGATGACCGAGGCGCACTCGGCAGGCGTGATCAGCTCCGGGAGCAGTGCACCGCCGACGTCGTTCATGTCGGCGGTGCACTGCTCCCAATCGGCGGCATCGACGCGCTGGCGCCAGGTCGAGACCATCAGAACAGCTTGCCAGCCAACGCGGGTGCCGGCGCCTCCAGCTCCAGCAAGAATCGTTTGCGTTTCAGGCCGCCCGCGTAACCCGTTAGTGCGCCGTCCTTTCCGACGACACGATGGCACGGAACGACGATGCTCAGCGGATTGCGCCCGACCGCCTGGCCTACTTCATAAGCGGTGGTGCCGTCGGCCAGTTCCTCGGCCAGCTCACCGTATGTCTTCGTCTGGCCGTACCCGATCCCGACAAGCCGATCCCAGATTCGGCGCCGACGCATTTCTCCCACCAACGCGATCGGAAGATCGAATCGAGTGCGCTCTCCGGCGAGATACTCATTCAGCTGCTCGGCGGTGCGACCGAGCAGATCGTCGGCAGCCGATCCGACGCACTCGCCCAGAGCATTCGCGGCCGGCGGGTGCCAGTGCTGCCGAAAATAAACCCCTGTCAAGGCGTCGCCGTCAGCGACCAGGGTCAGCTCGCCCAACGGGCTGTCGATCATCGTGTGTCGTGCTGTCATCGTTGAACCTCCTTTATTCCTGTAGACGTTGACCGGTCCGGCGGCGTGAGATGGGATGCGAATTGATTTCTCACATTTCACGATCCGCCGACGTCTTCCCATCGGGAGCAAGAGGAGATCGCATGATCAGCCATACCAACCGGTGACATCGCCGTGCAGGCCAACCAGGTGAAGATGCCGTTTGAGGCCGTCGTGGCACAGCACGGCGCGACAGTGTTGCGGGTGGTGCGCGCCGTGGTCGGGCACAGCGACGCCGACGACGCTTGGTCGGACACCTTCCTGGCCGCCTTGAAGGCCTACCCGCAACTGCCGGTCGGGGCCAATGTCGAGGCGTGGCTGGTCACCATTGCTCACCGCAAGGCCATCGACATCACTCGGGCGGCGGCAAGGCGGGCCATCCCGGTCGCCGATACCCCCGACTCCCCCGCCGGGGAACGAGCCGATGGACACGACCTCGACCTGGATGCGGCCGTGGGTGCACTGCCGCCCAAGCAACGTCACGCCGTGGCCTACCACTATCTGGCGGGCCTGCCCTACGCCGAGATCGCAACGATCCTCGACAGCAGCGTCGACGCTGCCCGCCGGGCCGCAGCCGATGGCATCGCCACCCTGCGGCGCACCTATCCCCTTCTCGACAACGCAAGGAATCATCATGGCCTCGACTGACCTCACTCACCTCTACCCCGTCGATGCGAATCATCTGCGACGCCTGCGCACCCGCCTGGAACGGGATGCACAGGCTGGAGATCTGCTCGACATCGCCTATCGCACAATGGATTCCGCAGTCGGGCCGCTGCTGCTGGCCGCCACCCCGCTGGGACTGGTCAGGGTGGCTTTCGCGAACGAGGACCGAGACGGCGTGCTGCTGACGCTCTCCGAACGGATCAGTCCGCGGATGCTTGAGGCGCCGGCGCGGCTGGATCCGATCGTGCGACAGCTGGACGAATACTTTGCCGGCCGCCGGCACACCTTCGACGTCACGCTGGACTGGTCACTGTCGCGCGGGTTTCGGCGCACGGTGCTAGAGCACCTCAACACCGACGTCAGCTACGGCACCACGGCCAGCTACGCCACGCTGGCGCGACTCGCCGGCTCTCCCAACGCGGTGCGCGCGGTGGGCACCGCGTGCGCGACCAACCCCATCCCGATCGTGGTGCCGTGTCATCGGGTGATCCGATCCGACGGTGCCGCGGGGGCCTACCGCGGCGGACCCGTCGCCAAACGCCTGCTGCTCGACCTTGAGCACCGGGGATGACGACGGCAGGACCGGCGCGCAACCGCGTCTCACCGGTGGGCGTGATCATCGCCGTTCCCGGCCGGGGCGCCTGGATGGGCAACCGCGGGCGTCTGCACGAAGGCCGCGCCAGCCGCGACGTCGTTCGCAACCATCAGCACAAGACCTGGATTACCTGTGTGCTGTCGTTCCGGGGCCGCCGAGTGGCGCAGTGGGAACCCAACCGCTACACGCCGCTGTTCTTCCTCGACGAGGCGGTGGCGCTGGCTGCCGGACATCGCCCGTGCGGCGAATGCCGGCAACGCGACTACCTGGCCTATCGATCGTTATGGGTCGAAACACGTTGCGGGACAAACCCTTATGGCAAAGAAATGGACACCCAGCTACACCGAGAACGGCGCGACAAGACCGGCCACCGCGCCCGTTGGATCGATCTGCCCGACGGGGCATTCGTCGCCACAGATTCCGGTCCAGCCGTCGTCGTCGGCGGTCACCTCGCGGCCTGGGACCAAGACAACACGTACCGGCACAAGTTACTTCGGCCCGTAAGCGGTCAGGCCACGGTGCTCACCCCGCCGTCCACAGTGCGAATCTTGCGCGCCGGATACCCCGTTCAGATTGATGACGCGGCCCGCTAGCCCCCCGGGGCAACAACGTTCCCGCTGTGTATGGTCAAAATGGCCTGCCGGCGTAAGGGGACAGAGAACACCCATGGCGAATGCCCTGCCCGAGGATGCCTTCACCGGACCACAAGCCGTGGATCCCGATCTGCGTAAGGTGGCCCGCCTGCTGCCCCGGGGATACGCCCTGCATCGCGGGTACAAGGTTCAGCGAGCCGTCATGGGTGTCCTGGGCAACGCCGGCCGGCTCCGCGATGTACCGGTGGTCGCGGTCAACAAACACGTCAAAGTCCGCATGCATCGTCCGGCGGGCCTCCCCGAGCGGGCACCCGCGCTGCTGTGGATCCATGGCGGCGGCACCATCATGGGAACGCCCGTCCAGGATGACAAGTTCTGCCGCAAGCTATCTCGTCTCACCGGCGTCGCGGTGGCAGCCGTCAAATACCGCCTCGCACCCGAGCACCCGTACCCGACACCGGTCGACGACTGCTATGCGGCGCTGCGGTGGCTCGCCCGCCAGCCGTGGGTCAACCCCGAGCGAATCGCTGTCGGCGGCGCAAGCGCCGGTGGACATTTCGCCGCAGCACTGGCCCAACGCGCACACGACCGCAGCGACGTCAAAATCGCCTACCAGATGCTGGTCTATCCCATGCTCGACGATCGCACCGGCGCGAATGGGGACGGCCGCAAGCGCATCATGTGGACCGAAGACGATAACCAGCAGGCGTGGCGGTGGTACCTCGACGGAGCGGATCCCATCGTGGCGGCCCCGGGGCGTCGAACGGACCTGTCCGGGCTACCGCCGGCGTGGATCGGCGTTGGGACGTTGGACCTCTTCTATCAGGAGTGCCTCGATTACGCGCGGCGGTTGCGCGAGGCGGGCGTACCCGTCCACGAGGAAATCGCCCCCGGCGCGTTTCACGCGTTCGACAACATCGTGGAGAAGGCGCCGATCTCGGCGAAGTTCTTCGCCAGCCAGCGCGATCATCTCTGGGCCGCTTTGGCGTCGCCGGCCGAGGATTAGCCGGGCTAAGCGCGCCTCTTAACGAGCTAGTTGACTGCAAAATGTGCAGAACGTGCAACTATGGGGGTATGGCCAACCCGATGGGACTGCGTGAGCGGCGTCGCCGCGAAACCAGCGCAGACATCCGCGACGCCGCGGTGCGGTTGGCCCTCGAGCGCGGCTTCGACAAGGTGACCATCGAGGAAATCTGCGCCGAAGCCGGAATCTCGACGCGCACGTTCTTCAACTACTTCCCGAATAAAGAGTCCGCCATCGCCTATGGCCCCTCGGACATTCCAGCCGAGTTGGTCGCGGATTTCGTCGCGGCCGGTCCCGCCCGCTACTCCGTCGTGCTGGCCGAGCTGATCACCCTGGCAGCGCACCATCTGCGCGACGTGCCGCCACTGCGCGAGCAGGCGGCCCACATGCTCGAACTCGCCAAAACCTCCCCCGCGGTGTTGGCCGCGTTCCTCGCGGACCTGGAGCGCTTTCAGCTTCAGCTGACCGACATCATCGTGCGCCGCCAGGACATGAAGCCGGACGACGAGATGGCCGCCTTGATTTCCGCGCTGGCACTGACCGCGGTACGTTCCGGCCTCGAAAAGTGGGCAAGTAGCGAACCGGTGGATCCCGACGACACGCCGATGCCGTATGTCGAGCGGGCCGCCGCGCTGGTGAACAGCATCTTCACCGAGTGATCTGAAACACCGCGGGCAAATCTTGCATGATCTGCAAGATATGCAGATCATGTAGTATGCGCTGGTGGCGGTGTTCGGGGACGCTCCCCGGCAAGGGCCGACCCCGATGCTGACTCAAGCGGCCGGTGCGCTCGAGGGTCCGCGAGTCATGCGGGCGGTGGCCACACGATGGTGACGAGAAAAGGACTCACGTAGTTGTTGCTATCGAAGATTGTGCGCAACGCCTGGTTGCCGCTCTTGATCGTGGCGGTGGTGGTGGTCGGTGGTTTCGCCGTGGTCCGGGTCAAGTCCTTCTTCGGCGCCAACGACACCGGCGTCCTGACGAGTCCGCGGCTCGACGACTCCAAGCCGTTCAAACCCAAGGTCGTCAAGTACGAAGTCTTCGGCTCGGCGAGCCACGCGAACGTGAACTACCTGGATCTGTCGGCCGACCCGCAGCGGATCGACGGTGCGCCGTTGCCCTGGACGATGGTCCTCAAGACCACCGCTCCGTCGGTCTTCCCAAATCTTTCGGCGCAAAGCGACGGTGACTACCTCGGGTGCCGCATCACCATCGATGACGAAATCAAAGACGAGAAGATAACCACCGGCGTGCACGCCCTGACCTTCTGCCTGGTGAAATCCGCATGAGTACAACGTTTAACGACGCCCGCACCGACGCGCTCCCGACCGCCGCAGCGCCGGTGCGGGAGAAGATCCCGCGCTTCATCCGGAAATTCGCCGTACTGATCATCCTGGGTTGGATCGCACTGATCGCGGTGCTCAGCACGATCGTCCCCGACCTGGACACGGTCGGGAAGATGCGCTCGGTCTCGATGGCCCCCGACGATGCGCAATCGGTGGTCGCGACAAAGCGCATGGGCGCTGAGTTCAAGGAGTACAAGTCCAACAGCTCGATCATGATCGTTCTCGAGGGGCAACAGCCGCTCGGCGCCGATGCCCACGCCTACTACGACAAAATCGTTCAGAAGCTCGACGCCGACACCAAACACGTTGAGCACGTTCAGGACATGTGGAGTGACCCACTGACCGGGGCGGGTGCGCAGAGCAACGACGGCAAGGCCGCCTATGTCCAGGTCTATCTCGCCGGAAACCAAGGCGAGTCGCTGGCGAACGAGTCCGTCGAGTCGGTTCAGAACATCGTCAAAAGTGTGCCTCCACCCAACGGGGTGAAGGCGTACGTCACCGGACCCGCCGCGCTCTCAGCCGACCAGCATGTGGCCGGTGACCGCAGCGTGCAAATCATCACGATGTGCACGTTCACCGTGATCATCGCGATGATGTTGCTGGTCTACCGTTCCATCGTCACAGTGCTGCTCACGCTGGTGATGGTGGTACTGGAACTGTCGGCCGCACGCGGAATGGTCGCGTTCCTGGGCTACTACAACATCATTGGGCTGTCGACCTTCGCGACCAACCTGATCGTCACGTTGGCGATCGCGGCCGCCACGGACTACGCGATCTTTTTGATCGGCCGATATCAGGAAGCCCGAGGTAAGGGCGATTCCCGCGAAGACGCCTATTACGACATGTTCCATGGCACCGCGCATGTGGTGCTCGGCTCGGGCCTGACCATCGCCGGTGCGACGTTCTGTCTGCACTTCACCAACCTGCCGTACTTCCAGACGCTGGGCATCCCGTTGGCCATCGGCATGGTGGTCGTGGTCCTGGCCGCGTTGACACTCGGGCCCGCGGTCATCACGGTGGCAACGCGCTTCGGTAAGACGCTCGAACCCAAGCGCACGCAGCGTATTCGGATGTGGCGCAAGATCGGCGCAGTTATCGTGCGGTGGCCCGGGCCGATCCTGGTCATGACGATCGGCATCGCACTCGTCGGCCTGCTGACACTGCCCGGGTACCGCACCAACTACAACGACCGCAATTATCTGCCCGACGATCTGCCGGCCAACGAGGGATACGCTGCCGCCGATCGGCACTTTTCGCATGCACGCATGAATCCCGAAGTGCTGATGATCGAAAGCGACCACGATCTGCGCAACTCCGCGGACTTCTTGGTCATCGACAAGATCGCCAAGACGATCTTCCGGGTGCCGGGAATCGGTCGCGTGCAGGCCATCACCAGGCCCGAGGGCACGCCGATCGAGCACACCTCGATCCCGTTCCAGATGAGCATGCAGGGCGTCACCCAGCAGATGAATCAGAAGTACCAAGAAGACCAGATGGCCGACATGCTCAAGCAGGCCGACATGATGCAGACGACGATCGACAGCATGACCAAGATGCAGAGCATCACCGTGCAGATGTCCAACGATATGCATCAGATGGTCAAGAAGATGCACGACATGACGATCGACATCAACGAATTACGTAACCACATGGCCGATTTCGAGGACTTCTTCCGGCCGATCCGCAGTTACCTCTACTGGGAGAAACACTGCTTCGACATCCCGGTGTGCTGGTCACTGCGCTCGGTCTTCGACGGCCTCGACGGCATTGACACGATGACCGATGACATCGAGAGCCTGCTTCCGATCATGGACCATCTCGACACCCTGATGCCTCAGATGGTGGCGCTGATGCCGTCGATGATCGAGAACATGAAGGCCATGAAAACGACGATGCTGACCATGTATTCGACCCAGAAGGGTCTGCAGGATCAGCAGAACGAGGCCCAGAAGAACGGCAACGCGATGGGCAAGGCGTTCGACGCGTCCAAGAATGACGACTCGTTCTATCTGCCGCCGGAGATCTTCAACAACAACGAGTTCAAGAAAGGCATGAAGAACTTCATCTCCCCCGATGGCCACGCCGTGCGTTTCATCATCAGTCACGACGGCGATCCGATGTCGGCGGAAGGCATCGCGCATATCGCGGCGATCAAGAAGGCCGCCTACGAAGCGCTCAAGGGCACACCACTGGAGGGCTCCAAGATCTATCTCGGAGGCACCGCGGCAATTTACAAGGACCTCAGTGACGGCAACACCTATGACTTGCTGATCGCCGGAATAGCCTCACTCTGCTTGATTTTCATCATCATGCTGATCATCACCCGAGGTGTGGTGGCCTCGGCGGTCATCGTCGGAACCGTCCTGCTTTCACTGGGCGCGTCGTTCGGACTGTCGGTGCTGATCTGGCAACACATCATCGGCATCGAGCTGCACTGGATGGTGTTGGCGATGTCGGTCATCATCCTGCTTGCCGTGGGCGCCGACTACAACTTGCTGCTGGTGGCGCGGTTCAAAGAAGAGATTCACGCCGGCCTGAACACCGGAATCATCCGGTCGATGGGCGGCACCGGTTCCGTCGTCACCTCGGCGGGGCTCGTCTTCGCCTTCACCATGATGACCATGGCGGTCAGCGAGCTGACCGTCATCGGACAGGTGGGTACTACGATCGGCCTGGGCTTGCTCTTCGACACGCTGATCGTGCGGTCGCTGATGACGCCGTCCATCGCGGCGCTGTTGGGCAAGTGGTTCTGGTGGCCGCAACGGGTGCGACAACGCCCGGTGCCATCGCCATGGCCGAAGCCGGCCACCGAACCCGAATCGGTAACCGCCGCTACGTAACCCACTCGGGCTGCGCGTCCGTCTGGACGGCGGAGAAGTCTTTGTGCCCCAGGCCGGCGGTGGTGCCGCCGTCGACCACGAACTCCGAACCCGTGGAATAGCTGGACTCGTCGCTGGCCAGATAGACCACCAGGCTGGAGACCTCCTTAGGATCGGCAGCCCGGCCGAGCGCGGTCTGGAAGATGTCGTCAGGAACCCACTCGGTCATCGGGGTCTTGATCAGGCCGGGATGGATCGAGTTCACCCGGATTCCGCTGGGCCCGAGCTCCAGCGCCGCCGACTTGGTCAGCCCCCGGACAGCGAATTTCGTTGCCGTGTAACCATGGCAGGCGATCGTGCCGGCGATACCTTCGATCGAAGAGATGTTGATGATCGAGCCTCGTCCGGCTTCCTTCATCGGTTTCACCACGGCGCGGATGCCGAGAAACACACCGGTCAAATTGATGTCGAGGATCCGCTGCCATTCCGTGAGCGCGTAGTCCTCGAAGGTGCCGATGTTGATGATGCCGGCGTTGTTCACCAGCACGTCGATGCTGCCGAACTCGTGCAGCGCGGTGGCCACCGCGGCATCCCAGTCGTCGG
This sequence comes from Mycobacterium sp. NGS40, assembly GCF_059812735.1. Taxonomy (NCBI): domain Bacteria; kingdom Bacillati; phylum Actinomycetota; class Actinomycetes; order Mycobacteriales; family Mycobacteriaceae; genus Mycobacterium; species Mycobacterium sp. NGS40. The sequence goes on from NZ_JCALDG010000004.1 coordinate 190,848, forward strand.
GCTTCGTCACATCGAGGTGCAGGTAGCGAGCCGAGTCGCCCACCTCGGCCGCCACTGCCTTGCCTTCGTCGTCGAGGATGTCGCCGAACACGACCTTGGCTCCCTCGTCCACCAGCATCCGCACATGCGAGGCACCCATCCCCCGGGCACCCCCACTAATCAGCGCCACCTTGCCCGCCAACCGTTCTGCCACCGTGTTCTCCTGTCATGTGGTGCGTCATCCGGGTCCGAATAGGCTGCAGCCGAGGCACGCTACTCTGGACCAGTCGTCACCATACATATATGTGTGCGTGTATGACGGCGATACTCGTCAATCGCCACGCTCGCCCGGGACTGGAATGAGGGATGGCGGCGCATCGATTCGCTACGTTCGCGCGCAAGCTGTTGAGCGGAGATCCAAGCCGGGTGTGACTCGAGGACAATTACTTTCGCCCCTGCAACGCGAGCCATCATTGGCTACTCCTCTACCGGCGAAAATGGCCCAAGGCCATGCTCATGACTCTGATCTCAGCAATTCACGAGACCCCCTGAAAAGGGCCCGAAGTCGCTAGCGCGGAGGACTTTCGTCAGCTGCACCGTGATCAGGAGCGCGCGCTGCCTCGATGCGTGCCGCTGGCCTCGACGAGGTGCGCGACCCCATCCTCGATTCCCGCGGCCAGTGCGTCGATGTCGGGCGCAGTGTCGTAGTCGGCGGTGATGCCGAAGATGAACTGGTCGGCGTAACTGAGCATCGCGACGGCGGTACGCACATTGAGCGCGATCGGCGGGATCGGAAGGATCTCCAGCACCCGCCGGCCCATCAGTTTCTGCCCGTCCCGGGGACCGGGAACGTTGGTCGCCACCGCGACCACTGCCTTCTGGGGCAGTCGGGACAGCAAACGGATGGCCCATGCCGTGAACGCGAACGGGACATTTTTGGCCGCCGCGGTCAGCGCCGTGCCTCCTTCGCGTTGACCGCTCGCCTTGGCCCGCGTGAGCCGACTGTGCACCAGTTGCAGCTGCTTCAGCGGGTCCGCCTCGTCGACGGGTAACAACGGCAGCATTGCCGAGACCTGATTGTCGGCCATATTGAAGTGGTTCGTCGCGCGGACCGAAACCGGAACGAGTGTGCGCAGCGAGTTGTGGCCGGGCCGCTCCCCGCGCTCCAGCAAGATCTTGCGGTAACTGTCGGTGATCGCCGCCAGCGCTACGTCGTTGAGCGTCACGCCGAATGCCCGAGCAACCTTCTGCAGGTCAGCCAACCGAACCCGGGCCACACTGTAGCGGCGCTGCGACTTAACCGGTCCGTTCAGCGACGAATCGGGCGCCGCGCTGAGCACACCGGCAGTCAGCTCGGCCGCACCCATCACCATGTGCTCGAGCGCGGCCGCCGCGGCAAACGCGCTTCGCCCTATCCCGCTGACCCAGTTCAGCGGGTTCAAACTGATCTTCGGCAAGCCCAGCCCATGACGGACCGGCTCCTTGGCTGCACGAATGGCGGTCGCAAAGCTGTCGCCACCGCCGCTATCGCTGAACTTTGCCAGGATCTGCGTCGTCGCGATCCCATCGGCGATGCAGTGATGGACCTTGGTCAGCACGGCCCACCGGTCCTCGCTCAGCCCCTCGAAAATCCAGCACTCCCAGAGTGGGCGCTCACGATCGAGCCGTCGCTCCATCACCGACGCGACCATCTCGAATAACGCGGCGTCGTCGCCAGGGTGCGGCAGCGCGAGACGATGCAGGTGCCGTGAGACGTCGAAGTGCGGGTCGTCGGCCCATTCGGGTGAGCCGAGATCTAGCGGATGCGTCCGCAGGACCTGCCTGCAGCGCGGAATCTGCGGTGCCCGTTCGGCAAAGGTCGAAACGAACTCCTCGTAACTCGGAGCGGGGCCTTCGATGATCGAGACGCTGCCGATCGCCAGACTCACGTGCGGATCGGAGTCTTCGACCTCGAGGAAGGTGGCATCGAAAGCGCTCAAATGCTCCACTGCGACACAGTCCCTTCTGGCGGCGGCTGACGGTAGACCGCGGCACCGGCCGTGATCCCGGCACCGGCGGCAACGAACAGCACCTGTGCGCCGCCAGGCAGTCGGTCAACCTGTCGCTCGAATGCTGCCGCCAGCGCGGCGGTATGCATCCGTTGGTCGTCGGCGATGCTGATCCTGTCGACCGGCAGCCCAAACCGGTTGCTCAGCGCGGTGCGGTATTCCTGCCGCGCGGGTGCGGCGACGATCACGTCGATGTCGGAAAGCCGGACGGACTGCGCGGCCAGGCAGGCGTGCACCGCCGCTGCGGCAACCGCAGCGAATCGCTCATCGAGCGCGGCGGACTGGCTGAATCGAAGAACATTACGCGCGTCAGCGAATCCTACTGTCGCAGAGAATATTTCGTCTTCATATGGTGCGCCGCTGTCGTTAACCCAGGACACGTTGCTCAGACCATAGCTGTCGTCAGTCCATCCGCAGAGCAACGCGGCACCGGCGGCCGAGAATGGAAAGTGTTCGCTCATGCCATGGCCCGGATCGGCGTCGCTGGCCACGATAAGGGCGCGCCGAATGCTGTGCGTTCGCAGGAATCCGTCGACGATCTGCAGCGCCGTCAGCACCCCGCAGGCACCGTTGGCGATGTCGAAGGAAAAAGTGCCGTGCGCATCACCGTGCGGGTCCTCGGGGTTGGCGCCGATGTCGTCCTGAATCAGCGCAGCCAGCGCGGGCTCCCCCAGATTGCGGTCACGGTAAATACCGGCATTGACCACGAGATCCAATTCACTTGGCTCGCAACCAGCGTGCAGCAGGCAATCCTCGGCGGCACTGACCGCGAGGCGCAGCGCGCTGTGCCGGTCACGCCACCGTGCCTGGGAGATATCGACTTGTTCAATGACGGTGCCCATAACGGCTCACCAAATCCTCATCCAGGGTCAGTAAGACCACACCGATCTCGAGTCCCGAAGCCAGGGCAAGCAGCGCGACCCTTTCTCCGGCCTCGATGCGTCCCGCTTCGAGTTCCTCGACGAGGGCCACCGTGTGAGTCGTCGAGGCCGTGTTGCCATACCGGTCGACGGTGATCACGGCGTCGTGCCGGGGACTGTCGCCGAACGCCTCCGACATTCGGGCCATTCCTTTGCGAATAGCGCGCGCCGAAGTCTGGTGGGTGATCACATGGTCGATGTCGTGAATCGAAATACCGACGGTGTCGAGCACTTCATGCAGTAACAGCGGAGTGTTGGCGATCGCGGCCTTCTGAATCGCGCGGGAATTGGTGAACATCCGCGCACCCGGATCATGGCCTTTTGGATAGGCCAGGCAGAGCCTACTGTAATCGGCGACGGTAGTGAATCCGGCCAGGCTGATACCGGCTGAGCCGGCGGGCGCGCGCTCCAACAGCAGCGCCGCGCCGGCATCCCCGAGAGTCAGGCACGCAAGCTCTTTGCTCATGATGTTGCGAATGTGCCGGGCTGCGTTGTGGCCGAGTTGGGAGATGTACTCGCCGCTGACCACGAGCCCACGCTCGACAATGCCCTGCCGGATCCAGTTGTTCAAAATCGTTACCCCGGTGAGCATTCCGGCGCACGCATTCGACACATCGAACGTCATTGCCTGCGGTGCCCCGATCCCACGAGCGATCGCACCGCTCATCGACGGCTCGAGCCATTGGGTCAGGCCGCCCCGGAGTTTCGTGATGCTACAGCTGATAACCACGTCAAGGGATGCCGGATCCTGTTGCGCGGTGGCGAGGCAATTCAGTGCCGCCGAGGTGGCCAGGGTGTAGGAATCCTCGTCCCCCACCGAAACGCGCCGTTCGTGAATCCCGGTCAATCGTTCCAGATCGATGTGGGTGCGGTGGCGCGTGGTCGCCATCAGTTCGTCTGTGGTCAGGTGGGTTTCGGGCAGATGCCGGCCGGCAGCTGCCAGCCGGGCGACGAACGGCGCCGGAGGCCCGTCGCCGGATGCCTCCATCACCAACCAATGCCGAGCCATCTGCCTTACTCCTGGGGGTGAACGCATGCCCCGTTATTCACGGCCACGCGCTGATTCCAGCAGCAACCGCCGTTCCGCGGCGGCAACAATACGCCGAGTCGCGGAAACCGCGTCGGGGTTGACCGACACCGACGTGATGCCCATTCGCACAAGATGCTCGGCGAACGCGGGATTGGTCGAGGGCGCCTGACCGCACAGCGACGAGGTGATTCCGTGCTTACGAGCAATCGAAACGATGCGTCCGATTGCGTCGAGCACAGCGCCGTCGGATTCGTCGAACAGCTCGGCACAGATGTCGGAGTCCCGATCGACACCCAGAATCAATTGAGTCAGGTCGTTGCTACCAATCGATACACCGTCCACGCCCAGCCCGATGTACTCGGGAAGCCAATACATCACCGATGGCACCTCGGCCATCACCCAGCGATGCAAACCGCGCTGAGCACCCAGCGGGCTCACGTCGATCAGAGATAGGCATGTTTCCAGTTCCCAGCGTGTCCGAACGAATGGAATCATCAAGTGCACGTTCGGGTTCCGCTCGCGCACCCTGGCCAATGCCTGGAGCTCCAGCCCGAACAGGTCAGGTTCTTTAACGTATCGGTAGCACCCCCGGTACCCGATCATCGGATTGTGCTCGACTGGCTCGTAGGCTTCACCACCACGCAAGCCGCGGAATTCGTTGCTACGGAAATCGGTGGCCCGGTAGACGACCGGACGAGTCCCGAATGCGGCGGCTATCCGTCCGATGGAGGCAACCATCGCGTCCACGAGATCTGCCTGCTCGCCACGAGCGATGAGATCACGTGGATGTCTTCCCGAAAGTGCCTGAGTAAGCAGAAATTCCGCGCGAAGCAACCCCACTCCATCGACATCCTGGGCTGCAACCGCTTCCGCAGAGTCAGGCATCGCCAGGTTGACGTAAATCTTGGTGCCCGTCGTCTCGCTGCGTTCCGGCGCGCTGGCGGGTGGCTCGACCGTCGTCGCCCGCACCTGCTGGCCCTGCCCTCCGGCACTGACATTTCCATGCCCGCCGTCGACCGTGACCGTCTGACCGTCGTGCAGAATGGTGGTCGCATTGCGGGCTCCCACCACGCACGGGACGCCGAGTTCGCGCGCCACGATCGCCGCATGGCACGTCATACCGCCGGTTTCGGTCACCAGCGCGGTCGAGCGACGGATCGCCGGGAGCCAATCCGGGTTGGTCATCGGAGCCACCAGAATCTCGTTGTCGAGCAACCGATTACCTTCGTCCGGCGTGTGCAGGACCCGCACCCGGCCGGACGCCGAGCCCGGTGCCGCGGGCAACCCGCGAACCAGGACGCCGTCTGTTCCCGGATCATCAGTGGCGTGGGTTTGCAGGGTCGTAATCGGCCTTGCTTGCACCAGCCAGCTCTCGCCAGACGCGATCGCCCACTCAACATCCTGGGGACACCCGTGGTGTGCTTCGACGGCAATGGCCAGCTCCGCGATACGCCGCAAGGACGCGTCGTCGAGCACCCGCGCCTGCGCCTGCTCGGGGTTCAAATCCACCACCAGGTCGCGGCCATCAGGACCACGTTCGATCTTGAACGCCTGATAGCCGATCTTGACATCTAGCACTTCCAGCGTCTTCTTGTCGACGACGTAGGTATCGGGCTGGACCTTTCCGGATACCACGACCTCGCCCAGTCCAAGCGCGGCTTCGATGACCAGATGGTCGCGCTCCCCGGTGCTGGGATCGCAGGTGAACGCGACCCCCGACCGCTCGGAGGCGATCATCTGCTGCACCACGACAGCCATTGCGGGCGTCGCGAGGAAGCCCCGGCTGGCTCGATAGGTGATCACGCGAGGACTGAAAAGCGATGCCCAGCATGCCTTGACGGCGTCCACCAACATCGTTTCACCCGACACGTTCGTCAGTGTCTGATTCATTCCCGCGAACGATGCGTCGCGGCCATCCTCCCCAGTGGCCGAAGATCGGACCGCCACAGTGCAGCTCGGCCCCAGTGCACGGTAGGAATCGAGCAATGGGCCGCGCACCTCCTCGCTGACGCCGGCCTTAAGGACCAGATTCTGCATGCGCTGGCAGAGTTCGGACAGTCGCGAATTGTTGCTGACCTCTGCCAGCGCCTCGGCGTGCAACGCCGCCAATTCCGCCTCGACTCCACCTGCCTGCATCGAAGTCAAGTAGCTGCTTCGCATCAAGACGAACCCCGGGGGAACTGGAAGCCCGGCAGCGACCAATTCGCCCATGTTCGCGCCTTTGCCGCCCGCCTCCTCCGAATCAGAGAGCCGCAGATCAGCGATACCTGAGACATATTGACTTGCAAGAATATTCGTCGACACGATAACTCCTCATCAATCAGGATGGAATGCCGCGGTGCAACCCGGGCGGGTAGATCGACCGACGCCACGTGGCATGCGCTTGTTGAATGGTTTGCTCGACCGGCTGCGACGTGTCCAAGGCACATGCGGTGTCCCAGCCGTTCTGTTCGCGCGCCAGCGCTGCCGCGATTTCCGGCGTCACTTCGGAGTTGCCTGGCCGGCGGGTCAGTATTCGCTTGGCGGCGGTCTCGACGCCCGCGACGCACATGAGTTCCACCACAGCCGAGTACATCTCGGATGCCAGCAAATGGGCGTAGGTGCGTAGATGCGGATCTCGCCAGGTCCCGTCAAGGATGACTGAGTAGCCATCGCCGAGCAGCGCGCGGGCCCGGTCCAGAGCCAGCTCGTAGACGCGCCTGACGTTCCTGGGCCGGTACAAGCCCCCATTGAGGATGCCCGTGCCGCCGGTGATGACGCCCGAATCTGCCAGCTCCTTCCGTACGTCATCGGTTGAGATCACCTGCGCTCCCACCGTTTCGGCGAGCGCGTGTGCGACGGTCGACTTGCCAGTTCCTGGGTTCCCACCGACCAGCGCCATGCGGACGCTGCCGTGTTCTAGATGCTGGACGGCGATGGCCAGGTGCCGGCCCGCGTCTCTGGCGGCCGCCGCGTCGCCTTGTGAGTGCCGAATGCAGTCAACCTTGGCCCTCACCACGGCGCGATACGCGATGTAGAAGTCCCACAACGATGACGGAGCCCGGTCACCCGAATGGACGATGTAACGTTGGACGAAATAGTCACCAAGGTCTTTGCGGCCCAGGAACTCCAGGTCCATTGCCAAGAAGGCCGCATCGTCGATGCGGTCGATATGGCGTAGCTTGTCGTCGAACTCGAGGCAGTCGAGCAACGCCAGTTTGCCGTCAGCCCAAAATATGTCGTCGGCGAGCAGATCGCCATGGCCGTCGACGAGGCATCCTTCTTCGACCCGTCGGGCAAACAACGGGGCCCGACCCGAAACGAATTCAGCGGCAAGGCGTTGGACACGTGCCAACAGTTTGAAAGAAATCTCCGAAAGTGGTTCGCCCACAAAACTGTTCAGTTCCGACAGATTCTCGCGCCAGCGGCCGTCGACCGCACACAACTTACCCTCGGCGTCGATCTCGGGGCTGCGGTCGGCGCGTTCGTGAAATCGAGCCAGCACGCCAGCGATGGTGTCCAAGATGTCGCGTACGGTTTCGTTGGGGCCTCGGGCTATCAAAGCCGTCAGGCGATCTTCTTCGCGGTAGCGCCGCATCACGACGATCGGCTCGGCCGGCCCTCCGCAGGGGTCGGTGAGATGCGCGACACCAAGGTAGCTTTCGGGTGACAATCGGCTGTTGAGCTCGACCTCGCGCAGGCACGCGCGCTCGCGCAGTTCGGCTGTGCGGAAGTCGAGAAAGTGGGTCGCGATCGGTTTCTTTGCCTTGAAGGCGCGATCCCCGGCGAGCACCACGATGCCGGTGTGGGTTTCGTGGACATCGATGTAGGGCAATGCGACTGCCGCCGACGCTGTGCTAGGCGGGTCAGCGGCAATCGTCATGTTCATGACTCTCCACAGTCCTGTCGATTCGGGAATTCCTCGGGCTCATGAAGGACGCGCCACAATCACCGGCGTGTGAATCGAGTGAACGACGGCGTTGCTCACCGACCCCAGCATCGCGCCCGACAACGTGCCGCGGCCGTGGCTGCCCACAACCACCAGTTGGGCCGACTCCGAGTGCTCGATAAGGTGCCGGGCGGGCCGGTCTCTGACGACGAGCCGCTGCACCGGCACATCCGGGAAGCGTTCTTGCCACCCCGCCAGACACTCAGCCAGATTTCGCTCCGCTTCGGCCCTGACCGTTGTCCAGTCATATCCGGGAAGTTCCAAGAACTCGGTATCACTGGACGCGTGCAGGGCTACCAGTTCGACATCGCGTCGCGACGCCTCATCGAACGCAATGGCCGTCGCCAGCTCGGACGCCGGCGACCCGTCGATTCCTACCAGCACCGGAGCGCGCTGGGCGCTCGGAAGTGACACGGATTCGGCGCGAATGACCGCTACCGGACACTTCGCGCCGCGCACCACGCCCGAACTCACCGAACCGAGCAGGACCCGCTCCATCGCGCCGTGCCCGTTGGAGCCGACGACCACCAGCTGCGCATCTTCGGACATTTCAATCAGCGTCGGCACCGCGGGCGACGGTTTCACTTCGCTCGTGATGACAAGCTTCCGGTCTGTTTGCACGGCGTCCTGGGCGATCTTGACGGCCTGCTCGAGAGCCTGGCGCCCGTCGTCGAGCTGCCACAGCGCGACTCCGCTCGGCATCGGTACCTGCGGGAAAGTTCGCACGAATGTCTCGAACATGTGGACGAGGTTCAACGAGAGATTGCGCAACGCCGCGTCACGTGCTGCCCAGACCACAGCGGCATTCGATGCGGCCGATCCGTCGACTCCGACGACGATCCCGTAGCGCTTCTCAAATGCCGTCATTTCGTCCTCCTCCAGTCACTGAGAACGCTATTGCCTGCGCGGTCGTCGATCATGAGGCTTTAGTCCCGATCTACGTGGCCGGCAGCCGGCCGCGCGACGATCACCGGCACAAAGACCCCATGCAGGACCGCGTTGCTGACCGAGCCCAACAGCGCGCCGGCCAATCCACCTCGTCCGTGGCTGCCGACGACCACCAACTGGGCCGACTCCGACTGCTCGATCAGCCGCCGAGCGGGTTGGTCGCACACGACAAGTCGATGCACCGTGACATCGGGATAGCGTTCTTGCCAACCGGCAAGACGCTCGGCCAGGATCTCCTCGGCCTGGGCCCGCACCGCGGTCCACTCCGGCTTTGGAAGTTCGAACAGTCCGACGTCGCTCCACGCATGCAAGGCCGTCAGGTCGACGCCGCGCCGGGACGCTTCGTCGAAAGCAATCGCCGTCGCCAGTTCCGAAGCCGCCGAGCCGTCGATGCCCACCAGCACAGGGGCGTCAAGCGGGTTCGGCATCAACGGATCTTCGTCTCGGATGACCGCGACCGGGCACCTTGCGCTGCGCACGACGCCCGAGCTGACCGAACCGAGGAAGGTCCGGGCCAGTGCTCCGCGTCCGTTGCTGCCCACGACGACCATCTCTGCCTCGTCGGACAGTTCGACCAGCGCGGCAACCGGTGCCGCAAACATCAGCTCTGTTGCAATATCGATGCGGCCGTGGGGCTTCGACGCATCTTCGGCGATCTTCTCCGCCTCTTCGAGGATCCGACGGCCATAGTCTTCCTGCCATATCGGAGTATCTGCGGTGAGTGGCATCGGGGGCCACACCGGAGCGGCCAGGTTCACCATGTGGACCAGGGTCAGCCGAACACCACGCAGCGTCGCGTCCCGCGCACCCCAGCAGACCGCGAAATCCGATGCGGGTGATCCGTCGACCCCGACGACGATTCCGTAACGCTTCTCGGACGCTGACATGTCTTCTCCTTCGTTCATCGAGAACGCTATGGTCCAAACACTCATCGGTCATGAGACTTTCGTCCCCAACTGGATGGACGAGAGACCTTCAACGAGCGAATAGGCTTGACCCGCACCGGTGCTGTGGCATCGTCACAAACGTGACCCAATGGCCCGTCACGATCGACAGGCGCTACCACGACGCCGTGATCCTCGACTTGGACAGCGCAATCGTCAGCACCGAGCAAACCCGCCCACCCACCGATGTGCCACTGCTGCGACAGCTGCACGGGATCGGTGTCAGCGTCGAAGAGGTCCGCCCCGGCACGGCGGCGTTGACAGAGGCGACGACCCGTCTCGGGGTCAGCCCCGGACGCTGCGTGGTGATCGCCGACAATGAGTCCGGTATCCGGACAGCCCGAGACTGCGGCATCGGACTCGTCATTGGCCTCGACCGCGACCGGACCGACGGCGTTGTCGCCGATGGGGCGGACGTCGTGATCGCCGACATCGCCGAGATCTCGGTGTGCAGCCGCGACTCTGGCCTATCGACCATCGCCGATGCCCTGCAGTCCTACGGCCAATTGAAAGAACTTATGGTCGCCCGGCGGCCGGTAGTGTTCCTTGATTTCGACGGGACGCTGTCCGATATCGTCGATGACCCCGACGCCGCTGTGCTGGTCCGCGGCGCCGCCGAAGCGCTTCGCGCTCTCGCCGGGCAATGCCCCGTTGCCGTGATAAGCGGTCGAGACCTGAAGGACGTCCAGGGGCGAGTCAACGCCGATGGCTTGTGGTACGCGGGTAGCCAGGGATTCGAGCTGTTCGGGCCGGACGGCACCCATGTCGAGAACTCCGCGGCCGTCGCCGCCGCTGCCACCTTGGCTGATGCCGCCACCGAGCTGACCGAAGCGCTACTGGACGTGCCGGGAACAGTAGTGGAGCACAAGCGGTTTGCCGTCACAGTTCATTACCGCAACGCTGATCCGGCCGTCGTCGACCGGGTGGTCACTACGGCGTCTCGGCTGGGACGGGACCGGCATCTTCATGTCACCCAGGGCCGCAAAGTCATCGAACTGGGCCCCAACGTTGCCTGGAACAAGAGCGACACTCCCGACTGGCTCCTCGAAAGGATCCTAGCCGACGATCGGACCGCTGAGTCCCCTGCCGCATTGCCGATCTACATCGGTGACGACCTCACCGATGAGGATGCTTTCGATGCGGTTCGTTTTGACGGCGTGGGGATCGTGGTGCGCCATGACGAGGTCGGTGACCGACCGTCTGCCGCTCGGTTCAGCTTGGAAAACCCTTCGGCAGTATGTGAATTCATCCAACGCCTGGCACACGACCTTCGAGATGAAGCAACCAGCCCGGCCGATGCGTGGCGACTGGTCTTCGACGGCTACGACCGGGAACAGGAGCGACTGCGCGAGACGTTGTGCACCGTTGGCAACGGCTACGTCGCCACCCGCGGCTGTGCGCCGGAGGCATCTGCGGCTCAGGCCCACTACCCCGGCACCTACGCCGCCGGCGTGTACAACACCCTGGCCGACCAGATCGCCGGCCGCAGAATAGAGAATGAGAGCCTCGTCAACCTGCCCAACTGGCTGCCGCTGACGTTTCGTATCGACGACGGCCCGTGGTTCAGTGTGGACGATGTCGAATTACTGTCCTATCAGCAAACATTCGACCTACGACACGCGACGCTGATCCGTACACTGCGATTCCGGGATCATGCGGGCCGAACGACAACGCTGAATCAGCAGCGATTCGCGTCGATGCACCAGCACAACATACTGGCGATGAAGAACACCGTAACCGCGGAGAATTGGTCGGGCACAGTAGAATTCATGTCTCACTTGGATGGCGCTGTCAGCAATTCAATGGTGGAACGCTACGGCTCACTGTCGAGTGTCCACCTGACGCCACCCACTCTCGATGAAATCTCGCCCGGATCAGTGCTGTTGCGGACACAAACATCGCAATCACGTATCTCGATCGGGATGGCCGCCCGCACTTCACTGTGGCGCGACGACTCGCCCGTCGACGCGCAGTACACCTTTGTGCGAGAAGCCGGGCGGGGCGGTCACAACCTCCGAGCGGACTTGTCCGCCGGGCAGTCCATCACACTCGAGAAGGTTGTCACCCTCTTCACCGGGCGGGACGCCGCGATCTCTGAGCCGGCAAGCACCGCGCAGCATTTCCTCGAAGAAGCCGGCCGATACACGGATCTTCATCGGCACCACCGGCGGGCGTGGGACCGACTCTGGGAGCAGTGCGACGTCGGACTTGACGACGGCGTGGAAGCCTTGCGGATCCTTCGGCTGCATCTGGTGCAACTGCTGCAAACGCTTTCCCCGCACACCGCCGAACTTGATGCCAGCGTGCCGGCGCGGGGCCTGCACGGCGAAGCCTATCGCGGACACGTCTTTTGGGACGCCCTGTTTGTGTCCCCCGTCCTGAGCCTGCGGATGCCCAACGTGTCGCGCTCGCTGTTGCTTTATCGGTATCGGCGACTTCACCAGGCCCGACGCGCCGCGCGCAGGGCCGGCTACCTGGGCGCGATGTATCCGTGGCAGTCAGGCAGTGACGGTAGCGAGGTGAGCCAGGAACTCCACCTCAACCCACGATCCGGCCGGTGGAACCCCGATCCCAGCGCACGCGCGCATCACGTCGGTCTCGCCGTCGCATACAACACGTGGCAGCACTATCAGGTGACCGGCGACCGTCAGTATCTTGTCGACTACGGAGCCGAGATGCTGGTCGAGATCGCCCGATTCTGGGTCGGATTGGCCACGTACGACGAAAGTCGTGGCCGCTACACGATCCGGGGAGTCATCGGCCCCGACGAATTTCATTCCGGATATCCCGGCAAAGAGTACGACGGTATCGACAACAACGCCTACACCAATGTGATGGCGGTCTGGGTGATCACTCGGGCACTGGACGCGCTGGACCTGTTGTCGCTGCGCGACCGACTCGATCTTGTCGGCAAGATCGGTCTGGACACAGCGGATCTCGAGCGGTGGGAACATGTGAGCCGGCACATGTTCGTCCCTTTTCATGACGGCGTCATCAGTCAGTTCGAAGGCTATTCGGACCTGGCGGAACTGGACTGGGATCACTATCGGGAACGCTACGGAAACATTCAGCGCCTCGATCGCATCCTGGAGGCTGAAAACGACAGCGTGAACAACTACAAGGCGTCCAAACAGGCGGATGCGCTGATGCTGTTCTATCTACTGTCGTCCGACGAACTGCTGGGTTTGTTTGGCCGCCTCGGGTATCACTTTGCCCCGGAGCAAATCCCGAAAACAGTCGATTACTACCTCGCGCGCACCTCGCACGGATCGACATTGAGCGCCATCGTGCACTCATGGGTGCTCGCCCGGAGCAACCGGCGCAGGGCCATGGAGTACTTCCAGCTAGTGCTGAAGTCCGACGTCGCCGACATCCAGGGCGGCACGACGGCCGAAGGTATACACCTCGCGGCGATGGCCGGCAGCATCGATCTGCTGCAACGGTGTTACACCGGACTCGAAACACGGGACGACCGACTCATTCTCGGGCCCCAATGGCCAGAAGACCTCGGCCCCATCGAGTTCCCACTCGTGTACCGCGGTCAGCGCCTCCATCTTCAAGTCAGCGGACGGACCGCCACCGTGACCTCTGAGGCCGGCAACGCCGGTTCGGTCGATGTCGAATGCCGAGGCCATGTGCGAAAGCTGTTGCCCGGAAGCACGATCAAGGTCGAGTAACCAACGCTGTCAGGGTGACCATTGCCATCAAGATCGGGCCGAAGGGCCCTGCTCTGAATCAGTTGAGACTCGTAACATCGCCGATGAAGCGGGGTTTCCCGCGAGCGCTGGTTCCGATCGGAGAATGCAATGAATCGTCCGCAATCATCGCAGCGGGTCGTCGTGGGTATCGATGGTTCCGATGCAGCGATCAACGCGGCCAGATGGGCGGTGACCGAGGCGGTCGGCCGAGACGTTCCGCTGCGTCTGGTTCACGCGATCCCCGAACGGGAATCCGACGGAACCGCACGCGATGACAGCTTGGATATCGAGTATGGCGAGACAGCGCTGCGCGCCGCCTGCGCAGCGGTCAACGCGACGGGACAGCAAGTCAAAGTCGAAACCGACCTGGTGCGCGGATCGATCGGGAACGCGTTAATCGATGAATCTGACCACGCGGCGATGGTTTGTCTGGGCTCGATCGGGATCGGGCGGGTCGCCCGCAGAGTTCTCGGCTCGACCGCTGCCACCGTTGCCGAGAATGCGCATTGTCCGGTGGCGATCATCCGCCACAACCGCGACGGTGAAGATCCCGGCTCGGGATGGGTTGCCGTCGTCGTCGACGACAAACCGGGCAACGACGTGGTGCTCGAGCACGGTTTCCGCGAAGCACGTCTACGCGGCGCACCGGTGTTGGCGATGGGAGTCTGGCGTTGGGGTCTGGGTGAAATCCCGTATTCGCAATTGGATCACCGCCTCAGCCCTTGGGTTTCTGAGTATCGCGAGGTGCATGTCCTTCCGGCTGCCGCGCGGAGTGGAGCCGCTGAATTCCTTGCCAGCACAGCCGAACCCGTACAACTCGCGGTGGTGGACAGTTCGGACGCTGACAAGGTTGCCAGCTTGGTCGGTCCGATCAAGCCCCATTTCCGGCACGCCGGATGCTCGGTACTCGTCGTGCGCCCATGACGATTCGGTCGTCAGTGAGCGTCTAACCGACCCTCGCGTTCGGGCATCGCTGCCACCAACGGTGTGTCGACGCCGAGCGGACCCACACCGGCGGAACCACCCGGGCAGCCGAGCGGCGCAGCACGGCCCGCTAGTGGACGGCTGAAAAAGGAGGCATTGTCTTCCAAGTGCTGCACCTGGTCGGCAGGCAGATCTCCCTCCCAGTAAATCGCATCCATGCGGCAAGCCGGCTTGCATGCTCCGCAGTCCACGCATTCGTCGGGATTGATGTACATCGCCCGAGCGCCCTCATAGATGCAGTCGACAGGGCACTCCTGAACACAGGATTTATCCAGCACGTCAATGCAGTCGGCGCCGATCACATAAGTCATGGACTTACGTTAACGAGCCGGCACCCACGGGCGCGCTCAACGGATGGCCTCAACGTTGAGGACCAATGACTCTCCCCGAATGCGTCTATTCGCCCCGGACAACAATCACCGGCTTGGTTGCCGATTGCGCGACATGAGAGCTGACCGAACCCAGCAGCATGCCGGCAAAACCCCCACGCCCATGGCTTCCGATCACCACCAGCTGAGCGTGCTCCGATTCTTCTAGCAGCCATCGAGAAGGCAGATCACAGCAGAGGACTCGCCTGACGTGCACATCCGGATACTGTTCTTGCCAACCGGCGAGGCGTTCGGCGAGTATCTCCTCCCCTTTGGCCTCGCTATCCCGCCAGTCCATTCCGAGCATCGGGAACACCCCGACGTCGCTCCACGCATGCAGCGCCACCAAACCGACCCCTCGACGCGAGGCCTCGTCAAAAGCCAATGCGGTCGCCGACTCCGAGGCCGGTGAACCGTCGATGCCAACGAGCACGGGAGCGGTGGCATCGACAGCCGCGTCACCGTCGGAATGAATGACCGCGACCGGGCAATGGGCGTGGTGGACCAGCGATGTGGTGACCGAGCCCAACAACAACCGGCCCAACGCGCCAAGGCCCTGGCTGCCGGCCACGATCATCCGGGCGTCTTTGGATGCCTCAATCAGCGCCGGTGCGACGTTGGAATAGACGATCTTCGTGCGGATTTCGGGGGACTCGAACTTGTCCAGGCTGGCGCTGAGCGTCTTTCGGGCCTGGTCGATGACGTGCTGTCCGGCCTCCATCTGCCAGCCAGGCATTTCGTCGTACAGTCGGCCCACCGGGAATCCGACCACGATGGGCGCAACGGCATGCATCAGCGTGATCGTTGTGTTCCGCATGCCCGCCTCCCAGGCCGCCCACGCCACCGCGGCATCCGACGCCGCCGATCCGTCGACACAGACCAATATTCCGTGTTTCTTTGTGGGCTCCGACATTTCGTGCTCCTACCTATGGGATCGCATTCGCGCCCGACGACAGTTCGTCGGGGACATCCGGCAACTCAATCTCAACGTGCTGAATCGCTCCGTAATACGTTGGCTTACAACACCAGCCGAGATCGAACAACACAGTGAGCATCAGATGGTTCTCGCTCAGGACGTCGGCTACAAATCGCTCAATGCCGTGAGCCCGCGCGATGTGCGCGAGGTGCTTGAGCAAGGCCGTTCCGACGCCGAGCGAATGGTCTTCGTGGGCGACTGCGACCGCGACTTCGGCAACGTTGGGATCATCGCGGACAACGACGTAGTGGACCACACCGATCAATCGGTCGGCGTCGAACGCACCGAGCGAGTATCGATCATCGGACGCTTCAGTAATCGATTGGACGAGATGCTCGAGATCGATTTGGTTCAGCGTGAAGAACCGGTAGTAACGCTCGAAGTCGGTGAGGCGTTGATGGAACGCCAACGTGGCCTCGGCGTCTTGCGCGGTGAGGCGTCGCAACGACACCAGCCTGCCGTCGATCAGGCGAGCAGTGGCGGAGTATTCCGCCAACTGACGACTCATGAGCGCTCCTGAATGCCGTTGGCTTTGACACGACGTTATTCACGATCCGCCCTGTTGGGCAGGGCCGTTAGACTCCACTCCGGCGCCATTGGTCCATGAGCCCCTTGGCGTCCGGGATTTCGCCGAGAGTCAGTGGTCGGTCAGCGGAGCGGACCAGTAGATTCGGGTACCGCCATCTGGCGCGTTGCTGATTTCGCAGCGACCGCCGACCTGTTCGGCGCGGTACAGCATGTTCGCCAGACCGCTGCGGCGGGGATTGTCGACTGGTAGGCCACAACCGTTGTCGACGATGTCAACCGTCAACATGTCGCCGACATTGACCTCGACCGTCAGTCGTGAAGCACCAGAATGCCGAACCGCGTTGCTGACGGCCTCGGACGTCACTGCTTCTGCGTGGTCGGCGAGCTCGCCGCCGACAGCGGTCATCGGACCGCGCATTCGCACCGTCGTGACGATGTCGCGTCCCTCGGTGAGGTCGGCAACCGCTCGTTGAATCCGATTCCGGAAGCCACCGCCGTTGCCGGACGGCGACTTCAGCTGGAAGATGGTCGTGCGGATTTCCTCGATGATCGTCTGGAGGTCGTCGAGGGTGCGGTTCAGCCGCTCGGCAACCTCCGGCGAACGCACCCGGGCCACCGTGCCTTGTAGGTCCATCCCCGCGGCGAAGAGCCGTTGGATGACATGGTCGTGCAGATCGTGGGCAATGCGCTCCCGCTCAGCCACCAGCGTCAGTTGACGCGTGTTCTCGCGGCCCGACGCAAGCATCAGCGCTATCGCGGCATGCGTCGCGAAATCGCTGACCAGGTCGAGGTAGCTGTCGTCGAACGGCTGCCGCTGCGAGCTGCGGGCGACCACAATCACCCCGGCAACCTCATCGTGGGCACGCAGCGGCATCAAAATCGCGCTTCGCTGCCCTACGTCGGTGAATGCCTGGATCGGGTAACTCAGGGCTTCGGTGATCACCGGTTCAGCGGAGCGGAACACCGCACCGCTGGTCGACGCATCGACGGGAATCCGTTGGCCGATAACCTCTGAAGCGTTCAATCCGACCGCTGCCGAGATGACCAGCGTGTCAATCTCATCTATCGGCACATCGTCATCGTCCGGAACGAGCACAATCGCCTGTTCGGCTTCGGTTAGCGCACAAGCCTTTTCGGCGATCACCTGCAACGGAGTCCGGCTGGGTTCGACGCTGGACAGAAGCGCGGTAGTGATTTCGCGGCTTGCCTCCATCCATTTGGCGGCCGTACGCTCACGCTCAAAGAGTTGCGCATTGTCGATGGCCACCGCGGCCGCGAAAGCCAATGCGCGAGCAGCCACCTCGTCGGATTCGGAGAACAGCCGACCGGGCTCGTCGTGCGTCAGATAAAGGTTGCCGAATACCTCTCCCCGGATGGTGATCGGCACGCCAAGGAAAGCCCGCATCGGGGGATGGTGCTCCGGAAACCCAACCGCGGCCGGGTGTTTCGTCAGATCGTCCAGACGCAAAGCCGGCGTGTCGAAGAGCGACAGACTCAGAACTCCCTTGCCGACCGGCAGATGCCCGATTTGCCGCGCGTGGTCGACTTCAATTCCTTCGTGGACAAACGAGATCAACATTCCGTCGCGGTCACGTATCGCCAAGGCGCCATACGGTGCCGAGGTCAACTTGCGGGCCGCTACGACGATGCGACGCAGGGTCGCATCCAGCTCGAGGTCGGCACCGATCTCGACGATCACCTGAAGCAATTGCTCCATCTGATCACGCGAGGCCAGCATCTCGTCGAGTTGCTGGTGCATCCTGCTGACCAGCCCACGCTGGCCGAGTCCCGAAAAAGCCGAGCTACTGTCGTCGCTGGCCACTGCCTGATACCTCCGGCCATTCAGCCCCCGCGGCAGCACCGCGTCGTCCACAGAACGAAAAGGCAGCAAACAACGCGAAGATACCGTCGCCAAGCATAGTCTTATCGAGATGACAACCCAACAAATCAACGCCGTCCAACCCGTGCGGCCTCTCGAGCTGGTGTAATGCGCCCGTCTCGTTACTTACCGGCGGTTGGTGGTGGGGACTGTTGGTTCAACTTCGAAGCGAATACCGCTGCTTGTGTCCGCCGCTCCATGCCGAGCTTGGCCAGCAACCGGGATACATAATTCTTCACCGTCTTCTCGGCCAGGAACATTCGCGCGGCAATCTGACGGTTGGTCAAACCCTCGCTGAGCAGTCCGAGAAGAGTTCGCTCGCGCTCGGTCAATCCGGACAACGGATCCTTCTGCTCGGCGTTGCCGCGCAGTTTCGCCATCAAGGCGGCGGCAGCTCGATTGTCGAGCAGTGACTTGCCGGCACCAACATCCTTGATCGCCTGGGCCAATTCCATGCCCCTGATGTCTTTGACGACGTAGCCACTGGCGCCGGCCAGGATCGCCTCGAGCATCGCCTCGTCAGAGGTGAACGAGGTCAGCATCAGGCATCGCAACTCGGGCAGGTCAGACAACAGGTCGCGGCACAATTCGATGCCGTTGCCATCAGGCAGCCGCACGTCAAGCACTGCGACGTCGGGCTGCAACGCGGGAATCCGGACCATCGCTTCGGATACGGAGCCCGCATCGCCGATGACCTCGAGCTCGGGGTCCGCTGCGAGCAGGTCGGCAAGTCCGCGCCGAACGACTTCGTGGTCGTCGACCAGAAAAACCTTAACCATGGCGAATCCTTCCTGCCCCTGTCTCAATATTCCACATCCTTGATAATCGCCCAGATTCACAATTGCCGTCGCTGATTGACCACATGGGCTGCCTGCGCCGCAGGGGCTCATATCTCAGTCGCAGAGCGTAACGTCGCAGGGCTCCGGCGCGAGTGCGAACAGCTTCTCGATATCCGCTCGATCACAGACGGCCGTGCCGGGCGTCATCAGCATCGCCGCGCCCGCCGCAATGCCCAACCGAACTGCCTTATCGAGCGGCCATCCGCGGCTGAGCCCTATCGTGATCGCCGCGACCATCGCATCTCCGGCCCCGACGCCACTCCCATTCCGCATCGGAATCGCCGAAAACCGTTGGTCCGCAGCCGGTGTCACAAGAAGTGCGCCATGGGAACCCAATGACACCAATACGATTTCCGCGCAACCCTTTTCGATGAGTCCGCGGGCAGCGGCGAACTGCTCCGATTCGGTGGCCAGCGGACGCCCGACACATTCCCGCAACTCGCGCTCGCTCGCTTTTAGCAGGTAGACCCCGGATGATACGTGCTGCAACCCACCGCCAGAGGTGTCCAGAATGAAACGGACGCCCATGCCCTGGCAGATATCGGCAACCCGCTGATAGTAGTCGGCGGGCACCCCAGGGGGCAGGCTACCGCTGGCCACCACGAACTCGGCCGATTCCGCCGCGGCCCGCACTTGGTCGAGACACAGCGCCTGCTCGGCGAACGTCAGCCGCGGCCCCGGAAGGACGAAACGATATTGCCGGCCGGTGCTGTTCTCGTTGACGGTTAAGCTCTCTCGCGTCGACGCCAAGACGGGTATCTGCCGAAATGGAACTCGCTCCTCGTTGAGGAGCGACATGAGAAGACCACCCGTTGGGCCGCCGGCGGGAAACACCGCCGAAGCCGAACCGCCCAGCACATGAGCAATACGAGCGACGTTGA
Source organism: Mycobacterium sp. NGS40 (assembly GCF_059812735.1). Lineage (NCBI taxonomy): Bacteria > Bacillati > Actinomycetota > Actinomycetes > Mycobacteriales > Mycobacteriaceae > Mycobacterium > Mycobacterium sp. NGS40. The sequence goes on from NZ_JCALDG010000004.1 coordinate 210,798, forward strand.
TTCCCCCACCACCCGGGTCATAACGCTGTGTCGCACAGCGCAACTTTTCGGTCGGCCGCACCACGTCGACACTTGTCGTGATGTCGAGTGCCGGGTTCATGGTCAGCGTGACGATCTGCGCTCGACTGGGAACCGATGCGATGGGCGCATCCATATCCGTTGACTCCGCTCGTCGTTCGTTACAACCCGGACGGGTACGTTTCCGGTGTCTCGCCAGCGATCCACAGGCTCGTCGGTTCCAGCGGTTCGAGCGCACGCGTCCTGTCGATGTGGATCATCGCGTCGAATTGGTCCGCGGGCCGAACATGGAAGTAATGGCTTTGCCGCTCCGTTTCCGGCCGATAGATCACGCCGATCGCGCGCCCCAACCGGACGACGCCGAGCGGATCGGCGGCTTCCGCGCTGAGGTCCGCCGACACCAGGAAAGAGCTTTCGCCGGTCTCGTGAAGCAGTTCTTCGATGCTGCCGTTGAGCGCGGGCCGAACGGCTTTGCGTTCCGCGATTCCGCCCCAGTCGCTTGCAGCGGTCACGGTGCCGCTGTACGTGCTGAACCCGATGAGGCGTGACTCGTCGCCGTATCGCTGCCGGACCAATTGCCCCAATGTGAGTTGTCCGTCAGAAGACACCTCGGTTGCCCGTGCATCGCCGACGTGAGAGTTGTGCGCCCACACCACTATTCGCGCAGGAGGAGCGCCATCGTGACGGTCCAGGTGGTTCAGCAGCGCCTCGAGAGTCTCGGCCATGTGCTCATCACGCAGGTTCCACGAGTTCACCCGGCCGCTGAACATCGCACGGTAGTAGACCTCGGCGTTGCGTACCGTCTGGGCATTTTGCTGGGCGTAGAAGAGCTCATCCTCGGCGAGAAGCCCGCCTCTGCGCGCATACGCCAAGGCGTTGCGCTGCATATCAACCAGCTGTTCGATCGCTTCGTTTTCACACGAAGGACCCGCCCCGAACGCCGCCGCGAAACCGTACGCTTGACCATCATCCGCCGAAGCATGATCGAAGCATGCGTAACGACTACGGGCCCGCATCGCCGCCCTGGGATCGACTCGATCCAGGTAGGTCACCACTTCCTGCATGGATCGATGCAGGCTGTAGAGATCAAGCCCATAAAAGCCGGCCTGCCGCTGACGCTTCGACTCGCACTGCCGGTTGCGTATGCGCAGCCAATCGACGAAGTCACGAACGACTGTGTTGCGCCACATCCAGGCCGGAAATCGTTCGAACCCACGCAACGCTTCCTCGGCGGTCTCGTCCACTCCGAGGCCCCGCACATACCTGTTCACCCGGTAGGCATCGGGCCAATCGGCCTCCGCGGCTACCGCGCAGAATCCTTTCTCCTCGATCAGCCATTTCGTGATCGTGGCCCGAGCCTCGTAAAACTCATGCGTTCCATGGGAACTCTCGCCGATCAGCACGATCCGGGCGTCACCAATCAACTCCTCCAACGCCTCACGCGGCGGAACACCGGATGGAGCATCGATGGCCACGCTGGCGAGCACCTGGGCGGGCATCCGCACCTGGGCCGGGGCGGCCGTTCGATCCGTCGTAGGAGTAGCGAGCAGCTGGTGAACTTCCTCGTCGGTAACCTGGCGAAAATCCCAGAACGACTCCCCCACCGCGAGGAATGGGGTGGGCATACTCGCGCAGACCACATCGTCCACCAGACCGGCGAATTCCCGACAGGTAGATTCCGGAGCCGCCGGCACCGCGATCACGATGTGAGCGGGCTCCGCTTCGCGGAGAGCCTGCACCGCGGCGAACATGCTTGCGCCAGTGGCCAACCCGTCATCGACCAGGATGATCGTCTTGCCCGCCACCTCAAGCGGCGGTCGTCCGCCGCGATATGCGGCCTCACGCCGGACCAGCTCGCGGCCTTCACGTTCGGCAACGGCACGCAACTGTCCCGGCGAGATCTGCAAGGCCCGAATCACGTCGTCGTTCACCACTACGCGGCCGCCGCTTGCCAGCGCCCCGACCGCGAATTCCTCATGCCCGGGAGCGCCGAGCTTTCGCACGATAAAGGCATCCAGCGGTGCGTGCAGCGCGGCCGCTACCTCCCATGCCACTGGTAGCCCGCCCCGGGCGAGTCCCAGCACGATCACATTCGGTTGGTCGCGGTAAGCGGTCAGTAGGTTTGCCAGCACCCGGCCGGCCTCGCGGCGGTCACGGAATACTCGGCGCGGCGAGCGCCGGGTGACGTCAGCTGCTCTAGTCATGACACACCCGTGTGCGCCGGACGGCGAGAAGTGCTCATCTCTGGCTCCTCGATTGAAAGAATCAGTGCGATGTCTATCCGATCAATCGGCCGAAATCCCGTAAAGAGACGGAAGTCCCAAACATTGTGGGTCGTTGGTCAGCGCGCCTGCGGGAAGCGTTCGCGTCGACGAGCGGCTCGGGCCACGCGCCCCATGGGATGGCGATTCCACCACCCAAACGACATCTCCCCTTCGCGGATCAGCGGCCAGGACGCTTGAAACCGACCACAAGCAAGGACACGTCGCTCTCACGCAAAGCTTCAGCGCCGGGATCACCGAGCAATTGCCCGACTGCCGCGGTCTGGGCGGCACCGACTACGACCAACTGAATGGCCTCGGCATGCGCGGCCAGGTAATCGACCAGGGAAGCTTGCAGATGCACCGTGTCGATATCGACCTCGGGATAGTTGTCGGTACAACGCTTCAGATGCGAGTCCCCGGAACGCGGCTGCGTTGATGTCAGCACCCGCAGCGGCACGCGACGATGGCGAGCCTCATGGATCGCCAGCTCCAGAACGTCTATGCCATCCGGCGATTCGTCTACGAACGCGACGATCGGGCGGGTATCCGCGGTGTCCGTGTCGCGGGGGCCTGCCCGGACGACAGCCACCGAACAGTGGCCGGATTGTGCGAGTTCTTTCGCGGTCGAGCCCAACCAGATTGTCGGGTGCATCGAGGCCCCCGTGTCTCCGACACACAGCAACGTTGTGGACCGCGAAGCAGCGATGAGCGCCGCCACCGGCGCGCCGTCGACGATCTCCGTTTCGACCTTGACCGGCTTGCCGATCTGTTCGACCGCGTCGTATGCGTCGCGGACGACCTGCTCTGCCGCGGCCACCGCAAGTCGCGCTTGCCGTGTACCGGCAGTGACGTCGCGTTGGGTGACATAGAGCAGACGCAGCGGAATGTCGGTGCCGGCCACTTCGTCGACTGCCCACCGGGCAGCACGAATTGCGGCCGCCGAACCGTCCACACCTACGACGACGGACTTCGGTGGATACCGATCGAACATGAGAACTCCTGGCGACCAACGGCATTTAAGTGTCTGATCGAGACGCTACGGAGTGAGGCCGCTGCCAGATCAGAGGCATTGGTCCTCACCTAGGGATCCCTTCGGCGGACGAGGCGCGGTGCACACGTTAGGGACTTCGGGCCCTACCCGGCGGACCGGGCGAGCTGATCGGATTGCGCAATACAGGTGTCAGCTACCGACAAGCGTGATGGCCTGGGACGAGCGGCAAACCGGCCGTTGCGAGTTATGACATTTTCTGTGCCAAAACACCATTCGTCCACGCGGTGGCGCGATAGATAGGAGAAACAGCAGTGGCGGTCCTCGACGATGTCCGGGTTTTCAACAAGCGTCTGCTCAATCCACTGATGCTGCATATGGCCGGGCGAAAGCACTGGTATGCCTCGGTGATTGAGCACACCGGCCGGCACTCCGGCAAGCAGTACACCACACCGGTAGTCACCGAACGCGTGTCAGGCGGGTTCATCGTTCCGCTGCCCTACGGCACCGACGTCGATTGGCTCCGGAATGTCCTTGCCGCCGGGCACGCGACCATCCGCGCTGATGGCCGAAGCTATCGAGTGGTCGAACCGGAAATCATCTCCGCAGAATCGGCCGCCGCCGAGCTGCGGCCCGAACGGCGACGGACCTACGATCTGTTCAAGGTCAAGAACTACCTCACCGTGAAGTCCGAACAGATCTAGAACCTCGACCCACCAAGGTCTTTGGAGCCATTCACCCGCTAGCTGCGGATCTCCAACACCTCGTGCAGAGGTTTGCGCGGCGTCGGTTCGGAAGCCAACTCCCCTTCCGGTTCGATGCCGACTCGGACCAAGACCTGCGGTACCGAGGCCAGACCCGTCGCGAGGTCGCGGATCATGTCCCGGCTGGCGTCGAGCTCCGTGACGTGCGTGACGGGGCAGGTGGCCAATCCGGCCATCGTGCACTCCAGCAGGATCGCCGACAGCGCCTCACCGCAGTTGAGAGCATCGACACGCGTGTCGCCGGCAGTGGACAACATGAGAATCTTCGCTTGGTCGTACGTGCCGGCAGAGCTCCGCTCGTTCGTGGGATCGGTCGGGAACTCGCGGTTCACGTCAACCCTGCGGGCATCGGCTTCCGACACCAGTGAGTTTTGCGGAATCCCTTCCGATCCTTCTTCCAGCGTTGTCCACCAACGCAATTCAGCGTGATACAAGTCGTCATAGCGACGTAGGGCTTCGGCGAGTCGTGCCGCTTCGGCCAGCCGCGGTCGCACATCCGCGGGCAGTACATCCAAACTGACCAAGTCATTGTCGAACGAGCTTCGTAGCACGGGTTCGAAAGACGCCCAGCGCTTCGGCGCACGAAACGGTAGACGGTTGGTCCGGCGACGCAATATCGCGGCCGCACGGTCGCGCCGAGCCTGTGCCACAAAGTCGACCGGCACGAAATCGACGGTCGCCAGATGGTCGAGATTGTTCGGGTTGGGAAACTGCTCGACATTCGTGGCCCACCCGGCGGCGGCCATCGCGGTCCGGAAGTGATCAAGCGCGGCGCCGCAGCTGATGATCGCTTCGCGGCCCGACGTGTCGGCTGCTGGTAATTCTTGCTCAGGATCAACGAACAGATCGACGCTGACGCCATCGGTAATCCACCGCCAAGGCTGGGAGTTGTACAGCGAGGGCGCATGGCAGGCGAGCTCGACTGCCGTCGTGATCACTTTCGTATCGGCCAGCGTTTCCGCCATCGTCGCCACCCCTTCATTCGGTATGGCTACGACCCTCGTGCCCGCTGACGGCTGACGCCAGAGTCCTTGGTCCCCGACACCAGGTCGATCGACCCGCAACGGACCGGTGACATGCGCTCGCTCGCCGTAACCCGCCCTTCGACTCGACGACAAAAGCGCGTATCTACTGGTGACCTTCGTCTCTATTGCGGGATGCACGCGCGGAAAACGATGAAGACGCCCCACCAACCGAAAGAGGCGGTCATGACTGCGGATGTCATCCGTAAAACGCCCCGCGACCACCTTGTCGAGCCCAACTTGTCGGACTACGAGCAGGCACGCGCACAATTCCGCTGGGTCGACGTTCCCAACCTGTGCGACGGAATGGGGCCGGGCGGCTGCAACATCGCGTATGCCGCCGTCGATCGACACGCGTCGGGCCCGGCTGCCACACGCACGGCCCTGCGCTTCATCACCGACAAAGGCTGGGACGGTGCGATCGCCACGCGAGAGCTCAGCTACGCAGAACTCGACCGCCTTGCCAGACGCTTCTCAGGGGTGTTGCGGGCGCTCGGTATCGACAAAGGCAATCGGGTGTTCACGATTATGGGACGCGTCCCCGAGCTCTACATCACGATGCTTGGTGCCCTGCGTAACGGCAGCGTCGTTTCGCCGCTGTTTTCCGCGTTCGGCCCCGAACCGATCGCCACCAGAGTCAATATCGGCCAAGCCGACGTGCTGGTCACCACCAAAGCCATTTATCAGCGCAAGATCGCCAAGATTCGCGAAAGTATGCCCTCCGTCCGGCACATCCTCGTCGTCGACGACGACGGAGCCGGCAGCCCAATACCCGGAACGCTCAACTTCTGGGACTGGATGCATGCCGCCAACGAAACGACACCAGTCGAACCGACGACCGCCGAGGACCCAGCCCTGCTGCACTTCACCAGCGGCACCACCGGAACACCCAAGGGCGCCATGCATGTGCACGGGGCCGTCGCGATGCACTACATCACCGGCCTGTACGCGCTGGACCTCCACCCCGGCGACATCTACTGGTGCACTGCGGATCCCGGTTGGGTCACGGGAACGTCCTACGGCATTATCAGCCCACTGCTGCACGGCGTCACCTCCATCGTCGACGAAGCGGAGTTCGATGCGGAGCGCTGGTACGCGATCCTGCAGGATCAGGGCGTCTCGGTGTGGTACACGGCACCGACGGCGATAAGGATGCTGATCAAGGCCGGCCCGGAGATGCCTGCGCAATACCACTTTCCTCGGCTGAGATTCATTGCCAGCGTGGGTGAGCCGCTCAACCCCGAAGCGGTCTGGTGGGGAAAGCGAGTGCTGGGCTTGCCGATTCACGACAACTGGTGGCAGACCGAAACGGGCGGCATCATGATCGCCAACACCCCCGCATTCGACATCAAGCCCGGTTCGATGGGCCGTCCGCTGCCGGGCGTGGACGCATACATAGTGCGCCACAACGATGATGGGACGACTTCGCTCGTCGATGAACCGGGGGTCGAGGGGGAACTCGCGCTCAAGCCGGGATGGCCGTCGATGTTCCGCGGCTATCTGAACGCCGAGGAGCGATATCGAAAGTCCTTCGCGGACGGTCTTTACCTGACGGGAGATCTCGCCAAGAAAGACGCCGACGGTTATTTCTGGTTCGTCGGACGCAAAGACGACGTCATCAAATCCGCGGGACATCTCATCGGCCCCTTCGAGGTTGAAAGCGCACTTACCGACCATCCGGCGGTGGCCGAAGCCGCGGTCATCGGCAAGCCAGACCCGACCGTGGGTGAAATCGTGAAGGCCTTCGTCACCCTGAAGAACGGTGTGGTCGGTGACGAAGACTTGCGCCTGGAATTGCTCGGCCACGCGCGTAAGCGGCTCGGGGCCGCGGTGGCGCCCAAAGAGATCGAATTCGCAGATGCATTGCCGCACACCAGTAGCGGCAAGATTATGCGTCGCCTGCTCAAGGCTCGCGAACTAGGCCTGCCTGAAGGCGATACCTCGACCATCGAGCGTCAAGCCAACCGCCACGCCGAGGGGGTGCCGTCATGACCGATACCAAGCTGGCCCATGAACTCTTGTCGGACATGATTCGCGTGCGCCGGATGGAAGAGAAGTGCGCGGAACTCTACAGCGCGGCGAAAATTCGTGGATTCCTGCATCTGTATGTCGGGGAAGAGGCCGTCGCCGCCGGGTCACTGCGCGCACTGGCCGACGATGACGCGGTCGTAGCGACCTACCGCGAGCATGCCCACGCACTGCTGCGCGGCATCCCGATGACCTCGATCATGGCCGAGATGTTCGGCAAGCAGGAGGGCTGCTCACGCGGACGCGGAGGGTCGATGCACCTTTTCGATGCAGCCAAGCGGTTCTACGGCGGCAACGCGATCGTCGCCGGTGGTCTGCCGCTCGCGGTCGGCATCGCTCTGGCCGACGCCATGTTGCAGCAGAAGCGGGTAACCGCATGTTACTTCGGCGACGGCGCGGTGGCCGAAGGCGCGTTTCACGAGTCGCTCAACATGGCCGCCCTATGGAACCTGCCGGTGTTGTTCTGTTGCGAGAACAATCTTTACGCCATGGGAACCGCCTTGGATCGCGCACAATCGCAGACCGATCTCACCGTCAAGGCGGCGTCGTACCGGGTTCCCACGCTGGCCGTCGACGGGATGGATGTCCAGGCGTGCCACGGGGCCGCCCAGCAGGGTGTCGACCACGTCCGCGACACCGGCGGGCCGTTCTTCATCGAGTTCCGCACCTATCGCTTCCGTGCGCATTCGATGTTCGATCCAGAACTGTATCGGGATAAGGCCGAGGTCGCGCAGTGGCGCGAACGTGACCCGATCCGGTCGTTTACCGAGCAATGCCTGCGCGGTGGCGCACTGACCGACGCCGACGTACAGGAGATCGAAGATGCCGCCTCGGCCGAGATCGAAGCGGCGGTGGCATTCGCCGAAGCCGGAACGTGGGAGGACGTGGCGGATCTGGGCCGTGACGTGCTGACTACGGAGTCGCCGCGATGAAGACCAGCTACCGAACCGCAGTGCACGATGCCCTTCGCGATGCCCTGCGCGACGATCCGCGGGTTGTGGTGATGGGCGAAGACGTCGGCCGGTATGGCGGAACCTACGCTGCCTCCAAAGGTCTTTTGGAAGAATTCGGTCCCGACCGGGTGCGCGACACACCGCTTTCGGAATTGGGGTTCGTCGGTATCGGAATCGGCGCGGCGATCAACGGGTTACGCCCAATCGTCGAAGTCATGACCGTGAACTTCAGCCTCTTGGCGCTCGACCAGATCGTCAACACCGCTGCGGCCCTTCGCCACATGTCCGGCGGGCAGTTCTCGGTACCGCTGGTCGTCCGAATGGCGACGGGGGCCGGGCGTCAGCTCGCGGCCCAGCACTCGCACAGCCTCGAACCGTGGTACGCCCACATCCCGGGCATCAAGGTGCTGGCTCCGGCCACCGTCGAAGATGCCTACGGCATGCTCGCCCCCGCCCTGGCGGACCCAGATCCGGTGGTGATCTTCGAACACGTCCAGCTTTACAACTCCTCAACCGATATCGATGTTCTTGCCGCCACGGACATCTCGCGGGCGGCCATCCGTCGTGAGGGCACCGACGTCACGCTGATCGCCTACGGCGGCTGCCTTCCCAAGGCGCTCGACGCCGCCAACGAGTTGTCGCTGGCCGGAATCGAGTGCGAGGTCGTCGATCTGCGGGTCTTGCGGCCACTCGACGGTGACACATTTCTCGAATCCGTGCGCAAGACACATCGGGCGGTCGTGATCGACGAAGCCTGGCGCAGCGGCAGTCTGGCGGCCGAGGTCACGGCACGGATCATGGAGGAAGCATTCTACGATCTCGATGCCCCGGTTGCTCGCGTGTGCAGCGCCGAGGTTCCCGTGCCGTACGCGAAGCACCTCGAGCAGGCCGCCTTGCCCCAGCCGGAAAAAATCGTCGCGACCGTGCATAGCCTGTTCGGCGACCGGCAATGATCGAGTTCAAAATGCCGGCCCTGGGGGCCGACATGGACGAGGGCACGCTGGACGAATGGTTGGTCAAGCCCGGCGACAAGGTAACCCGGGGCCAAATAGTGGCGGTCGTCGACACCACCAAAGCCGCAGTCGAAATCGAATGCTGGCAAGAAGGCACGGTCAACGAATTACTGGTGCCGGTCGGCGAAACCGTCGAAGTGGGAACGGTATTGGCGACCCTGCTGGAACGCGATGAGGCCGCGGTGAAGTCGTCGCCGCGCCGGCGGCGGCATTCGACGAAAGCAGCGGCCAAACCGGCAGCGCCTGCCGACGCGGCGACCGCGGTGATCACTGCTTCGTCCGTCTTGCAACGACGTCGTTGGGTGTCACCCGCGGCCCGACGGCTGGCCCAAACTCTCGCCGTCGATCTCGACACGGTAACCGGCACCGGTCCGCAGGGCGCGGTCACCATCGGCGACGTCGAGCACGCTGCTGCGCCAAAAGAGCCGCTGCAACCGATAACCAAGCCGACATCCAAGCCCACAGCCGTCGACCGTGCCGCACAGATGCGAAAGTCGATCGCGGCCGCCATGAGCCGTGCGAAGCGCGAGATTCCGCACTACTACCTTGCCGACGAAATCCTGTTGGACAGCTCGATGACCTGGCTGACGACGCGAAATGCGCAGCGTTCGATCGATGAACGGGTACTACCGGCCGCGTTGCTGCTCAAGGCGGTTGGTGTCGCCGCGCAACGGTTCGGCGAGTTCAACGGGTTCTGGCGCGACGACGCATTCCAGCCCGCCACCGGAGTTCATGTCGGTGTCGGAATATCGCTGCGCGGCGGCGGTCTCGTCGCGCCGGCGATTCATGATGTTGCGGACAAGAAGCTTGACGAATTGATGCATGACCTCGCCGACCTCGTGGTGCGGGCGCGCTCCTTCTCACTGCGAAGCTCAGAGATGTCCGACCCGACCATCACCGTCACCAACCTGGGCGACAAGGGCGTCGATACGGTCTTCGGCGTGATCTACCCGCCGCAGGTGGCGATCGTCGGTTTCGGCAGACCGACTCAGCGAGTCGCTGTCATGGACGGCGGCATCCGGGTCGTCACCGCGGTCCAAGCGACGCTCGCAGCCGACCACCGCGCGAGTGACGGTCACCGAGGAGCGTTGTTCCTCAGCGCAATCAATGACCTGCTGCAGCAGCCTGACCTTCTGGAGAAGTGATGAGCCATGACTAACGAGGACACCCGCGGCACGGTTCTGGCGGTGCTGACCACGATCGCTCCGGAAATCGACGCGGACGACATTCGCGACGACGTCCTGCTCCGGGACCAAGTCGATCTTGACTCCATGGACTGGCTGAATTTTCTCCGCGGCATCCATCACCGGTTGCGCGTGGATATCCCCGAATCCGACTATGCATCGCTGCGGACCCTGTCCGACGTGGTCAGCTACGTGGAAAAGAACCGGCAGAGCAGTCCGACGGCCTAGTACCGCAGGGACATACGGCCCTAGGCGTTAAGCCCGACGACACCTAGCGTCGGTGTCGAGTCACAACATGGACGAGGGGTTGACGTCATGCATCCGCCGCTGGATACCCAGGTGTTGAAAAGAGCGGTGCAATTGGCGTGCCGGGCTCCGTCCGTGCATAACAGCCAGCCTTGGCGATGGGTGGCGGAAGGCGGTGTGCTGCACTTGTTCATCGATCGTCACCGCACAGTCCCTGGCACAGACAGCTTCGATCGCGACGCGCTCATCAGTTGCGGTGCGGTGCTGGATCACCTTCGTATCGCCATGCTGGCGGCCGGCTGGCAACCGGTCATCAAGCGGTTCCCTGACAAAACCGATCCCGATGAGCTCGCATCGATGAAATTCAGCCCCGCCGCACACGTCACCCGAGCTCAGCGTGAGCGCGCCCTGGCGATTCTGCAGCGCAGAGCCGATCGGCTTCCACTCCGACAACCGGCATATTGGGATTTCTTCGAACGCGCACTATACGACGCCGTCGATGACAGAGGAGTGGACCTGCATGTGCTCGGCGATGACTCGCGACCACGGCTGGCCGAAGCGGCGAAACTCACCGAAGACATTCGTAACGACGATTGGCACTATCAAGCCGAACTAGATTGGTGGACAACGCCTTATGCGGTCGGCGAGGGCATCCCTCCTAGCGCGCTGGCATCCGATAAAGAACACCTCCGCGTAGACGTAGGACGGGAATTTCCCGTCAGGATCCATACCGATCGGCGCCCGGAGCTCGAGGCCGACTGGTCCAAAATTCTCGTCCTCTCCACCGACGGGGACACCCGAGCGGACTGGTTGAGATCCGGCGAAGTGTTGTCGACCGTACTGCTCGAATGCACCATGGTCGGCATGGCGACCTGCCCGCTGACCCACCTCATCGAGCTGGACGAAAGCCGCGATATCGTTCGCGACCTGATCGGCCAGTCCGGTGAGCCCCAGGTCCTGATCAGAGTCGGGATAGCGCCGCTGATGGATCGTCCGGCCGCCCCCACGCCGCGGCGCCCGCTAGCCGACGTCTTGAGGGTTCACTAGGCGCACGTCCGGAGGTCGACCAACTTTGGTCCCGGCGGGGCAGGACCTTCGGCAGGCGAGATCGACGGTTTTCGTCAATAAGGTCGTCCCCATGACGAATCAAACGCAAACCGATGACGGCGCCATCGTCTTGCCTGCGCACGAGTGTTGGGATCTGCTCTCAAGTGCCACGCTGGGACGGCTGGTCACGAGCGTGGATGGCCGGCCGCAGATCTTTCCGGTCAACTATGCCGTCCAGCGGCGAACGATCCTGTTTCGTACCGCGCCGGGCACGAAGCTGGTCAGCGCCGCGATAAACAACGAGGTGGTGTTCGAGGTCGACGACCATAATGTCGCCGGGGGCTGGAGCGTGATCGTGCGCGGCACCGCACGCTCTCTTCGCAGCGACGAGGAGATCGCGGATGCGCAGCGAGCTCAGGTATTGCCGTGGACGACTTCCGAGAAGTCGCACTATGTACGGGTGATTCCGGAGATGGTGACGGGCCGGCGTTTCCAATTCGGCTCTCCGCCGATGGAACAGTCCATTCACATCTGACCGAGCTCGCGGAGCTGCTGCTAGCGTCGCACGACGCCGGTTCGAACTGGCCGCGCGTGGTGCGGCCGCGGTGTGAACTCCAGCGACAGCAATACCGGCAGCGCCGCGGGAATATGGCCGGCGCGCAGCAGGACGTATCGACGCTCGCCCAGCGAGTGGTACTTGCGGAGATACCGGTATAAGGACTCGAGCCGGATAAATGGGTCCAGCAGATGAATCAACCGGTACGCGACCCGCTGCATCCCGCCGGGATGGGCGGCTTGGAAAATTTCCGGAAACGCTGCGAACGCGAGCGAAAGCCTTTCTGCATTCTGACTTTTCGCCGCGGTAATCATGTCGACGGTGAGTCGCTCGTCCACGCCGTTGGGAGCGTCCGGTTGACGGTACGGCACATCGAGACTTACTTCCGTTCCGCGCCCGGCGGTCGCATATCGGTGAAAAGCCACTACCCGACCGTCGCGGTCCCGGGCGATCGCCAACTTGATCCCCGGGAATCGGCCCTGCAAGGCTGCGTCCAGAGTCATACAGAACCCGCGCTCGGTACCGGCCGCGTGATGCGCGGCGTACAGGACCTCGGTCAGTTCGTCGACCAGCCGGCCGCAAATCTCCTGCTCGTCAACGATTTCGGTGGTAATGCCGTAGTTGTGGGTGCGCTGCACACCTTGCCGCAGGTTACGAAAGCGTCTCCCCTTCAGGGTGAAGTGACGAACGTCAACGACGACATCGCGCCCGATCGGGACCTCGAGCTTCAGCCGTCCACCCGTCTTCGTACGCCAAAGTTTCAGATGCCGTTCACCACAGGCTAATACGACGATCCGCCAGCCCCGACTGCGGCACATGTGGGTGAAATCATCCACCAACGCCTGGAATTGGATATCGTCACCGATCGGGTCGCCGCTGACTACGGCGAACCCAAGCCGGGTGCGATAGGCGATAGCCGCGGTCTTGTCGAGGTTGAAGTAATAGCTCTTGCTCGAGTGCATGGCGAATGGCGCCAAGGGATCTCCGTGCGTGGCGTCCACGAGAGTCCACACCTGAGGCAACAACTCGGGCTGTGCTCGTGCCGTCGCGGGCCACATCAGAGCGAGTCCACTGCCACCCAGCAGAATGTTGCCCAGGGCCCCGTATGACAAGAAATGCGCACCGAGACCTAAACACACGCTCGCCGCCGCGGCCATCGCATGCCTACTCGTCACCGGACGGCCGAGAAAAACCCCTCGCGCAATCAATGCCACCGCGGCAAGTAACGCAAGTGACCAACCGAATCGGCCGGGCGCGACCGGGCGGTAACCGAAGTGGTCACTGACGACCAGCGCCGCCGTCCACGCCACGACACCCAGCATCGTCAACCCGCAGACCAAGCGGCCCATCCGAACATCGCTTTTGACCAGCACCCGCTCGCCGGCGTTCACCATTGCAGCGTCACCACTTCGGTGCTTGATCTTCACTGGCGGCCCTATTCGCGAACGACGAGAACTGAACATTCGGCGTGATGGAAGAGCGGGTGCCCGGAGGGGCCTACCAGTTGCGCCAGCGCAGCGGCCTCGGCGGCGCCGATCACGGCGAGTTGCACTCGCTCCTCGTTGACGCGCAGGAAGCTGGCGATGGCGTACTTGGTGGTAATCGGGTATACGCGCACCTCGGGATGACGGCGCTGCCAATCCTGTACTCGCCGTTCGAAAGCGCCGTCGGCTTGCTCGGTCAGGTCTTCGGGCCGCCCCCCGAGGACCAACAAGGGCGCCGTGCGCAATTTCGCCTCCCACGCAGCGCACTCGATGATGCGGTCGTTGCCGGGTGCGTCGGTCATCCGCACCACGATCCAGTTGATGTCGGGTGGCGGTTGGTCCGGATCCGTCCGCAACACCGCAACGGAGCAGTGGGCCTTTTCGGCGAGTTCCGTTGCCGTGGAGCCTAAGAGGGCGCGGGCGTAGCGCCCGATGCCTGTCGAACCGACGCAGATCAGCTCGGCATCGCGCGACGCCTCCACCATCACCGATCCAGCCGGTCCGCGCGGAATGTCGGTTTCGATTTTGACAGGCTTCTGGCCCGCCTCGATCGCGGATTGTGCGTCACGAAGCGATTTCTCGGCGTGCTCGAGATCGCGGGCGTAGTCGTCCGGCGATGAGTGCGTCTGCTTGATGACCGAGATCAGCCGGAGCGGGACGGCGCGCTCGATGGCCTCATCGACAGCCCAGATCGCGGCGGCGATCGCGGCCGATGAACCGTCGATACCCACGACGATTGGTTTCATGGTCCCTATTCCTTCCCCAGCCACCAATGCCGGCTTACCCAGCGCCGGAATAACTACCCACGTCGTGCTGATCGGCGACCCCGTCCGTTGTCGGCCGGGCTAGCCGATAGACCTCGATCAGGCGTGCCACATCACTTGGCGTGACGATGCCGACGACCGTGCCTGCGTCTACGACCAGAGCGCGACTGCGAGGACCGGCGGGCGCCATCCGACGCAACAGATCTTGAAGCGGCTCTTGCGGAGTGGCAGTCGGTACGCTCTGCAACGGAAGGGCGATCGCGCCGACGCTCGTGGTGGTGCGCTGCTGGGGTGCGAGTTCGCGCAACTGCCGCAACGTGACCAAGCCGGTGATCGATCCGTTCGGGTCGGCAACCGGGTACGCCGAGTGGCGATCGCCGAGCACATAACGCTGGATGAAATCTTCGACCGTTATCCATCCGGGAGCGGTATGCGGCTGCGGGGTCATCACCTCGGCAACGCGCACTCCCGCGAAGATCTGCTGACTGGTCGCCTGCGCCTCTTCTTCTCGAGCGGCGACGAAGATGAACCAGCCGATGAATGCCAGCCAGACGCCACCGATCATGCCACCAGCGAGAAACTCAGCCAGCCCCAACACAATCAGGACGATTGCGACCACTCGTCCGGCACGTGCCGCGCCGATGGCCGCGCGCACACTGTCGCCGTGGCGGTGCCACAAGTAGGCGCGCACCAACCGCCCACCGTCCAGCGGGGCACCGGGCAACAGGTTGAACAGTGCGAGCAGCAAGTTGATGCTGGCCAGCCACCAGGCGACGCTGCCGATGATCGTCGGGGCGTGCAGGGTCGACAGCGCCACCGCGATCCCTCCGAACACCGCCGACAGGACCAGGCTGGTGGCTGGGCCCGCCAATGCGATGCGAAAGGCGGCCTTCGGACTCTTCGCCTCTCCTTGCAAGCTCGTCACACCGCCGAAAAGCCATAGTGTGACGTCATCGACGGGCACCCCGCAGCGACGGGCCAACACCGCGTGGGCGAGTTCGTGGGCCAACAGCGAAGCCAGCAGTACCACCGCGCCGCACGCTCCGGCCAACCAGTAAGCCGGCCGCGAATATCCTGCAACGGTGTGGGGCAATGTGGTCGCCAGGCTCCAGGTGAACAGCCACAGGATCACAATCACGCTCCAATGAACCCGCACCGGGAAACCCGCAAATCGTCCCAACGGAATTGCCTCAGACACCGAACCTCCGAAAGCGTGTGTATCGCATGACTCGAAGGTCGGCCAGCGGACCTCCGGACTTCATCCGATCGTCTTCGCACGCGTTTGAAAAGGGACCGAAGTCCCATGTGGCTGAACTAGGGACTTAATGCCCTAGCACCTAGTGACTTTCAGCGAGAGGTAACCGGCCTTCCGGCGCTACAGCGGCACCGGTGCAGCGGCCATTGTGGACACATGGGCACCTGTCATGCCGGCTACGCGGGTAGAACCAACGGGTCGGCTCTCGGCGATGTCCCTGAGTTCTCCGCCCGATCGCTGCAGGACGTCGCGAGCGCACCGCTTACCGACGTGATGGGCTCGTTGCATACCTCTCAAGAGGGGCTCTCCTCAATCGAGGCGGATACCAGGCTGGCATCAATCGGACCGAATTCGGTTCGGACTCACCGAGTCAGCGCTCTGGCAGTGCTTGGCCGTCAGTTGAATAACGCGGTGTTGGTGCTCTTGGCGGTGACCGCGATACTGTCCTTCTTCCTGGGCGACGGAACACAAGCCATCATCATCGGCATCATTTTGTTCATCAGCGTTGGCCTTTCGTTCTTCAACGAATACCGCGCGGAACGGGCAGCGGCCGCTCTGCACGAGCGGGTCCGTCATACCGCTGTGGTTCGCCGCGACGGCCAGTTCGGTCGTGTCGACGTCACCGCTCTGGTCCCCGGGGACGTCATCCGCCTCCAACTCGGCGAACTGGTGCCGGCCGACGTGCGACTGATCACGGTGAACGGACTTGAGTGCAACGAAAGCATCCTCACCGGCGAATCGGCGCCGTCGGAGAAGTCGGCGGAGCCCGCCGCACCGGATGCAACCATCACCGACGCATCCAGTTTGGCGTTCATGGGCACCGTGGTCAGTGCGGGTGAGGCGACAGGCGTGATCTTCGCGACGGGCGCCGCCGCCGAATTCGGTCGCATAGCAGTCGGCTTGGGCTCGCGCCAGCCGGAGACCGACTTTCAGCAGGGACTGCGACGCTTCTCCTATCTGCTTCTGAAAGTCGCGTTGACACTTACCGTCATCATCATCGTCAGCAATCTGCTCCTGCGACGGCCGCTGATCGATGCGGCGCTGTTCGGATTGGCAATCGCGGTCGGCATCACGCCCCAATTGCTTCCCGCTGTCGTCAGCACGAGCCTGGCCTCGGGTTCACGACGGCTGGCCCGTCTGAAGGTCCTGGTGAAGCGCCTCGTGTGCATCGAGGACCTCGGCGACATCGACATATTGATCACGGACAAAACCGGCACGCTGACCGATGGCCGCCTCGACTTGATCGACGCCGTCGATGTCCGCGGTACCCACGCAGACTCGGTGCTGGGTTCCGGCTTACTCGCCGCCGATGTGGACCCGTCGGCAGGCGGGGTAAGCGCGAACGATCTCGACGCCGCCCTGTGGCGTGATCGGCCCCCCATCGCCGGGGTCACCCGCTTGGCGACGTTGCCCTTCGATCACACCCGACGGGCCACCTCGGCGCTCGTCGATGGCGAAGGTGGTAGGCGCATCGTGGTAAAGGGCGCACCCGAACAGGTCATGGCACGCTGCGACGACGTCACCGAAGCCGCGCACCGGACCTTGACGCGGTTGTTTGCCGACGGACGTCGGGTCGTGGCGATAGCCAGTAAACCGGCGCCGGGTCAGGAGACGTTGTGCGTAGCCGACGAGGCGGCTTTGACACTCGAGGGCTTCCTGGTCTTCGCGGACAACCCTAAAGCCGACGTGCATGAATCATTGTCACGACTCAAGGCGCTGGGCATCGAGGTAAAAGTGGCCACCGGCGACAACGCCAGTGTCGCCGAAAAGGTCTGCAACGACATCGGATTACCGTCGAAGGGCACGATCAGCGGCGCCGAGTTGCAGCAGCTCAGTGACGAAGAACTCACCGTGGCGGCGCGCAACCACACGATCTTCGCACGCATCTCACCGGAGCAGAAAGCCCGCGTTATTTCGTCGTTGCGCAATTCCCAGCGATCGGTCGGTTTTCTCGGGGACGGAGTGAACGACGCCCTGGCCCTTCATTCGGCGGACGTCGGCATCTCGGTCGATACGGCCACCGATGTCGCCAAGGACGCCGCCGACGTGGTCCTCCTGGAGAAGGACCTCGGCGTGCTGGCCGACGGTGTCGCCGAGGGCCGGCGTATCTTCGCCAACACGATCAAATACGTATTGATGGGCACCTCAAGTAATTTCGGCAACATGTTCAGCGCGGCCGCGGCGTCGGCCGTTCTTTCGTTCCTGCCGATGCTGCCGAGCCAGATCTTGCTCAACAATCTGCTCTACGACACCTCCCAGCTCGCGATTCCCACCGACCGGGTGGACGAAGAGCAGTTACACGCACCCGCACACTGGAACATCGCGTTTATCCGACGGTTCATGCTGTCGTTCGGGCCGATCAGTTCGTTGTTCGACTTCCTCACCTTCGGCCTCATGCTTGGCGTCTTGAATGCGGGGCCGATCGAGTTTCGCACCGGCTGGTTCGTGGAATCCCTTGCTACCCAAACGCTCATCATCTTCGCGATTCGCACCAGGCGGGTGCCGTTTCTGCGCAGCAGACCGGGCGGATTACTCACCGCCGCCACTTTGTCGATAGTCGCGCTCGGCGTGATCCTGACGGTGTCGCCGCTCGCCGCCAACCTTGGATTTCGGGCGCTGCCGTGGCAATTCTTCGCTGCGCTGCTAGGACTCACCCTCACCTACATGGTCCTCGTGGAGATCACCAAGAAATGGTTCTATTCGAGTCCGACGCACATCGGGGACCGGCTGCTGCGGACCCGGGGAACGGCCCACCGCATTCACCGGCGAGCTGCCCGCTTCAGCCATTCGGGCCCACTGCCATCGCCGACCGGCTAAGCGGCGCAGTGATGCTCGAAATCCACGGTCTCGGGACTTTCGCCCCTACCGTGGCCGGTCTGCAAACGATCGGATGTTTGCTATGAGCATCGCGCTATCGACGCACCTGAATACGGACTTTGAGCGCGCGGTCAAATACGCCCGAGAAGCCCTTGCGCAACAGGGGTTTGGCGTGCTAACCGAAATCGACATCAAAGCAACGCTCAATACCAAGCTCGGCGTGGAGATTGAGGATTATCTGATACTCGGTGCGTGTCACCCGGCTTTGGCGTACCAAGCGATCAATATCGATCGAGAGATTGGACTGCTACTTCCCTGCAATATCCTGCTGCGTGCCGACCAAAGCAACCCAGGCACGATAATCGTCGAGGCGATGGATCCGAGGCTTTTACTGGAGGTAACCGGCGAATCGGCGCTCATCGCGATCGCCGACGAGGTCACCGCCAAGCTGGGCGCCGCCATCGCCTCGCTCAATGCCAGTTGCGGTTGATTTCGTCTACTGCCATTCCGATCACGTCCGGAATGGCACGCGCGACCTGTGGAGTCAAACCGATGCCGTGATCGGTAGCCGCGATGTCGATGGTGAACACGACAAGCTCGTCGGGTACTCGATTTCCAAGCGCCTTACCGAGCGCGTAAGTGCGGCCGATATCCACCGTGTGCGAACTCAATGCGCCGCAAGAGTCGACCACATCACCGACCGAGCAGCGGCGGATGTAGCCCGGCGTTGGCGGCGACGAAACCGTGCCGTCGATCACTACGGCAAGCCGCGCCCCCGACCACGCATCGAGCAGGCTCAGCGGCTCCGCAACGCCGGCTACTACGCAAACACCGGGCAAGTCAAGGTCTTTGAGCGCCACAGCGGCGACGATGCCCACCGCGTCGTCCTTGCGAAGGATGTTACCGAGGCCGACAACGACCACCTCGCCGGTCAATGATGCTCAACCCGAAGCGTCAAGAAGTGCGTCGAGCAAGAGATGCAGGGGTCGTAGCTGCGGATTACTTTCTCGCACAGCATGGTCAGCGCGGCATCGTCAAGGGACAGATTGTCGAAGACGGCGCGGCCCAAGTCGGCCTCGATGGCCGCTTGGTTCTGCGACGTTGGCGGAATCATGGTCGCGGCGGCAACAAGTCCATCCGTGTCGATCTCATATCGGTGATAGAGCAGGCCGCGAGGCGCCTCGCTGACCCCGTGTCCGATACCACTGCGGGCTCCAACGTCAACAAAAGGGTGTGCCGGACGCTGATACTCGGCGATTATCCGTAACGCCTCTTCGATCGCATACACCACTTCGACGGCGCGGACGACTATGCTGCGAAAAGGATTTCGACATTCCGGCGGTAGTCCGGCGCTTGCAGCCGCCTGGGCAGCGACCACCGATAGTGCCGACGAGTTCAACGAGTATCGCGCCAACGGCCCGGTCAGGTAGCGACCGCCATCGAGGGTCGCGTGCAGCGCCGTGGAATGAGGCACCTGAGCTTCGGCGATGTGGCTGGTGAAATCGGCAACCGGAAAGGGCAAGCCCACGCTGCGCGCGATGGCACCGTTTTCGATCGGGTACCGGCCTGTCGCCGTGAGTGCCAGAAACTCGTGTTCAACTTCCAGGTCGGGGAACTCAAAGCGCGATACCCACTCGACGGTGGCCAGTGCGTCGTCCAGCGCTCGGCGCAACTGCTCAGCGATCGGCGCGAACTCCAACCGCGTTGGCACGGAATAGAAGCCGCCCAGCCGGACGTTCACCGGGTGTATGGCGCGACCGCCGACGAACTCCATCAACCGGTTGCCGGCCTTCTTCAGGGCCAGACCCCGTTCCACGGCCGCCGGGTGATCGCGTGCCATGCCCACGATGTCGGAGTAGCCGAGGAAGTCCGGCGCATGCAGCAGGTAGATGTGCAGCGCGTGGCTGTTGATCCACTCGCCGCAGTACAGCAACCGCCGCAGCGCGACGATATCCTCATCCACCTGGACGCCGCACGCGTCTTCGATCGCATTACATGCACTGACTTGATAGGCCACGGGACAGATTCCACAAACCCGGGCGGTCAGGTCCGGCGGCTCCGTATAGGCGCGCCCACGCAAGAACGCCTCGAAGAACCGGGGCGGTTCATAGATATTGAGCTGCACGCTCTCGAGCTCGCCAGCCCTGAGCGAAATATTCAGTGCGCCTTCGCCTTCCACCCGCGTCAGCGCGTCGACCCGCAGACTGCGGGTTGGTGGTGTCATTCCTTGCTCCGCTCGGCGGCGAAACTGGCGACATTGAATGTCGAGAAAACCCGGTCGACGTCTGCGTCGGACATACCGTCGCGGCGCAGCAGTGGAATGAGCGTAGCGGTCTTGGGCGCCGCGGACGGCCCGAAACAGCCATAGCAGCCGCGACGATGTCGCGGGCACAGTGCTCCGCAGCCGGCGTGGGTGACTGGTCCGAGACACGGGGTACCGTCGGCGACGATAACGCATGTCACCCCGCGCAATTTGCACTCGGTGCATACCGTTTTGGCCGGCAGTCGCGGCTTGCGCCCGATCAGCAGCGCCGCGAGAGTGTCGAGCAGCTGTCCGCGGTCGATCGGGCACCCCGGCAGCTGGTAGTCCACCTCGACGTGTGCCGATGCGGGCGTGGAGGTGGCCAGTGTGTAGATGTACTCCGGGTTGGCATAGACGACCGAGGTGAACTCGGCGATGTCGCCAAAGTTGCGCAGCGCCTGCACTCCCCCCGCGGTCGCGCAAGCGCCGATGGTGACCAGCAGTTTCGATTGGTCCCGGATTGCCCGGATCCGTTGTTCGTCGTGTCGAGTAGTAATCGAGCCTTCGACCAGTGACACGTCGTAGGGGCCGCCGACCGTCGCGCTGGAGGCCTCGGCGAAGTGAGCGATCTCGACGTGGTCAGCGAGGGTCAGGAGTTCGTCTTCGCAGTCGAGCAGCGTCAACTGACAACCGTCGCACGAGGCGAACTTCCATACGGCCAAGCGGGTTCGGGCCATCAAAGCTCCTTCACCGCCAGCAGTGGTCCGGCTACGTCGTAGCCGACAACCGGGCCATCACGGCACAGCAGGAGCGGACCGAGCTGGCAATGGCCGCACCACCCGACCCCGCACTGCATGTTGCGCTCCAGTGACACGCGAATATCCTTGGCGGCCAGCCCTTTCGCGATCAGTGCTGCCGCCCCGAAGCGCAGCATCGGCTCTGGTCCGCACAGAAAGGCCGTGGTGCGATCGGCATCCAGCTCTAACCGGCTCAGCGGCGCGGTGACCAATCCGACCTCGCCCTTCCAGCCGGGCGTCGGCGCGTCGACGACGAGATGCAGTTCGATTTGCGGTTCGGCAGCCCACTTTTCGAGCTGGGCCGCGAAGACGAAGTCGGCTCGGGAGCGCGCGCCCGCGATCAACGTCACTTTGCCGTAGCGCGTGCGCTCGGCCAGCGCCCCGAGCACGGCGGGACGCAGTGGGCACAATCCGACGCCGCCGGCGACCATGACCAGGTCTCGCCCGGCGGCCTCGGCCAATCCCCATGACGTACCGAACGGACCCCGTATCCCGATCACGGCGCCGGGTTCGGCGTCGTGCAGGGCACGGCTGACCGCACCGACGGCGCGGATGGTGTGGGTGATCGACCCGTCGGTGACCGTCGGGTCACCGCTGATCGAGATCGCCGCTTCGCCTACACCAAAGGCGTACAACATCATGAATTCCCCCGGCTGCGGACTGCGCAGTGCTTCGCCGAGCGGGACCAGCGTGAGCGTCGCCGAATCGGGGCTCTCCACGACGCGGCTGCGCACTCGATAAGGCACCGGCGCCATCGCGGAGTGTACAGCCGGCGCAGCGCCGGTCACCGTGTCAGTCATCGTTCGCCGTCCGGGCCATCTTGTTCATCTCCGCGGTGATGTCGATCCCGGTGGGACACCAGGCAATACATCTTCCGCAGCCGACACAGCCGGACATCCCGAACTGGTCGTGCCAGGTGCTCAGTTTGTGGGTCAGCCAATGCCGGTAGCGCGATGCACCAGACTGACGAACGCTGCCTCCGCCGTGGATGAAGGTGAAATCGAACTCGAAACATGACGCCCAGTGCCGCCACCGCTCGGCATGCTCTCCGGTGAGGTCGCTCACGTCCTCGGTGCTCGTGCAAAAGCAGGTCGGACACACCATCGTGCAATTGCCGCACGTCAGGCAGCGGCTTGCGACTTCGTCCCACTGCGGAGACTCTCTCGACTCGATCAGCAGGTTACGTAGGTCCGCGTCCGGCATCTGCCGGCCCATCCGATGAGATGCCGATTCGACATCTGCTCGCGCACAATCGATTTCCTGCCTTTCGGCGAAGCGATGCGGTATCTGCGCGAGCACGTCTTCGCCCTGCGGGCTACCGATGTCAACCAGATACGAAGCAGTAGCACCCTCCAACCGCTCCGTGAGCGCGAGGTCATAACCGGACCCGACCGCGGGACCGGTACCCATCGATGCGCAAAAGCAAAGTCCGCCAGGCTCAGTGCAATTCACCGCGACGACAAAGGTCCGCTGCCGGCGTCGGACAAAGGAGTTGTCGGGATGTTCGGCACGGCCGAGCACGCCGCCGAGGGTTGCGATCGCGGCCAGATCGCACCCTCGCACTCCCAGGAATGCGTATCGGGGGATCTCGTCGTCCTCGTCGACGCTTGTCCCGTCCCGGGTACCGGCCCACAGTCGCTGCCGCGGTGGATGAAGGAACTGTTTCCAGGACTGGGGGCCGGCCGAATGCCCGAATGCCGCGTCATCCTCGCGCCGGCGCACCCGATAGTGTCCCGGGCGCACATCTACACCCCAGCCACGGGGCAGATCGTTCGCCGACTCGAGCTCTGCCAGCACGATCGCGTCGTCCCGCAGTGTCGGTCCGATCACCCGATAGCCCCGTTCGATCAGCACCTCGACGAGACGATGCAATGCAGCCGCGTCGAACACTGCGACCTGAGAATCTTCGCCGGCCATCGACATATCATCCGTCCCGTGGGTTGCGGTGCATAGAGGCGTTCGTCTCAAGGAATCGTCTTGCCGCCGTCTGCCTGCAGGCAACTCAGCTCCCGATCCCATTGGGCGTCGCGGGCGCGATGGAGCCGTGAACGCACGCTGATCACCAGGGCTGCCACCCCGACAGCGATAACCAGCACCGTCCCCAGGGCGGCGGCGAACGCGTCCCCCACCGCCTGCCAGGTCGGGGTGGGCGGCGTCACGAGATCGCCATGCATATCAACCCAAACCGTGGTGCGATCGCCCAACGCGGCAGCATCGGCAAGTTCGAGTTGACCGGTGCGCTCACCCTGCGGGGCAGGCCACTTCGCCTGCACGAGCGTGATACCCGAATCGTCGTTCGAGGTCTGCGTAATCGTTGCCGTGACCGTGTGACGCTGATGCGCCTGTTGGACGTAAACCCGGTCCCGAACACCGTAGGTGATGCCGGCCGCCACTCCGGCGAAGGGAATCGCCATCAGAGACACAACGAACGCGATCAGTGTGACCAAAGCTTCCATGCGGTCGGATCGGCGAAGCAGCGCGTTGCGGCCGAAAATGCGAGCGACCGACCAGTGGCGCGGGTCAAGCGTGAATGTCTCCATCTCAACTTTCCTGCGCAACGGAGTGTTTCGCGTTTGGCGCCTACTCGCCGGCATCTGCGAGGTCCGACATCCACCCGACGAAATCGGAGAGTTCGCGCCGCGGTGTCGATGGCAACGGATCCGCATTGATCGGCGCCCAGCCCACCCGCAGCAGCATTTGTGGATAGCTGTCGCTCCCGAAAATCTCGGAGCGCACCGCCTCGCGTGTCTCAGCGACTTCGAGGGGTTCGGTCACCGGGCAACTGGCCAGGCCCGTCGACGTAGCGGTCAGCAGAACAGCACTGGTGGCCTCGCCGGCGCGCAGCCGCGCCAACCGGTCGTCGGCACGCGTTCCGAGCGCGAGAACCACGGCGTTGTCTTCGGCGGATGACGAGCCGGGCGGCTCGGCGAGTACGGGACCTGCGAAGTACCGGCCAGGAATCGTGGCCTCACGATCGGACTTCGGCGTGTTGCGCGCCGGAACGCCGGCTAAAGAGCCGTAGCGGCCGCTCCACTCCGTGAGCTCGGCGAGATACTCGTGGTTCATGTGATCCCACACGGACTGCGCCACGATCTTGTTCAGCTTGTCGGTGTCTTCCACCCGGCACAGCGTCACACCGTGGCGCGCCGAACGCGCCGCCATCAGCGCGATGTCGCCGACGGGTACCTGCCAGGAGCTGTAGTGCCGGCGGTCGGTTCGCCGCCGGGGTATCGCCGCGGCGAGCGCAATGTCGGAGGAGTCAGCGGTGTGCTGTGAAAGTTCAATTGCGGCAAGGTGGTTCGGGTCCGCCGGGTTGGGCAGGCGGGACACTTTGGCGTGCCATCCGACCGCCGCGAATGCGACGACGCAGTGATTCAGCGCCGCGCCGCAGCTCAACATCAAGTCGCGCCCGTCCGGATCGGTGTTGGGTAGTTGCCGGGTTGCGTCGGAGTAGAGATGCAGACTCTGCTCGCCCACCAGCCACCGCCAGGGTTGGGTGTTGTGGACGGAGGGGGCCCGAGATGCCAGTGCCAGGACCGTGCGAATCGTGCCCGCATCAGGAAAGTGCGCATTCATGGCAGTCGCCCCTTTCTGAAAATTCTGATGTCAACGATTCCGGGTTTACCGCCACGGGACGAGGGAATGACGACCTTGATCCGAGGGACTTTGTGCCACGCCCGGTGGGAGAGACACGCTGACCGAGTTCAGCTAGGCCGCCGACGCAAGCGTCACTTCAACGGACAACTGGTTGCCCACGGCATAGGCAGCAGACCAGTCGCCGACGCACGCTGCTCGCGCGAGGTCCTCAACCAGCGGACTGTAGGCACCCAGCTCTCGCAGCCACTTCGTGACGATGGCTGCGATCTCGTCACCGTGCACATGAACCGTACGGCCACCGTGCAGGCGATCGGTCACGCAATACATCCGCTCCCCATGCGTCGTGTGCTTTACGAATCTCATCGCAGCCTCCTCCACCGGCCTTGAGACCAATCCGACCAGTCGATCGATGCGGCCGATAGAGGCGAACGAAACCGGCCAGCGGTGCTTCGGTCGCATCGAGGACCACGCCGAAGTCCCTGTCTGGGGGGCCTTTGGTCCCCGGACCCGGGAGGCCCAAGGTCCTTCGACGACGACCACAGATCACCTTGTTGGACAGTGCTTTTCGTGACTGCCGATCTCATCGTCGGCTAGCACGAAGTAGTTCTCTTCTTCCTGCACGAAGTGCAACCGCAGCAGGGTGTACAGACCGTAGAGGCACGCGAGCAAGTCATGGACTTGCCCCGGCTGAATCTCCCCTTCTGCTTGCGCAATCGCGAGGTGCGTTCCGATGCGATCGGAAAGCCTACGGATCTCGGCGTGCGTCCGACTCATTGTCGGGGTGGCTTGGCTGCCCAACGGCTTGGCCAGCGCCGGGTAAAGCTGGGTTTCCTCGGCCAATTCGTGGGGCAGCACCCGATCGATCAATACCGCATGGGCCGCGGCAAGCGATTCCAACGCCACGGCGTCGGGACCCGCGACGAGCCGATCCGCACTGTCGCGGAGCAGCCCGATGGCGTCGCGCAGTTCGTCGTGTTCGGCGGAGAAGCGTTGCAGCAACTCCTCGGTGCCGGTGGCCAACGGCACCTCCGTTTCCGGGTTGCCTCGCAGAGCCCGCAACGCGTTGACGATCACCGCGACATCAATGCCTTCTTGCAGCAGGGCGCCCGCTGCCGGCGGGAGCCAACCCAGTGCGGCAATCCCCATCGCGAGCACGGACAACGTCATACCGATGACCGCACTTTGCACCGCGATCCGCCGAGACCACCGGGCAATGTCCATCGCATCGGCAAGGCGATCGATGCGATCGGTGGTCAGCACCACGTCGGCGGCTTCCGAGGAGGCAGTGGCGCCGCGGGCACCCATTGCCACCCCGACAGTGGCGGCGGCCAATGCGGGAGCGTCGTTTACTCCGTCACCGACCATCACCGTGGCCGCCCGTTCACTTTCGGCGCGCACTGCGGCGTACTTGTCGGCGGGTGTCTGTTCGGCAAAAACCTCGTCCAGTCCCAAGACGGTAGCGATCTCGCGGGTGGGCTCGAATCGGTCGCCGGTCAGCATGATCAACCGATTCAGTCCCGCCTCGCGCAGTCGTCGTACGGTGCGCGGCGCCTCTCGGCGCAGCGGATCTCGCAGGAAGACAGCACCCAACGCCTGATTGTCGGTGCAGACCCATGCGACGGCTGAGCCGTCGAGACGAGCGCGATCGAGCACCGTGCGTGTCCATGCGGCGGTCACCGCCTCGGCGGGGAGTTTGCCGACAGACAACCGACGTCCGTCGACGCTGGCTACGACACCAGTGCCAGGCTGCTCGAGTACATCGACGGGCAGCGACAGCCGCAAGCCGCGGCGCAGCGCTTCGGTGACGATGGCCTCGGCCAGGACGTGCGGAGAAAACTGGTCGACCGATGCGGCCAGTCGCAGCACCGACGTCGCGTCCTGACCAGGAGCGGCTATCACGTCGACCACCGTCGGCCGTCCCACCGTCAGGGTGCCGGTCTTGTCCATCACCAACGTTTTCGCACGGCCGAGGTTTTCCAGGACCCCACCGCCGCGGATGACCACGCCGTCCCGAGTTGCCCGGGACAACCCGGAGACAATCGCGACCGGTGCCGCCAGCAGCAGCGGACATGGAGTCGCCACCACCAGCACCGCCACGGCGCGCACCGCCGAACCGCTCGCCAGTCCCGCGACGGCGGCGACTATCAACGCCGTAGGAAGAAACCACGCCGCGTAGCGGTCTGCCAACCGCACAATGGGCGCGGTCTGCGCACCTGCCTGTTGCGCCAATCGAACGATGCCCGCATACGTGCTCTCCTCGGCCGTTGCGGTCGCATCCAGTTCGAAAGGGCTGCCCGCGTTGATCACGCCGCTGCGCACGGGCTCACCGATGCCGCGTTCGACGTGCAGCGATTCGCCCGTCAGGGCGGACTCGTCGAGTACCGCCACCGCGTCGGCAACCCGCCCGTCCACCGGCACCACCTCGCCGGGGCCGACGACCAGCACGTCGCCGGCACTGACGTCAGCCAAAGCGATGGTGGTGACCTGCGTGCCCGTCCGTCGCCGGGCGAATCGTGGGGCGCGCTCGAGCAGGGCACGCAAATCGTGTGCCGCGCGACGCTCGGCCGCCGAATCCAGCGCACGGCCACCCGCCATCATCACAGCAATCAGCGCTCCGGCGAGATACTCACCGACCAATAGGCTCCCGGCCAGCGACAACACCGCGATAATGTCAACGCCGCCGCGCTTGCGCCGCAATCCTGACACCACCCACACCGATGCCGGCGCGATCGCGACGGCGGTACCGGCGATCCAGCAGCCGTCGGCCAACTCCCGCCAGCCGGCCAGCCAGGCGACGCCACCGGCCGCCAAGGCGGCCAACGTGAATACCGCCAAGATTGGCTCGACCAACGAGCGCGCCCGAAGGATAAAGCGGCCAGCGCAACGGCTGCCCATGACAAACCCCTTCGGCTACAATGACTTTCGGAATAAAGTCGATCAGTCGCCGGGTTCTCTGGCAAGTGCCGTAATACCCGTTCGTCGCGGGTCTTTGGGCCGTAGTGGTCCGTTACTCGCGTTTGTCGCTTGGTGCTGCGCCATCCGCGCCGGTCGCCGGCTGCCGCCGTGCCGCCAACGCGCCGGCGATCGAGGTGGCCGCGACCGTCAGCAGGGCGCCGAGCATCAGCGCCGAACCTTCGCCCGGCGCGAGCAGGTTTTCCTGGTTCCCGATCGTGGCCGCGGCCACTGGCACACCGAGCTGGGCGGCCGAGAGCACGGCCAGGCTTATCGGCTGGCCGAGCAGCCTGCCCACGCAGTGTGCCAACACGGCGCCCAGCCCCAGTGCCACGCCCAACAGAATCAATTTCGGGTGCGCGCCCAGCTCGCGCACGTGCAGCGAGGCGCCCAGCCAGACGAAGAACAACGGACCGAAGAACCCCTCGGTGATCCCGAACAGCTGGCGCGCAAGCCGTCGCGGCTCGCCCACCGACGCGATCACCAATCCCAATGCGAAGCCGGCCAACATGATCGACACGTGGGTGCTGAGTGCGAGTGCCGCTAGTGCGAACAACACCAGTAGATTCGTGCGCAGCTCCAGCGCGAATTTGTGATCCTCGGAAAAGTCGTGCGCGCGCTGGCGCCAGCCCCGGCGATCGACCGCGAGTAGAACCAGGTAAACCAGTCCCGCACACGCCGCGATCGCCAGCGCACCGAGTGCTGCCGTCGGCGCTCTGCTCAGGTCGATCACCAAGGGCAGCAACACGACACAGGCCGTGTCAGCGATGGCGATCTGTGCCGTGAGCGAGAGCACGGACGGCCCCTGCAGGCGCAGCGAGCCGATCACCGGTAGTGCCAGCGCCGCCGATGACGACGTCATCAGCACGGCGTACAGTGCCGCGTGGCCGGTACCGAAATACCACGCCAACGCCACACCAAGGGCCGTTGCGACGACGCCGCACAGCACCGCTCGCGCCAACGCCCGCGGCAGTGCCCCGCGCACGTCAGGATTTCGCACCGGCACATGGGTGCCCGCGACGAACATCACCAGCGCGAAGCCGATGTTGGCGAATAGCTGAAAGGTCGGGTTCGACTCGTCGAGCACACTGAAACCGGTTTTGCCGAGCACGAGTCCCGCGAGCAGCTCACCGACGATCAGCGGAATCCGCAGGCGCGGCAGCGAAGCCACCAGCGGGCCGGCAAAACCCACCGCGGCCAGCAGCGCCAGCGTCTCGAAGCCGAACCCCGACATCTCAGTAGCCCCGCGGCGCGATCAGCCGACCACCTCGAAGATCGCCGCGGCCGACGTCACGGCCTTGTCCGCGTTGCCCTCGTCGTGCAGCAGCATGCGCACGCCGATGCGTCCGGGACCGCCGGCATGGGCGGTGCCCGCCACCCGGAACGGCCCGGCCTTCCCGCGGGACATGAACATGACGTGCCAGCTGACGACCTGCAGCTTGCGGGTACAGGCGAGATCGGCGGCCAGGTCGATCGCCGCGGTCTCCAGCACGACGTGCTGGGGCCCGATGTGCAGCGCCGCATCCGGCGAGGCGAGTTCAGCGCTGAGCGCGGGCAGTATCCAGTGTCCGTCGTCGCGTCTGGAGGCCCCGAAGGCAGCCCACAGCGGCGGCAGCTCGGGCGAGTCCTCGACAACCAGCTCGGTGCCCGAAACATCCATCCTGTCAAGCCCTTCCGGCGGGATCCCAATGATCGCGCCCTGGCCCTCGTTGAACGCGATCACCCGGTCCGGGTTGTCGGCGTCGACGATCTTGCACCGCCCGTACCCCATGGTCCGGCCTTGGTGCACGATGCCGGAGCCGACGATCTCGACGGCAGAGACGTCGTAACCGGGGTCGATGATCTGCACCGACGCGATGACCGGATTGGGCACCGCGACCATGTCGGTCTGACATCCCTCGGGCGACGAGATGGCCAGCGGTGCAACCATAATGCCGCCTGCCTCGTTGCGCATGTCGCGGCGGATCACGACGGTGTCGTCGACGTCGCCGATGTCCATCGACGAGTGCTTGCGGCCGATGTAGCGGTAACTGAGCAGACCGGTCCACCGGCGGTACAGCTCATCGCGATAGGCATCGGCGTCGCCGGCCAACTCTCGGATGTCTCGCAATTGGTCGCTCACTTATGGCCACCTCTCCCCGACTTCGGTCCGTCAGGACAGTCTGTTTCGCCGCACCTGGTTGAACGGCACGCCGCGGTCGGCGGCGTACTCGCGGGGAAAGTTCAACACCCGCTCGCCGATCACGTTGCGCGCCATTTCGGTGGTGCCGCCGCCGATGCTGGCGATCTGGCGGCCCAGATACCGGATGCCGATATCGAGCAGCTGCGCGTCGTCCTCGACGACCGCGGAGGTCCCCGCGACGGCGATCGCGGTATCGATTTCGACGTCGTGGACCGCGGCCATCTGCAAGCGAATGATCGATCCCGCGGTCGGCGGCAGCGCACCGCCGGCCACGGCGTGGAAGACGTGCTCGCTGAGTTGACGCGCCACCGTCCGGTGGACCAGGGCACGTCCGATCATCTCGCCGACGCGTTCGTCGTCCAGCTGGCCGGTCTTTTCGGCGAGCGCCAGTAGGTCGATCGAAACGTCTTCGGCCTCAGAGATTCCCGGGCCGCTGGTGTACTCCGAGCCGTCGCCCATGCTGCGCCGTTCGTGGTAGAGCTGTCGCGAGGCGACTTCCCACCCCTTGCCCGGCTCGCCGACGACGGCTTCGTCGCCCACCTCGACGTCATCGAAGAATTCCTCGCAGAATTCGATGGAGCCGTTGATTTGCCGGATGCGGTTGATCGTTATTCCGGGGTGCTTGAGCGGCACCAGGAACATCGTCAACCCTTCGTGTTTTGGCGCGTCCCAATCGGTCCTGGCCAGGCATAACCCGTAGTCCGCGGCGAACGCCCAGGTGCTCCACGTCTTGGCGCCTTTGATGATCCACCGCCCGTCCCGGCGGTCGGCACGGGTGATGACGCCCGCGAGGTCCGATCCCCCACTCGGCTCAGACAGCAATTGGACCAGCACCTCGTCGCCCCGCAGCGCCGCGGAGATGTGGGTGCGCTTCTGCTCCTCACTGCCCATGTCGAGGATGGTGGCGCAGCAGATGGCGAAGGACGGCACGTTGAGCAGCAACGGTGTTTCATAGCCTTGCGCCTCGGCGTCGAAGGCCTTCTTGTACTCGTAGCCCAGTCCGAGACCGCCGTACTCCCGGGGAAAGCAGATGCCAGCGAATCCGCCGCCGTACAACGTCTTTTGCAATTCGCGCGCCCGGTGCCAGGACACCTCCGCATCGCGTTCGAGAAGCGCCGCTTCGGCGGGACCCTGCCGCGGCATGTTCTCGGCCAACCAGGCCCTGGCCCGGCGGCGAAACTCCGCTACGGTCTCGTCGATCACCAGGCGTGCCGAATTCGTCTGTGCGTCATCGCCGCTGACCTCCCGACACCGTTGTCGTGCCCAAACCTCGAGCGTGTGCTGGGCGACCGTACAGCGCCCGGCTAATGACTGTACACATCGACGTCCTGCCGCCGCAGTGTCAACGAGTACGCGTCCACCGCTTTGAGTCTGCGCCCACGGCGAGAAATCTCGGAAATTTGCGCCCTAGGCGCAGGCTCGACGCATTCGCCGCCCTGCCGATTACGCGTCCGGGGCTGACATGTTTGGGAATCGGCGCTATTTTAACCGGCGATCGGAGGATCGGCGCATGGCCGCTGCCGCAACGGGTTTCGACGTTCCGCGGTTTCGCGATTGGCTGGCCGAGGCAACCGGCGAGCCGGCGGACGTATCGGTGGCGCCCATTCGCGGAGGCGGCAGCTGCGAGATGTTCCGCATCGACCGGCTGGGGCAGGCCTGGGTGGTGCGCCGGGCGCCACTGGCCACGGTCTCGGACACCGCTCACCAGGTGATCCGCGAGGCGCGCATCATGGAGACGCTGGGCGCCGCCGGAATACCGGTGCCCACGGTGCTGGCTCGCAGCGAGGACCCCGCCATTCTGGGCGCGCCTTTTTTCGTGATGTCCTACGTCGACGGTGGCGTGATCCGCCGCGACGGACTCCCCGAAGCGCTGCACCGGGCTCCGTCGTCACACCACTTGATCGGCGAACAGCTGATCGACACCCTGGTCGCGTTGCACTCGGTCGACTGGATGGACACGGCACTGGCCGAATTGTCGCACCCGCAGGGGTTTCTGCCGCGCCAGGTCGATCGGTGGCTCGCGCAACTGCAGAATTATCGAACCCGCCCGCTGGACGGCGTGGACGAGCTCGCCGGCTGGCTGCGCGAGAACCTGCCCAACGACGGCGATCTCACCGTCATGCACGGGGACTACAAGCTGGACAACGTCATCTGGTCACCCGCGCCGCCACCACGGATCGCCTGCGTCGTCGACTTCGAGATGACGACGGTGGGCGATCCCCTGATCGACCTGGCATGGGCGATGATCTTCTGGCCCGAGGCAGGAAATCCCATTGCGCTGGGGTCGCCGGACGCAGCGCACGGCATTGATCGCGACCATTGCCAGACACCGGATCAACTGATCGAGCGTTACGGCGAGGCCACCGGCCGCGATTTGTCACAGTTCGGCTGGTATCAGGTGTTCAGTGCGTGGAAGCTGGCGATCGTCCTGGAGGCGTCCTACGCGAAGTTTCTGCGCGGCGAGTCCCGCAATCCCGTCCATGAGTTCTTCGGAGCGGTGATCGATGAACTGCTCAGCCGCGCAAGGAGGTTCGCGCAATGATCGACGAGCTGTTCGACGTCGCCGACCGGGTCATCCTGGTCACCGGCGGCAGCCGCGGACTAGGTGCCGCGATGAGTGTCGGGCTGGCCGCGCGCGGCGCACGAGTGGTGATCGCCAGCCGGAAAATCGAGTCGTGCGAGGCACTAGCTGCCACGATCACCGAGTCGGGCGGACAGGCCCACCCGTTGGCCTGCCATGTCGGTGATTGGGAGTCTCTCCCCGGCATCGTCGAGACCACCGTTTCCCGGTGGGGCCGACTGGACGGCCTGGTCAACAACGCCGGCATGAGCCCGCTTGCGCCCTCGCTGCTGGAAACCTCAGAGGTGTTGTTCGACAAGGTGATCGGCGTCAACCTGAAAGGCCCAACCCGGTTGACGGCGCTGGCTGCCACGGCAATGGCCGCGACCGGCGGTGGATCGGTCATCAACATCAGTTCGCTGGCGTCGGTGAAACCCACTCCCGTTACTACGGTCTACGCGGCGGCCAAAGCCGGCCTCAACGCGCTGACCACCGCCTCGGCCATCGAATACGCCGGTGTGGGCGTGCGGGTCAATGGGATCATCTGCGGGACCTTCGATACCGACGCGGCGTCGGGCTTCGTCCGCGACCCCGACCTGCTGCCGGAACTGGTCCGCCGCATCGCGCTTCGTCGGGTGGGCCGGCCTGACGAGATCGTCGGAGCTGTCGTTTATTTGCTCTCCGACGCGTCGAGTTACACCACCGGGTCACTGATGACCATCGACGGCGGTGTCTCCGGCTGATCAGCGGCACCGCTTCGCTGCGGCATCGACGCCCCCGGCCTCGGCGCGCACCCCGGAGATCACCCACTCGACCAGCCGGGGAAAATTCCGATCGATCTTGGCTGTCTCGGACTCCGAGCGCTTCGGTTCGCGCAGCCCGCGCACCTCGACGATGGAATGATTGATCGTCATGTGCGCCAGGCCACGGCAGCACTCGGTGGCCAGCGGGCGCGGAATTCCTTCTTGCAGAGTGGCTTTGAGTAAGGCGTTGACGTAATCGGCAACGGCGCTGCGGTCGTCGATGGTCATCAGCTCGGTCAGAAACGGATGCGCTCGCAGGGCGTCGTGCAACGCCTGACACCAATGCAGTGCCGTCGACTCCCAGGTGTCGTATTCCTTGAAGTCGAGCTTCAGCTGCGCAAAGTGGCGCGCGACCAGCGCCCTGATCAACGCTTCGCGATTGCCGACCTGCTGATACAGCGTCCGAGGCGAGATCTTCAGTGCGGCCGATAGTCGACGGACGCTGAGCGCCTCGATGCCTTCGGAATCCAGCATGTCCAGCGCGTGGGTGAGGATGTCGTCGGCCGGGATCAGCGGCTTGGCCATCGCTGCATCGTACAAGCCCCGGCCGCGGCGACCCTGCAGGCTAAGCGCTGTCGCGACGAATACCTTCGATCAGGTAGTCGATGTGCGTGGCGAACAACTCGTCGACTTCCTCGCGAGTCACGCCGGCCGGATCGCTGCCGGCCAGGCGGCCCCGCCGGCGCGTCGAGTTCGTGCCCGGCGGATGGTCCATCGCAACGAAACCCACGGCCGCCCAGGTCAACAGGCGGCAGGCCCGCACCGACATATCGGTCGACATACCGTCGCGGCGCATGCTTTTCAGCAGCGGGCGCGATGCTTTCAGATAGGCCGGGCGCTTCGCCTGCAGGAAGAGCCGGCAGTCGGCGGCATCGGTCAGCCGTGCGCGGAGTTGACGGGTCCAGCGGCGCGCGTAGTCCGGCCAGGATTCGTCGCTTTCCAGCTCCGGAGCGAGATCGTCGAGCATGTGCTCGGCGATCGCATCGATCAGCGCATCCTTGTTTCCGATTCTGGAATAGACCGGTGGCGGCGTGACGCCCAACCGGTTAGCCACGCTGCGCATGCTGATCGCGTCCAGGCCACTTTCCCGCATGATTTCCACTGCGGCAGCCACGATCTGGTCCGCGTCGAGCTCCAGTTCGCCGGGCACGTCTTACTCCTCGCAAGCTACGGGATAGTCAGGGCGATCTTGCCGATATGTTCGTTTGCCCGCATTACCCGAAGCGCCTCGTCGAGCTGCTCCCAGTCGAGGACGTGGCTGATCTGCGGTTTGATGCCGGCCGTGGACACCACCTCGCACATCTCGCGGTGAGCGCGCACGCTGCCCACCGTGATTCCGATGACGCGCAGGTTGTTCAGCATCACCTCGGCAACCGCGATGGACGCCATGTCGAATCCGCTGAGCACACCGATCACCGCGATGGTGCCGCCTATCGCGGCCGCGTGCAGCGAATGCGGCAGCGTCGCAGGACCACCGAGGTCGACGACCAACTTGGCGCCGCGACCGGCGGTCAGTTCCTTGACCTGCGTCTCCCAGTCCGGGTGGGTTCGGTAGTTGACGAGATGCGTTGCCCCCAAATCCGATCCGACCTTGAGCTTGTCGTCAGACGACGAAGTCAGGATCACGGTGGCACCCCGCAGCCGGGCTAATTGCACGGCGAACAGCGATACCCCACCGGTGCCCTGGGTCACCACCACGTCCCCGTCGCCGATGTTGGCTTCCACCAACGCACTCCACGCCGTGACGCCCGCGCAGGGGATTGTCGCGGCTTCGACATCGCTGAGGTGCGCAGGCGTGCGGACCAGGCCGGCGACATGTTCGACCCGGTATTGCTGCAGCCACCCGTCGCAGGTATCACCGGGCACCTCACGCTTGGCTTCCGGGTTGGGCGGCCCGTCCTGCCAGCCCGGATGAAACGCTCCCATGACCCGATCTCCTGGCCGCAACTCGTCGACTCCCGGCCCGATCGCCACCACTTCCCCGGCGCCATCGGTCATCGGTACGCGCGGCCAGGGCCCGGGCAGCAGGCCCATCAGATTGATGTTGTCGTGGAAATTAAGGCTCGAGGCGTTGACCTTGACCAGCACCTGCCCGGGACCGGGCTCACCCACCGGCATCTCGACGGTCCGCACGGGCTCGCCGGGCCCGGGCATGACGATGGCCTGCTGACGGTCCGGAATACTCATGCGACGCCTGCCTCCTGACGTAGTGCCTGCCACTTCTGTTCCGCGGCCGGCCGCCGCGACGGAAGGTGGTCGGTCGGCCAGCCTTCCACCGGACGGTACTTCTTGAGCACATGCCGGGCCAACACCGACTTGTGCAGCTCGTCGGGCCCGTCGCCGATCGATCCGAACCGCGTCATCCGGTACCACGATTCGACCGGCAGGTCCCCGGAGTACCCCAACGCCCCGCATACCTGGATGGTGCGATCGAGGACCGCGAGCACCACCTTCGAAACATGAGCCTTGATCATGCCCAGCTCGGCGCGCACCTCCCCCGCGCCGAAACGGTCCATCTTCCAAGCGGTCTGGAAGGTCAGCAATCGCGCGGCCTGAATCTCTGTATGCGACAACGCGATATAGTCCTGCACCAGCTGGTGTTCGCCCAACAGGCGGCCATGTGACCGGCGTGAGACCGCACGTTCACCCATGATATCCAGGGCGCGCTGCGCCTGCCCGAGCCAACGCATCGAGTGGTGAATACGTCCGCCGCCGAGACGCTGCTGCGCCAGCACGAATCCGCCGCCACGCGGGCCGATCAGGTGATCCGCGGGAACCCGACAGTCGGTGAAAACCACCTCGGCATGGTTGCCACGCCGGCCGAACTCCGGATCGGGATGCGCCATGGTGGGAATGTCCCGGACGATGTTGCACCCCGGCGTTCCGGTCGGCACCACGAAGATCGACGCGTGCCGGTGCGGCCGGCCGGCGGGATCGGTCTCCGCGACCACCAAGATGATGTCGGCGCAGGACGCGTTGGTGGTAAACCACTTGTGGCCGTTGATGATCCAGTCTCCGCCGTCGAGCACGGCGGTGGTGGCGATGACGGTCGGGTCGGCGCCGGCCAGGAACGGTTCGGTCAGCGCGAACGCGCTCGATATCTCCCCGCTGAGATTGGGGTACAACCAGCGCTGCTTCTGCGCGTCGGTCGCCCCGTGTGCCAGCAACTCCATGTTCCCGCTGTCGGGCGCCTGGACCCCGAACAGCTCCATCGACACCATGCACCGGCCGATGATCTCCGACATCAGCGCGAGCTTGAGCTGGCCCAGCCCCGCACCGCCGAGGCCGGGATCGAGGAACAAACCCCATAACCCCTGCGCCTTGACCTGGTCCTGCAGGTAGCGCTTGACCGGCAGCCACTGGTCGGGCGAAATCTCGGCAAGGATCGGTTCCAGCGGGATGACCTCGGAATCGATGAAACCGCGCATCCAGGACAGCTTTTCAGCGAAATCCGGATCCGTCTCGAAATCCCATGCCATCGCGTTCCTCACCATCGACCGTGCTCGCGGCATCGACAATTCCTTACAGCGAAATCACAGTGTAATCATGGTGTCATGCATTGGCGCAACTCCTGCCGCACCCTCGATCGATCATGAGCTGAATTGCGCTGTCGCATGGGCAACGTCGAGATACTCCCAGACCCGGATAATCAACCCGTCCTGCACCTGCACCCACACGCAGTACTCGTTCTCGTAGGATTGCCGCCCGGCGAACAACGCTGTTGCCCGCATCGTGAAGCGCGCCGCACCCATGTCGTCATCACAGAGCACGTGGTGCACCGTCGTCCGCACGTCGGCGTACAGCTGGCCGAAAATGATGCGCATGCCGGCCCGGATCGCGTCGCGCCCCACCGTCGGGCTGCCCAGCACCCCGACCGCCGGGGTGATCCACCACTGCGCCTTGGGCGCTAGCAGTTCGGTGACACGCTCGGCATCGCCGAACGCGGCCACCAGTGCCGTGAGCAACGCCCGCGTCGACGACTCGGTCATATCGGCCCTCCCAGGCAGCCGCGGCGGGTTCTCAAAATAACACCGATTTCCAATGCGCCGGGGCTTCAGCCGAATGTGATAACCCCGGTGTCCGGAGTTCGGGTCGCCGCGAAGTAGTCTGCCGTCAGCATGACGCCGATCCACCCTTTCGACAGAGCCCTGCGGCTCGATGTCCTGGATGCCGACACCAGGCGCGGCCGCACGCATCCGGAGTGGGCCAACATGGTCGGCCCGTTCGGCGGGATCACCACGGCAATCCTGCTGCGTGCCATCGAGACTCACCCCGGCTGTATCGGTGAGCCGCTGGCGGTGACCATCAACTTCGCCGGCCCCGTCGCCGACGGCGACTTCGACATCCGCCTTCGGACCCCGCGCACCAACCGCAGCAGTCAGCACTGGATTGCCGAGCTCAGCCAAGACGGTGACGTCAAGACCACCGCGACCGCGGTCTTCGGTATCCGGCGCGATACCTGGGCCGACACCGAAGCCCGGCCACCGAGCGCGCCTCCCCCGGAACAACTGGCTCCCGGAGGCGGCCCGGAGATCGTCGTCGCCTGGGCGCGCCTGTACGACATGCGCTTCGCCGAGGGTGCGTTTCCCGGCCCCGGCGCCCGGCCCAGCCCGGCATCGGAGATCGCACTGTGGGTGCGCGACCGCGCGCAGCGCCCGGTCGACTACCCGGCGCTGGCCGCCCTGTGCGACGTGTTCTACCCGCGGGTGTTCCAGCGCCGCGGCGGCGTCGTCCCGGTCGGGACCATCTCGATGACAACCTACTTCCATGCCGATCAGCAGGAGCTGGACGCGCTTGGCGGCGACTTCGTCCTGGCCTGCGCTCACGCCGATCGGTTCACCCACGGATACTCCGATCAGAGCGCGCAAGTGTGGAGTCGCCACGGCGTGCTGCTGGCCAGCACGCATCAGATCGTCTACTTCAAGGCCTGACCGGCCCCGCTGATGAGCGGCTCGCGCATCAATGTCAGGCTGGGCGTGACCTCGCAAAAGACCGGTGCACCAGAATCGAGCCGCAATGACTGAGCGCCCGAACGATGTGATCGCGGACGACCAGGCCGCCGCACTGCTGGCGATCGAGTCCATCAAGCAACTCAAGGCCCGCTACTGCCGGCACCTGGACACCAAGGACTGGGCCGCGTGGCGTGCGATCTTCGCTGACGACTTCGTCAGCGACACCTCCGAGGCGGGCGGAAAACTGATCACCGGCGCCGACGACTTCGTCGCGTTCACCCGCAAGAGCATCGGACGCGCCGCACAGGCCACGGCACACCAGGTACACGCCCCCGAGATCGAGCTCACGTCGGCGACGACGGCGCGCGGGGTGTGGGCGCTGCAAGATGTCGTGCGGTTCGGGCCCGGCGTCAGCCTGGTGGGCTACGGCCATTACCACGAGACCTACGAAAACGTGGCCGGGCAGTGGCTTATCAAGAGCTCCAAGCTAACTCGGCTGCGTGAGGACATCGTCACACCGGTTTTCTCGTTCTACATCTCCAACCGGATCCGCAATACCGCCGCCAGGTTCGCCAACCGGCTGCTGGAGAAATAGGAGACTTCATGACTGTCGACACCATCCTGGTTACCGGCGCGTTCGGACAGGTCGGCAAGCGATGCGCTCAGATTCTGCTCGAGCGGGGCCGAACGGTCATCGCGACCGACCTACGAAACGACAAAACCGTTGCGGTGCAGAAAGAATTGTCGGCCAGCGCCAAACCCGAGGCGCTGATTACCAGCTACGTCGACTTGACCGACGCCGAAGCGGTGCGGGAGCTGATCATGACCCACCAGCCGGGAGCCATCATTCATCTGGCCGCGGTGGTCGCACCGGTTTCGTACCGCAATCCCGCGCTTGCACGAAAGGTCAACGTCGGGGGCACCGAAAACCTGTTGGCGGCGGCCACCGCACTGCCGCGGCCTCCGCTGTTCCTGCTGGCGTCCAGTGCCGCGGTCTACGGCTCCCGCAATCCCCACCGGTTTCCAGAACGAATCACCCCCGATACTCCGGTGAACCCCATCGATCAGTATGGGCAGGACAAAGTGCTGGCGGAAGCCGCGATCCGGGCCAGCGGTCTCCCCCATGCGCTGTACCGACTGGCCGGCGTCATCTCGCCGGACACCCAATCGGGTGGGGTGGACGGTGACAACCTGGTGATCATGCGTTCTATGCCCGTCGACAACCGGATTCACACGGTAGACGCACGAGACGCGGCGCTGGCATTTGCCAACGGTGTCGATCGCGAAGCCACGATTTCCGGCAAGGCGCTGCTGATCGGGGGAAACGAAACGTGCGTCATGCTTCAGCATGAACTCGAGGGTGACCTGATGACCGCCGTCGGACTGGGTCGCCTCGGTCCATCAGCGGGTCTGACCGGCGATCCCGACGACGACCGGGGCTGGAGTTTCACCGGCTGGTACGACACCACGGAAGCGCAAGCGCTGCTTGGCTTTCAAGAGCACGACTGGCAGCAAACCATGGACTGGGTTAGTAAATCCCAGGGGAAAACGCGCACCGTCTTGCGTGTCCTGGGTCCGATACTGCGGCCGGTACTGCGCATCGTGATCAAGCTGCAGAACCGCGCCGAGGGCCGTGGTCCCTACTCCGACCCCTGGGCGATGATCGAAAACAAGTACGGCCCTGCGGCGCTGGCCCATGCCGACAAGCAATCGGACTGATACCCCTAGCGGGCGGATGCCTGCAGTTGCTGGATGCGTTCCTCACGTGGCAGAACCGGACCGTCGTCGATCGGCTCGGTGATACCGAACTCCGACAGCCCGACCTGGGTGAGCATCGAGGTGCCGTACGCGGCGAGCAGCATTTTCTGATCGTCGCTATGCCCATCATCGACGAGCATGGCACCGATCAGGCAGATGACGGCCATCTTGTACGCGTTGAACGCGCGATACCAGGAACGGTTCTGCAGCGTGATGCCGCTGGCCTTTTGGTAGTGCTCGAGAAGTGCCTCGATGCCCAGCGCGTCAGGGTGACTGGTGATGCCGACCGGCTGCATCCAGAGCAGTTCGAGCCAGCCGATGTCGGTCAGAGGATCACCGATGGTGGTCATCTCCCAGTCGAAGACCGCACTGACCTCCCCGTCGGTGAACGCGAAGTTGCCCGGTTTGGCGTCCCCGTGCACCAGGGCGACTTTCGGACACGGCTCCGGCAAGCTGTCCCGCAGTGCCTGCAAAAGCCGTTCCAGCGCGGGCAATGAATCCCGCTTGACCCGGTCCATTTCGGTTGCCCAATGGTCGAGTTCGCGGCGCAGGTGGTTGCCGCCGTCGTCAAGGGCGTCAAGCCCGGTCTGCTCGAGGTCGACAGAATGGATGGCCGCAAGCTGTTCGGCCAGGCTTTGACACATCCGCACCACCGTCGCGCCCGGCGCGTCGGCGGGTGCTTCCATTTCGTAGACGTCACCGCCGACCCGCTCCATCACGAAGAATGGCCGTCCCAGGACGTCGCCGCTGTCCTCGAGCCACAGTGCCGGCGGAACACGAACAGCGCTGTCCTGCAACGCCCGCAGGATCGAGAACTGACGCGCGAGATCGTAAGGTTCCAGCAGCGCAGGCGGTTTGGGGCGCAGCCGCACCACTACATCACGGCGGGTGTCCCCGGTGACGACCGTGAGCACCATCATCTCGGCGGAGTGGCCGAAGTTCACCCGATCGAGGCCCTCGATGCGGACCTCGGCGGCGTTGAGTTGGGTGCGCAGCCACGCGGTCAAACACTCAGCGACGCTGGTGTCGTGCGTCATTGGCGCACTCCATCGTCCGGCAGCCGTTCGACCGGGGTTTTGTCCTGCGTGAAGGCCGACATGTCCATCGCCGCCCAGTTCGGGTAACGGGCATAGCCCCGGCCGCCCATCAGCAATTCGAAGATGCCCCAGCCGGTGTCGCCGTCGAGTTCAAACCGCATCAACTGGTCCAGCGCCATCGATTTACCCTCGGTCTCGCTGAGTTGCGCGGAATCAGTGCTGTCCCATTGGAAGTGGATGAAGTATGCACCGTCGCCGAGGTCCTGATACTGGCAGTGCGCCATCGGCAGGCCGTAGTAGGCGTTGACGTGTTGATGCGGAGCGTCGGCCGTGACCCGGTAGGTCGTGCCGTCCTCGTCGGTGAAAACGAGCACCGCCCGCGCGGGCCGTTTGCGGTCGGCGTCGAATTCTACGTCGTGCTCGATCTTCACGAATCGCTTCGATAGCGTGCCGTTATTGTGGGTGATGCCGCCGTCTACGTAGTTGACTGTGCCATCGGATGATTCGATGATCCATGCCTCGATCGCACGGTTTTCGAAACCGGCGTCGAGCCACAACCAGAAATCGATCTTGTCGGAGACACGCACCCCGAAAGTGCGATCCCGGCCGCCGTGGAAGCCGTCGACACTGATCCGCTCGCCGTCGATCTGCACCCAGCCGGTCCATCTTCCCGGCTCTTTCATGTGGTACATGTCGGCGAGCATCCGGCCATCGGAGTCGTGCACCTTCATCGGCAACAGCTCCCACATCGGCGTGCTGGGCTCGTAATAGAGCTCCCACGCGATTCCGGAATCGTTGGGCTCCACGTCGAGACGCCACTTCTTCAGGGGCTCGACACAGGTCCAGCGCATCGGACCCGCCTTCAGATCGCCGCGGCCGCCACCGTCAATCGGACGTCCGGCCAACAGATCCCAGTGCCGGCCGTCGGCGAAACTGACCTTGACGTATCCCAACCCGGTGCCGGTGTTCGGGTTGTTACCGTAGCCGCTGGCCAGCAGCAGGGTGCCGTCCGGCGAGGCGGCGAAGAAGTAACACCGGTCCGACCAAGTCGGATCGGGATCATGCACCTGATCGAATGTCGTCGGCAGCTGATGGGTGAACGACTCGTCGGCGGCACTGTAACCCATGAATTGCCTTTCCACCTGATGACGAAATCGACTGTCGTCGAACGGTTTTAACGACCACATCGGGTCGGCGAAAAATTTGTGACGAAACCTCGCGCATCAGATACTCAATGGCACAACGCATCCCCTACTATCGCTGCAATGGAGCCGAGCCGGTGGTGGGGCGACGACCGCGCGATCCTCGATGACGAGGAGGCGCGGCGGCGGCTGCTGGACGCTGCGGGCCGCTGCATCGTGCGTCGGGGCAACGCCCAGATCCGGATGGCCGAGTTGGCCGATGAGGCTGGCGTATCCCGCTCGACGGTGTACCGCTACTTCCCCAACCGCGACGAGGTCCTGCTGGGTTTGATGCTGGCGCGGGTCGACACGGCGCTGGGCGAGTTGGTCGGCTCGTTGCGTCACCCCGACGACCCGGTGCGTTCGCTACCCGAGATGGTGTTGGCGCGGGTGGAGTCGGTGGCGGGCAACCCGTTGAACGAGGCGCTGTTCGCCGCGGAGAGCACCGCCGTGCCGGCGGCTCTACAGCTGGGCTCCGAACCGATGATCGAACTGATGTTGGCGCACTACGGCCCGCTGCTGCAGCGATGGAAGGACGCGGGCAAGCTCTACACCGACCTCGACCCCCGCTCGATCGTGCAATGGCTGAGCACGACGACGCTGTTCCTGCTGTCGCCGGCATGGCGACTCCGCCCGGTTGCCGACAAGCGCGAATTCGTCGAGCAGTTCCTGGTACGAGCCCTGGTGCCATAGATCAGACATTAGTCTCACTTTGTCTGATGTCCAGACATTGAGCTATTTTTGTCTCGGCAACTCGTACGCGCGCGCCGCTCCCTGGATCCGGCGCCGGTGCACCCAGGGATGGACAGTCATGACACATGCGGTTGAACAGGCCATTTCCGTCGTCGGACTGGCCGCGCATCTCGGCCGGGGAATCGGCCGGGTGACCGCCGACGCCGTCGTCGGCAGCCGGGCGGGACTGCCCCGTACGGTCGACGACCTCACCACCGCCGCGCTGTCGCGCGTGATGGGCCGAAATGTCAGGTCGATCCGGGTGCTCAACAGCGATGCCGGCACCTCGTCGCGGGCCCGGCTCGTGCTGACGGGCGACGACGTACCGGAGTCGGTCTTCGTCAAGATCACGGCGCAGACCGCCGCCACCCGGCT
The DNA here is from genome assembly GCF_059812735.1 of Mycobacterium sp. NGS40. NCBI lineage: Bacteria > Bacillati > Actinomycetota > Actinomycetes > Mycobacteriales > Mycobacteriaceae > Mycobacterium > Mycobacterium sp. NGS40. The sequence goes on from NZ_JCALDG010000004.1 coordinate 254,369, forward strand.
GATGGGTGAGCTGGGCCGGCTGGGCCACACCGAGGTGCGCTTCTACAGCCAGCTCGCCCCGGAACTCCCGGGCGTCCCGATCGCCTACGGCGCGGCTTTCGACACCTGGACCGGTCGCTACCTGCTGGTGCTGGAAGACCTGCCCGAGTCGTGCGTCTTCCCCGACACGTTGCACCCGCTGTCCACCGACCAGGCGGGCCTCGTCGTCGAGTTGCTGGCGACCCTGCACGCGACGTTCTGGAACCGCATGCGCCAGAACGGGCGCGGCCCGCTGGGCTGGCTCTACACACCGTCGGGTGACGTCACATCGCTGTTGACCGGTTCACTGATGACCACCTCGATGAAGCGCCTCGCTGAGCGCACCACCATCCCGGTGGAGAACGGCCGATTCATCGCCGAGAACTACCGCGCGGTCGCCGCGGTGATCGACACCGCACCGCATACCGTCATGCACGGCGATGCCCACCCCGGCAACATCTACTTCCGCCACGGCGAGGCCGGGCTACTGGATTGGCAGGCCGTGCGACGCGGCCATCCGTCCCGCGAACTGGCCTACACCCTGGTCACGAGCCTTACGCCCGACGACCGCCAGAGTGCCCAGCGCGAACTGCTCGACATCTATCGACAGGCACTGCTCGCAGCCGGCGGACCCGATCTGGACCGCGACGACCTCTGGCTGCGCTACCGGCAGGCCGCACTGTATGCCTATGTCGCACCGTTGATCACCGCGGGCATGGGCGGAATGCAGGTCGAAGACATCGCGATGGAAGGCTTGCGACGCGGTGTCGCGGCCCTCGAAGACCTGGAAACCGTTGCCGCGCTGAAACGTTCGTTGTAGCCAGCGGCTAGCGGTCGATCCATTCCATTTGCGCTTCGGCGTGATGGCCCCCGGCGGCCGGGGTGAGTTGGTCCAGCCGGGAGAGCTGCTCAGGCGAGAGTTCGACGCCGTCGGCACCGACGTTCTCCTCAAGGCGCGCAACCTTTTTGGTCCCCGGAATGGGCACGATGTCGGATCCCTTGGCCAACAGCCAGGCCAGTGCGACCTGAGCCGGGGTGGCGCCGATGTCGGTGCTGATCTCACGCAGCTCGTCCGCGCTGCGCAGGTTGTGCTGGAAGTTCTCGTCGAAGAAGCGCGGGTTGGTCTTGCGATAGTCGGTGTCGGGAAACTCCGCGTTGGATCGTATTGTGCCGGTGAGGAAGCCCCGGCCCAGCGGCGAGTATGGGACGAACCCGATTCCCAGCTCGCGCAGCACCGCCAGGATCCCGTCTTCGGGGTCGCGGGTCCACAGTGAGTACTCCGATTGCACGGCGGCGACGGGGTGCACCGCGTGCGCGCGGCGGATGGTGTTGACACCGACCTCGGAAAGACCGATGTGCCGAATCTTGCCGGCGGCGACCAACTCCGCGAGCGCTCCCATGGTGTCCTCGATCGGGGTGTCGCGGTCTAGGCGGTGTTGGTAGTAGAGGTCAATGTGGTCGGTCGCCAGCCTCTTCAGCGATCCGTCGACCGCGACGCGGATACTGGCGGGGCTGCTGTCGAGGCCGTTGCGTCCGGTGTGCGAGATCAGGCCGAATTTGGTGGCCAGCAACACGCGGTCACGCCGGCCCTCCAGCGCGCGGGCGAGCAGCTCCTCGTTGACGAAGGGGCCGTAGATCTCCGCGGTGTCGATCAGCGTGACACCGAGATCGATGGCGCGGTGCACCGTGCGGATGGATTCGGCGTCGTCGAACCCACCGATCGAATACGCGGCGGACATACCCATCGCGCCCAAGCCGATACGGCCGACCTGCAGGTCGCCGAGGTGAGCCTGTTTCATGCCACGTTCTCCTGTTCGTGCCTGTTGGACTCGAGGACCAACGACCCTGGCGCTGTTCGCGCTCGTGTTCCACGATTGACCTTAGATTGGAGGTCGAACATGCCGGATGCGTTGGTGGACATCGACGTAGTCAGGGACGCCGTGCAGCTGGCCTGCCGGGCCCCGTCGTTGCACAACAGCCAGCCCTGGCAGTGGGTTGCCACCGGCTCACGGTTGCTCCTCTACATCGATGAAAGCCGCAGCCTGCCGGCCGCCGACAAATCGGGCCGCGAGGCGCTGATCAGTTGCGGCGCCGTGCTCGACCATCTGCGCGTGGCGTTGGCAGCAGCAGGGTGGGACAGCCGGGTCGATCTCTTTCCGGACCCGGAGAACTCCGATCTACTCGCGTCCGTCGATCTCGGCCCGCAGCGTCCCGTCACCGATGACCGGCGCTCGCGAGCCGAGGCCATCGCGCACCGGCGCACCGATCGGCTCCCCTTCTCCCCACCGAGCAACTGGGCGGCGTTGGAGGCGAGGCTGCGCGAAGCCGCGGACACCGCCACAGTTCACCTCGACGTGATCCCTGAAGAGCTGCGGCCACAATTAGCCCGCGCGTCCCGGCTCACCGAGTCGCTGCGGCTATACGATACCTCGTATCATACCGAATTAGACTGGTGGACAGGTCATTTCGAGAACGTTGACGGAATTCCGCGCACCTCGCTGTTGTCGGCAGCCGAGAACGATCAGGTCGACATCGGAAGGGCCTTCCCGGTTAGCCCGCACAACGAGCGGCACACGCCGCTTGGAAGAGACCAATCCACCGTGCTCGTGTTGTCGACCGACGAGGACACGCCCGCTGATGCTCTGCGATGTGGCGAAGCGTTGTCCGCGGTGTTGTTGGAATGCACGTTAGCCGGGATGGCGACGTGCACACTGACCCAACTCACCGAACTGTGGGCCAGCCGCGATCTCATCGCGACCCTGATCGGGCGGGCGGCGATGCCACAACTCCTGATCCGTGTCGGCGAAGCACTTGGCCCCACCGACGCAGCCCCACTGACGCCGCGGCGGCCGCTCGGTGAGGTTCTGACATTCAATCCCAACGAATCTGGTTGAGCTCCGCCAGACTCTGCGCGATGCGACCTACGGCCTCCTGGAAGGGGCCGTAATGCCCTCGTCGGACGTAATGCGGAAAAGTAATGTTCAGGAGATTGGAGTATTTGAGCGCTCGGGCAGACGAAGATTGCATCGGCAAAGGAGTACGCAAATGTCGAACAGCGTAACGGTCCATCACAATCGGTCCCCTCAGCAGCGAGCGCAGGACGCCAAGATCTTGAAAGAGTCGGGTGTACACAAGTTGGTCGTCACAGATCGTGACGGCAATTGCTTGGCGTTCGTATTGGCTTGGGACAGCTTCGACTACGACCCCGAGACCGACACCTACGTGTGCATCGCGGACAGCGATGGCAGAGAGCTCATGACCATATACACCGCCGGCGAAATCAAGTCAGCACCCGGTGCGAACACGCACGTGATCACCGCACCGGATGCGACGGGCTCGCGGGCGTTGAAGGCCCTCTGAACTACCGGACACGATCCACGCCGGCTCGACCGGTGGGCGGCTTCTCATGTCCCGGAGGTTATGATAGACCGTTCGTACGGTTAGCCGAAGGGTTCAAGATGCCCCGATTGCCTGGTAGACGCAGCGAGATTCTCGACGCGTTTGTCCGCTATGTCGCCGAACGCGGTTACGACAGAACGAATATGGGTGACATCGCCGACGAGCTCGGCATGTCTAAAGGCACCATCGTCCATCACTTCGGAACCAAAGCGCAGATGTTGCGCGAATTGGAAGAGGCCCATCTGGGCCTGCAGCTCGACGCGCTCGGGATGGTATGGGATCGGCTGGACACGCCGCACGAACGCATCGCAGCGATCATCTACGCCTCGGCCATGTTGCAAGTGATCGCCCGCAATGCGACGGTGGCAAGCCAGCGTGAAGTCGTGCAGTTGTCCGACGATCCGGCTATGCAGCACGTGCGTAAGCTGCGTCAGCAACTACAAGCTCTTGCCGTTGACGAGATCCGCAACGGGATTGAGAGCGGTGTGTTCCGTACCGTGGACGTCGAGCTGGCGGCATTGCAACTGTGGGGGTCATTGCAGTGGATGTGGGTTTGGTTTGATCCCGCCGATTCCCGAACTCCGGAACAAGTCGGCGCCGCTTTTGTCGACGTGTTTCTCGGCGGGCTGTTACTCGACCGCTTAGGGCTGAGCAAGTGGGCGGACCCGTCGGCGAACGTCGTCTCGGTGGTGCGCGAATGCCTTGCCGCAGTAACGAGTGCGACAACTTGACCGCCTAACGCGGATTATTTTGCGCGCCACGGGAATTGGTGCATCAAATTATTTGGAACCGCCGAGGCGTCGGCGGCCGTTCGCCGTTGAGCGCGGTGTTTCCAGCGGGCATCCGACGCTGCGGCGCCCGCCAGGCAGGCAAAGACGCCCACGCGGCCTATGGCCCGGCGCGGGGCGGTTGGCACGGTCGGACCACGTCGTCCGAATTTATTGACTGACCGTACGGTCTAGTGCCATAGTTGCTGCGTGGAGCAAACGCGGCCGATAGTTATCCGGGGGGCGATAACCCGGACTCCGGGGCTCCGCGCGGAAAGGCCCGAAATCGCCGTCGTCCCGACCGGATCTGAAATCTCATATGGCGGACCAGTTTTCGCGACAACCTTATATCGCGGGCGCATATGACGACGGCGACGAGAACACCGGCTGGGGACGCGATCCGCCGAGCGTGGTTACGTCGAAGGCCGCGCCGGTGACAACGACGAACGTGATAGGCGGCCGAGTGCTCGCCAGGATCCGACCGGGGACAGAAGTTGCCGGCGGGTTCTTCCGGATGTGCGTGCTGACCGCGAAGGCCCTCAAGCAGCCGTTCGAATGGCGCGAGTTCATCTGGAACGGCTGGTTCCTGATGCGGGTATCGCTGCTGCCCACCATCGCGGTGTCCATCCCGGAAACCGTGTTGCTGATCTTCACCCTCAACCTCCTGCTCGCCGAGATCGGCGCCGCCGACGTCTCGGGTGCCGGTGCCGCGATCGGCGCAGTCACCCAGCTCGGCCCGATCGTGACGGTGCTGGTGGTCGCCGGCGCCGGGGGCACCGCCATCTGTGCCGACCTCGGTGCGCGCACCATCCGCGAGGAGATCGATGCGCTGGAGGTGCTCGGCATCGACCCGATCCACCGGCTGGTCCTGCCGCGCGTGGTCGCCTCGACGATCGTCGCGGTGCTGCTCAACGGCCTGGTGGTCGCCGTAGGCCTGGGCGGCGGCTACCTGTTCAGCGTGTACCTGCAAAACGTCTCGAGCGGGGCTTACCTCTCGACGTTGACAGCGCTCACCGGCTTACCCGAGGTGGTGATCGCGTTCATCAAGGCCGCGACGTTCGGCCTGATCGCCGGACTGGTCGGCTGTTATCGCGGACTGATCGTCCGCGGCGGATCCAAAGGTCTCGGCACTGCTGTCAACGAGACGGTGGTGCTGTGTTTCATCGCGCTGTTCGCGGTTAACGCCGCGCTGACCACCATCGGCGTCCGCTTCGGAACGGGGCGCTGACATGACGACAGCCGCTGCGCCCCATATCCGTTTCCCGCGGGCCGCCTTACTTCGATACCGGCACATCCCGGTGCGGCTGATGGTCGAGATCGGAGAGATGGTCTGGTTCGCGCTGAGCGCGGTCGCACAGATCCCGTACGCACTGCACAACTACCGCAAGGAGTTGCTGCGGATGGTGGCCCAGATGGGGATGGGCACCGGCGCCATGGCCGTGGTCGGCGGCACGGCCGCCATCGTCGGCTTCATCACCCTGTCCGCCGGCTCCCTGGTCGCCATTCAGGGCTACGCGACGCTGGGAAACATCGGTGTCGAGGCATTCACCGGATTTCTGGCCGCACTGGTCAATGTGCGGTTTGTCGCACCGGTCGCCGCCGGTCAGGCGCTGGCCGCCACGGTCGGTGCCGGGGCCACCGCCGAACTGGGCGCGATGCGCATCAGCGAGGAGATCGACGCCCTGGAAGTGATGGGGATCAGGTCGGTCGCCTTTCTGGCGTCGACCCGCGTGATGGCGGGTCTGGTCGTCATCGTCCCGCTCTACGGATTCGCGATGACCATGGCCTTCCTGTCCCAGCAGGTCACCACGGTGTTCTTCTACGGGCAGTCCATCGGCACCTACAACCACTATTTCCACACATTCCTGCGCCTCACCGACGTGGGGTGGTCTTTCGCGGAGGTGATCCTGGTTGCGGTGGTCGTGATGACCACCCATTGCTACTACGGTTACACCGCCACCGGCGGCCCGGTCGGCGTCGGTGAAGCGGTCGGCCGGTCGATGCGGCTGTCGTTGATCACGATCGTTGTCGTGGTCGTGCTGACCGCCATGGCGGTCTATGGCAAAAGCCCGAACTTCAACCTCACCGTGTAGCCGCCAATGACAGCCCCGGCCCCGAAAGTCAAGGAGAATCAGCCGCGTATCCCGCCGTATAAGACCGCGGCCGCGGTGTTCTTGGCGGTCGCGGCGCTGGTGCTGGCGCTCGTGTGGTTGCAGTTCCGGGGCGAGCTCACGCCGAAGACGAACTTGACGATGCTGGCGCCCCGGTCCGGATTGGTGATGGATCCGGGTTCGAAGGTCACCTACAACGGCGCGGAAATCGGCCGGGTGTCCAGCATTTCGGAGATCGAACGTGACGGTGTCCCGGCGGCCAAATTCGTCTTGGATGTCGATCCGAGGTACGTCAACCTCATTCCGGCGAATGTGGACGCCAATATCAAGGCCACCACGGTGTTCGGCAACAAGTACGTGTCGCTTACTTCGCCGAAAAACCCTACCCCACAACGTATTACACCTAATCAAATCATCGATGCAAGATCGGTGACGACGGAGTTCAATACGCTGTTCGAGACCCTCAACTCGATCACCGAGAAGGTGGATCCGGTCAAGGTGAATCTGACGCTGGCCGCGGCCGCAGCCGCATTCACCGGGTTGGGCGACAAGTTCGGGCAGTCGATCGTCAACGCCAACGCGATTCTCGACGACATCAATCCGCAGATGCCGCGGATCCGGCACGACATCCGGCAACTGGCGGCACTGGGCGACACGTATGCCGACGCGGCACCCTCTCTGTTCGACGCCCTCAACAACTCCGTGATAACGGCGCGTACGTTGCACCGCCAGGAATCCGACCTGGATGCTGCGTTGTTGGCGGCGGCGGGATTCGGCAACACGGGCGAGGACATCGTCCGGCGAGGCGGCCCCTACCTGCAGCGCGGGACCGCCGATCTGGTGCCCACCGCGCAGCTGCTCGACACCTACAGTCCCGAAATCTTCTGCACCGTCCGCAATTACTACGACGAAGAACCCCACGCCTATGAGACAACGGGCGGCGGCAACGGCTACGCGCTGCACACCATGACCGAGCTGACGTCAGGGTTGGGAGGCCTGCTGACCCTGCCCGGGCTGGCCGGCACCGCGGCCACCATGGGGCTCCTCGGGCTGGCCGGTGTGGTGGGCGGGGCGCCGAATCCCTATGTGTATCCCGACAATCTGCCGCGGGTGAATGCTCGAGGCGGTCCCGGGGGCGCTCCGGGGTGCTGGCAGGCCATCACCCATGACCTGTGGCCGGCACCGTCCTTGGTGGTGGACACCGGCGCCAGCCTCGCGCCGTATAACCATCTAGAAACCGGCTCCCCGTACGCAATTGAGTATGTGTGGGGCCGCCAGGTCGGGGACAACACGATCAACCCATGAAAATCACCGGACCCGCCATCAAGCTCGGCACCATCTCATTTGTCCTGCTGCTGATCACCCTGTCGATCGTTGTGGTGTTCGGTCAAATGCGCTTCAACAGCACCAACAGCTATTCCGCGGAATTCAGCAATGCCACCGGCCTGAAAGACGGCCAGTTCGTCCGCGCGGCCGGGGTCGAGATCGGCAAGGTCGAAAAGGTACAGCTGGTGCAAGGCGGCACGCGAGTGCGAGTGGACTTCACCGTCGATCGCTCGATACCGCTTTATGAGTCCACGACCGCGCAGATCCGCTATCTGAATCTGTTCGCCGACCGCTATTTGGAGCTCAAACGCGGCGAAGGCGAGGGCGCCGACCGGGTCTTGCCGCCGGGTGGGTTCATCCCGCTGGCTCGAACGTCACCGGCGCTGGATCTCGATGCCCTGATCGGTGGTTTCAAGCCGCTGTTCCGGGCGCTCGATCCGGAAAAGGTCAACACGATCGCGTCGGCCATCATCACTGTGTTTCAGGGGCAGGGCGGCACGATCAACGACATCCTCGATCAGACCGCACGGCTGACCGCGCACCTGGCCGAACGCGACCAGGCAATCGGCGAGGTAGTCAAAAACCTGAACGTCGTGCTGGACACCACGGTCAGGCATCGCAGGGAATTCGACCAGACCGTGGACGATTTCGAGAAATTGATCACGGGGCTGGCCAATCACGCCGATCCACTGGCCGCGGGCACCGCGAACATCAGCAACGCCGCCGGAACGGTAGCCGACCTGCTGGCCGAGGACCGCGCTCTGCTGCACAAGGAGATCAACTACCTGCAGGCGCTGCAGCAGCCGCTCATCGACCGCAGCGATCAACTCGACGACCTGATCCGCAAGACTCCGACAGCGCTCAACCTGATCGGGCGCAGCATCGGACTCTACGGCGACTGGGTGAATTTCTACCTCTGCGACCTCACGATCAAGTGGAACGGACTGCAGCCCGGCGGCCCGGTCCGCACGGTCCGGCTCTGGCAGCAGCCCACGGGCAGGTGCACGCCGCAATGAGAACACTGACGGAATTCAACCGCGGCCGGGTCGGGCTGATGGGCATCACCGTGCTCGCTCTCGTCGTCGCCGTCGGCCAAAGCTTCACCAGTGTCCCGATGCTGTTCGCGAGTCCCAGCTACTACGGGCAGTTCACCGATACCGGTCAACTGAACAAGAACGACAAGGTGCGCATCAGCGGTGTGAACGTCGGCACGGTGGAGGGGCTCGACATCGACGGCGACCACGTCGTGATCAAGTTCTCCATCGGCGCCAACACCATCGGCACCGAGAGCAGGCTCGCGATCAAGACCGACACCATCCTCGGTAAGAAGGTGCTCGAGATCGAGCCGCGGGGAGCCCAGACGTTGCGGCCTGGGGGCGTGTTGCCGCTGGGTCAAAGCACCACCCCCTACCAGCTCTACGACGCGGTCTTCGATGTCAACAAGGCCGCCGCGGGCTGGGACATCGACAGGGTCAAGCAATCGCTGAATGTGTTGTCGCAGACCATCGATCAGACGTATCCGCACCTGAGCCCTGCCCTCGACGGATTGACCAAATTCTCCGACACCATCGGCAAGCGCGACGACGCGATCAAGCACCTACTCACTCAGGCCAGCCAGGTTGCCAGCGTGCTCGGTGACCGCAGCGAGCAAATCAACCGGCTGCTCGTCAACGCCAAGACGCTGCTTGCCGCGTTCAACGAACGCGGCAGGGCGATTGACGCACTGCTGCAAAATGTTTCAGCTTTCTCGACACAGGTGCAGGGATTCATCAACGACAACCCGAACCTGAATCGCGTCCTCGAACAGTTGCGTGCCCTCAGCGATGTGCTGGTGGCGCGCAAGGACGACTTGGCTCAAACTCTCACGTACGTAAGTCAATTCGCGGCATCGCTGGGCGAATCCGTGGCATCCGGACCGTTCTTCAAGATCGTCCTGTCCAATCTGCTGCCGTACTGGGTCCTGCAGCCGTCTGTCGATGCCGCCTTCAAGAAGCGTGGGATCGACCCGGAGGACTTCTGGCGCAGCGCCGGCCTGCCCGCGTTCCGCTGGCCCGACCCCAACGGCACCCGGTTGCCCAACGGTGCGCCCCCGCCCGCACCCCCAGTGTCCGAAGGCACCCCGGATCATCCGGGTCCGGCCGTCCCACCGGGAACGGCGTGTTCGTACGTTCCGGCGCCCGGTGCTCCCCCGCGGCCGTGGAACCCGCTGCCCTGCATGGGCATAGACGCCGGGCCGTTCGGCGGCGCCTTCCCGGCACCGATCGACGTGCAGACCTCACCGCCAAACCCGAATGGTCTGCCACCGACACCGGGGATCGCGATCGCCGGGCGTCCGGGTGAACCGCCGCCCGACGTGCCGGGCACGCCGGCGCCCCTGCCCGCCCAGGCACCGCCGGGCGCACGCACGGAGAACCTGCAGCCCGCGGGTCCCGTCCCGCACTCGTCGACGTTGGCGCCGGGTCTGCCGCCAGGGCCACCCGCGCCGCCCGGACCCGGGACCCAGCTGCCGGCGCCGTTCATCAACCCCGGCGGCACGGGAGGCAGCGGCATCACGGGAGGTAGCCAGAATTGAGCGCTATCTTTAATTTCCGCCGCCCTGGGCGCCGCAGCGTCGTCGGAGCATTGGTACTGGTGCTGGCCATTGCTGTGGGGCTCGCCGGCTGGCGGCTCTACCAGAAGTTGACCACCAACACCGTGGTCGCTTATCTCCCCGCCGCCAACGCGCTCTATTCCGGGGACAAGGTCCAGATCATGGGCGTTCGGGTGGGTTCAGTCGACAAGATCGAGCCGGCCGGCGGCAAGATGAAGGTGACGTTTCACTACAACAACAAATACAAGGTGCCCGCCAACGCGTCCGCCGTGGTCGTGAACCCAACCCTGGTGGCATCGCGGAGTATTCAATTAGAGCCACCGTATAAGGGCGGCCCGGTGATGACCGACAACGCCGTCATCCCGATCGAGCGTACCCAGGTGCCAACGGAGTTCGATGAACTGCGCGAGAGCGTCGCCAACACCATCAACAAACTCGGCCCGACCCCCGAGCAGCCCAAGGGCCCCTTCGGTGACCTCATCGAGTCTTACGCGGACGGACTGGCCGGCAAGGGCAAGCAGATCAACGCCACGCTGGACAGCCTGTCGCGGGCACTCACCGCGCTGAATCAGGGCCGTGGCAATTTCTTCGCGGTGGTGCACAGCCTGGCTTTGTTCGTCAACGCCTTGCACAAAGACGACCAACAATTCGTCGCGTTGAATCGTAACCTAGCTCAATTCACCGACAGGTTGACCGGGTCTGACGGCGACCTTGCCACGGCGATACAGCAATTCGACAGCCTGCTCTCGACACTGCGCCCGTTTTTGGCCAAGAACCGTGGCGTGTTCGCGCACGATATCGCCAACCTCGCCAACTTGACCACCACGCTGGTACAACCCGAGCCGCTGAATGGTTTGGAGACCGCGCTGCATGTGCTGCCGACGCTGGAGACCAACCTCAGCCAGATTTACCACCCGGCGCACGGTGCGGTCATGTCGATCCCGGCGATACCGAACTTCGCGAATCCAATGCAGTTCGTGTGCAGCATGATTCAGGCCGGCAGCAGGCTCGGTTATCAAGATTCCGCCGAATTGTGTGCGCAGTACCTGGCGCCGATTCTCGACGCGATCAAGTTCAACTACCTGCCATTCGGGTTGAACCTGTTCAGCACCGCCGAGACGCTGCCTAAGGAGGTCGCTTACTCCGAGCCGCGGTTGCAGCCGCCCAACGGGTACAAGGACACCACCGTTCCGGGGGTCTGGGTGCCCGATACGCCGTTGTCGCACCGCAACACCCAGCCCGGTTGGGTTGTCGCGCCCGGGATGCAGGGCGTCCAGGTGGGCCCGATCACCGGGGGCCTGTTGACCCCCGAATCGCTGGCCGAACTGATGGGCGGCCCCGACATCGCACCGCCGGCGTCAGGGCTGCAGACGCCGCCCGGACCGCCGAATGCTTACGACGAGAACCCAGTCGCGCCTGTTATCGGCCTGCCCCAGGTGCCGATTCCGCCACCGCCCCCGGCACCGGGTGTGATCCCGGGACCGGTCGCACCGACTCCAGCTGGACCACCACCGCCCGCGCAGGCCGCCGCGTCGACGGGACCGGGCTCGTGAGAGGCTCAACCACGTTGCGCACGTGGGCTTCTCGCAGTCGCCACCGCGCGTGGCAGGGGCTAGCTCTGCTCGCGGCCGCAGTGACGCTGACGTCGTGCTCGAAGTGGCACGGAATCGCGAATATCCCGATGCCCGGGGGCCCGGGGAGCGGGCCCGGCTCCTACACCGTCTACGTCCAGATGCCCGACACGCTGGCGCTGAACGACAATAGCCGGGTTCGGGTGGCCGACGTCTTTGTCGGCACGGTGCGCGCGATCCAGCTGAAGAATTGGGTCGCCACGCTGACGCTGCGTCTGGACAAGAACGTCAAGTTGCCCAAGAACGCCACCGCCAAGATCGGGCAGACAAGTCTCCTGGGTTCTCAACATATTGAGCTGACCTCCCCGCCCAACCCGTCCGCAGAGCCGCTCAGGGACGGCGACACCATCCCGCTGAAGAATTCGTTCGCCTACCCCACGACCGAGCAGACCCTGGCCAGTCTGGCGCTGATCCTGCGCGGCGGGGGTATCCCGAACCTCGAAGTGCTGCAGAACGAGGTCTACAACATCCTCAATGGGCGGGCCGAGCAGATCCACTCCTTCCTGGGCAAGCTCGACACCTTCACCGCCCGACTCGACGAGCAACGCGAGGACATCACTGCAGCGATCGATTCCACCGACCGATTGTTGGCGTACGTGAGCTCGCGCTCGGATGTCTTGGATCGGGTCCTCACCGAGTTCCCGCCGCTGTTAAAGCATTTCGCCGACAAGCAGAAACTTCTGGTTGATGCGGTCGACTCGACAGGACGGCTGAGCGCAGTTGCCGACCAATATCTTTCCGGCTCGCGAAGCGACCTGCATTCCGACCTGCTGTCGCTGCAATGCCCGTTGCGCGAACTCGGCCGGGCCTCGCCGTATCTGATCCGCGCCCTCAAGCTGATCCTCGTGCGGCCCTTCGACGTCGACGCCGTGCCGAAGTCGTTCCGCGGCGACTACTTCAACCTTTCGCTGACGCTCGACCTGACCCTCAGCTCGGTCGACAACGCAATCCTCACCGGGACCGGTTTCTCCGGAGGGCTGCGCGCGCTCGAGCAGTCGTGGGGCCGTGACCCCGAAACGATGATCCCCGACGTCCGATACACGCCGAACCCCAACGATGCCCCGGGCGGTCCGCTGGTCGAAAGGGCGGATAGGCAATGTTGACGCGCTTCATCTGGCGCCAGTTGATCATCTTCAGCATTCTCAGCGTGATCACGGCAATTGCCTTGGGGTGGTACTACTTGCAGATTCCCACCGCGGCGGGGATTGGCCGGTACACGCTGAAGGCGGACCTGCCGGCATCGGGCGGTCTGTACAAGACCGCCAACGTGACTTACCGCGGTGAAACCATCGGCACCGTGACCGCGGTCGAACCGACCGAGACGGGCGCGCGAGTGACCATGAGTATCGCCGACAGCTACAAGATCCCGATTGACGCGTCGGCGAACGTACATTCGGTGTCGGCGGTCGGTGAGCAGTATCTGGATCTGGTGTCGTCGGGCAACCCGGGCACGTACTTCGCGCCGGGACAGACGGTTACCAAGGGCACCGTGCCCACCGAGATCGGGCCGGCGGTGGACGCGGCGAACCGCGGGCTGGCCGCCCTGCCCAAGGAGAAAATCGCCGCCCTGCTTGACGAAACAGCGCAAGCGGTAGGAGGTTTGGGCCCCGCGCTGCAACGCCTGGTCGATGCGACGCAGGCGATCGCCGGCGACTTCAAGACCAACCTCGGCGACGTCGACGACATCATTGAAAACTCCGGGCCGATCATCGACAGCCAGGTCGATTCGGGTGACTCGATCCGGCGCTGGTCGCACAATCTGGACATCCTGGCCGCCCAGAGCGCGGAAAACGACCAGCGGGTGCAAAGCATTTTGACCCACGCCGCGCCGACCGCCGATCAGGTCGATGCGGTCTTCAACGACGTAAGGGAGTCGCTGCCGCAGACACTGGCGAATCTCGAGATCGTGTGGGACATGCTCAAGCGCTACCACAAAGGCGTCGAGCAACTGCTGGTCGCATATCCCCAGGGCGCAGCGGAAGGCCAGACGGTGACGACGCCTTTCCCGGGCTACGCCGCGCTGGGCACCTCGCTGACGATCAACCAACCCCCGCCGTGCCTGACCGGCTTTCTCCCGGCATCGCAGTGGCGGTCGCCGGCCGATACCAGCCTGGCGCCGATGCCATCCGGAACGTATTGCAAGATCCCGCAGGACGCTCCGGCCAACGCCGTTCGCGGAGCACGCAACCTCCCGTGTGTCGACGTCCCCGGCAAGCGCGCCGCGACCCCCCGGGAGTGCCGCGACCCCAAACCCTACGTTCCGGCGGGAACCAACCCCTGGTACGGCGACCCGAACCAAATCCTGACCTGCCCGGCGCCCGCGGCGCGCTGCGACCAGCCGGTGAAACCCGGCCAGGTGATGCCCGCGCCGTCGATCGACAACGGCCTCAACCCGGCGCCTTCCGACCGGGTAGCGGGAACACCGCCTCCGATCAGCGATGTCCTGCAGCGGCCGGGATCGGGGACCGTGCAATGCAATGGGCAACAGCCGAATCCCTGCGTCTACACTCCCGGCGCCCCTCCCCCGGCCGTCTACCGCCCACAAAGCGGTGAACTGGTGGGACCCGACGGTGTCAAATACTCCGTCCAAAATTCGGCCAAAACGGGAGACGACGGCTGGAAGGACATGCTCGCACCACCCGGCTGAGCCCCATGTTGCGTCAATCTCCCTTATTCACAGCGCTTTTCAAGAACAATCGTCCAGCCCTCAACGTCGTCGTGCTGGTTTCCTCAATTCAGCGCCGAGTACGGCAGAATCGTTGACACTGACCGCACGTACAGTCATATACTGGCGGTCGACGGTCGGCTCCGTCAATCGGAGCGTGTCGCGGCTTTGCGCCCAGCCCGGCGCAACGCACCGCGGATGCAGACCGAGATCGGAGCGAAATGCGGGAAGTGATTGGCCTAGGCCAACTCCGGAGCAACGCGTGTGCGTATCTGGAGCAGGTAGCCGCCGGGGAGACTATCGACGTCGTCCGTCGCGGCAAGGTGGTGGCCCGGATCGTGCCAGTCGGCGACTGGCGGGTGGCTCCGATTCCCGCACGCTCTGCCACGGTCGTGGCACCGGACGCCGGCGGCTGGGTCGGGCTGGACGAACTGCGAACGCGCGCCGGGCGGTGCCTCGATCGGGTCGCCGGCGGGGAGACGATTTGTGTCGTCCGAGGCGGCAGGTTGCTGGCGCGGATCGTGCCGGCGGGTGATTCGAGGATGATCCCGACCACGGCGGACGCTGGCCGACGGATCGAACTCGGCGAACTGCGAAAGCGCGCGGGGCGTTATTTCGACAGGGTTGCCGCTGGGCAGACGATCGAGGTGGTCCGGGGTGGCAAGCTGGTTGCCCAGATCGTGTCAGCCGATGGCGACACCGCCGAATCGCTGGAGCTGCACCACGCGCTGTGAAAATCGGCGCGCCGCAACCACATAATTTCCACCAGCTGATCTCCGATGCGGCTTGACCGCGAACGGGTACCGTGGCGCTGTGTATCCGCTCGAGCTTCGCGCGACCTGATGGACCAGGCAGACACCCCGCGTCCGGACCGCAATCTGGCAGTGGATTACTACCGCGTCTCGGGCGTGATCCTGATCGTGCTGGGACACTGGCTGGCCGGATCCGTGACCTACCATGACGGTCAATTCGGACGGCAGAATCCGCTCGTCGACATGCCCTGGACACAGTGGCTGACCTGGCCGTTTCAGGCGGTCCCGGTGTTCTTCCTGGTGGCCGGTTATGCGGGTGCGGTGTCCTGGACGCATCACCGCGAAAGCGGCGGGGTGTCGCGCCAGGCCTGGCTTCGGCGCCGGCTCGCGCGGGTTCTGGGCCCGACCGTCGTTTACGTCGCGCTGGTCTCGGCGATCGTGGTGGCTGCCGCGGCCTACGGTGTCGGCGGCTCGCTACTGGAATATGCGGGCTGGGCGGTGGCGATGCACTTGTGGTTCCTCGCCGTTTACGTCTTGGTGGTTTCGCTGACTCCGATTGCGATTGCCGCACAACGCCGTTGGGGGCTGTGGGTGCCGGTAGTGGTCGCCGTGGCGGTCACCGTGGTGGACACCACGTTGAAGCGGGGGCCGTTGCACGACCTCGGCTGGCTGAACTACTTGTTCTGTTGGGGAACTCTGTATCAGCTCGGCATCGCTTGGCATGGTGGGCTGTTGGCCGGCCGTAGGCCCCTGCTGCTCGCCACCGGATCTGCTATCGCACTCGCACTCCTGATCTGGCTGGCGCGCTATCCGGTCAGCATGATCGGCGTTCCCGGCCAGGCCGTGCAGAACACCTCACCCCCGACGGTCGCCATGCTCGCATTCGGCTGTGCGCAGGCCGGAATCGCGATGGCGGCCGCCCCGGCGCTCAATCGCATCCTGCGCGCGGGCGCGATCCGGCGAGTGCTCGCCGTCGGCAACAACAACGTGATGGCCCTCTATCTGTGGCACATGATTCCCGTCGTGATCGTGGCCCTCGTCTGTTACCCGGCCGGCTTGCTGATGCAACCCGCGGAGGGCACGGCGCAGTGGTGGCTGGGCCGGCTGCAATGGGTTGCCATCCTGGGACTCGTGACGGCGGTCGAGATGATGCTGTTGTGGTGGGGACGGCGCCTGTTCGCCGCTCCACTCCCCCTGCTCGGAATTCCACTGCCGCAGCGCTGGGCCGAACCGGTCATGGTGCTGGGAGCCGTGCTCGCGGCATATGGCCTCGAGTTCGTCGCCGCCGACGGGTTCGCCCCGGACGGGCACTTTGCCCGGGTTACGGTCGGGGTCTTCGCGGTCGGCACGCTCCTGGTGGCGCTTCGTCCCAAACAGGTCAGCCCGCGACCCGCGGCGCCCGCGACGACGACAGGTTGAGCGCCGGCGACGATCACTCGTCGACGTGACGCCGATTTACGACTGACCTAGCCTTGGCTGAACGCGTCGGGCAGCGGACGCCGACAAACGTCGCGGGCCTCGTCGGCCCCCAACCCGAACAGGCGCAGCACATTTTCGGTGACGGTGTCGGCCGCACGCGCGTCATCGCGGCCCGGGTCGTCGCGCAGTAGCTTTCCGAGCCCGAGCAGTGCACCGCCGGCCATGGCGAGGGCGAGTTCCGGGTCGTCGACGTCGAACCTGCCCGCATCGACGCCGGCCTTGATATCGCGCAGCGCCCGGGGAGCCAGGCCGCGGTCGGACGATAGCAACGCGGGCCCATGCGCGAGCAGAATCTCGCTCTCCTGGGGTCGTTGACGAAATAGCCGACCGGTCAGCCGGAAACTGGCGGCGAAGATTTCCGCCGGATCGTCGATCGATTCGGTCAGCCGGTCCAGCATCGCCCCGTGGGCATCGAGCACGTCGGCGACCGCGGCCTCGAACAACTCCTCCTTGGTGCCAAAGTGGTTGTAAAAGGAACCCATTCCGACGTCGGCGGCCTGGGTGATCTCGAGCACCGGCACGTTGAGCTTGCCCTCGGCGATCAATCGCTGCGCCGCCTGGATCAGCGCCGCCCGGGTGCGCTGCTTGCGCCGCTCCAGCCGATTGGGCGGAGCGGCCTCCTCCGGCATCGCGCTCATCTCACAAAGTATGCATCACTTTTGAGGATTTCGTCAGATACCTTGACTGAGCATTGTCTCGTATGTGACGATTTCGTCAGTTATGTTTACTCAAGCCAGCACCACGCACCGGGAACTGCACAGCGAGCAGGGCGCACTCCCGGGTGAACCGAGCGGCCGGTCCCGGAACCCGGTGATCAAGGTCGTCGACATCGCATGGCTCGAGTTCGAGAAGCCGGAACTGCTCCGCGCCGAGGCATTCGCGCGAGCCTTCGGGTTTCACACGGCACAGCGCAGCCCGGACGAAATCCAGCTCCGTGGGACCCGGACGGGTGCACCCTGTGTGATCGTGCGGCGCGGTCCCCGAACCCGGTTCACCGGCGCGGCCTTTCGGGCCGGCGACGAGGCCGACGTGTTGCGCCTGGCCGACGCGTGCGGCACCCGCGCGCGGCCGCTGCCGGATTCCCTCGGCGGCGTGACGGTCGACCTGGCCGACCCCGGCGGCATGCCGGTCCGGGTGGTCGCCGGCACGCACGAGCTGCCGGAACTGCCGAGTCAGCAGCCTCACACGTTCAACTTCGGAGACCACCCGCAGCGGATCAACGCCGGCCAGCGCCCGGCACGGGTGCCCGCCCGAGTGCAACGGCTGGGTCACCTGGTGCTGCAGACCACGAAGTACGTCGAAACTCTGAACTGGTATCTGGACAATCTGGGGATGGTCGTCAGCGACTTCCTGTTCTTTCCGGGTCAGCGCGAGCGCGGACCGACCATGAGCTTCATCCGGTGCGATCGAGGAGCGACCCCCGCCGATCACCACACGCTGGCGCTGGCTCTGGGTCCGGCGAACCGCTACGTCCATTCCGCTTATCAGGTCAGCGATCTCGATGCCCTGGCCGCGGGCGGCGAATACTTGCACGAGCGTGGCTACTTTCGGTCGTGGGGAATCGGCAGGCACATCCAGGGCAGCCAGATCTTCGACTATTGGCGCGATCCCGACGGATTTCTGGTCGAGCACTTCGCCGACGGAGACCTGTTCGACAACACCGTCGAACCCGGCTGGGCACCGTTTCGCGCGTCCGGCTTGGCCCAGTGGGGACCGGCAGCGACCAAAGACTTTTTAGGAACTGATCTGAAATCGGCTCGCCACGAACTGGTTTCGATAATCACCGCGCTGCGTGCCCGCAACGAGTTCGACATCAGCCGCCTCATCGGCCTACTGAAAGTACCCACATCATGACCGTTTCCGTCCTGCGTACTGCCGAAGCCTGGTGGCTCAAAACCGGGACGGGTGCGGCCAAGATCGACACCGCGGCGACCACGACCGGCGCGCTGCTGGCGGATCGAGCGGCGATCGAAGCCGCCGCGCACACCGACACCGTCTCGGTGGCCGACCTCCCGTTGCTCTCGCCGGTGACCCGGCCGTGCCGAGTAGTGGCTCAAATGACCAACTTCGAGTCGCACGTCAGGGACGCGGGCATGGACCCAGCATCGGTTCCGCTGACGTTCTTTCGCAAGGCCTCGGCATCGATCACCGGTCCGTTCGACGAGATCGTCAAACCGCCGCACGTTCAGTTGCTCGACTACGAGGTGGAAATCGGGTTGGTGATCGGGCGCGCAATCCCGGTCGGCACCACCATTTCCGAGGCGAACTTGGCCGAGTTCATCGCCGGATTGGTGGTCACCAACGATGTTTCGGCGCGTGACGTCCAGCTTCCGCAAACCCAGTTCTACGAGGCCAAGTCGTATCCGACGTTCACCCCGGTGGGACCGGAGCTGGTGTTGCTGACGGCCGACGAGCTCGCCCGCTTCGGCGATCTGCGGCTGCGTCTGAGCGTCAACGGCGTCGAACGGCAGAACGCGCTGGTAGACGGGGATATGTTGTATCGGCCGCTGCAAGCTCTGCAGTCACTCACCCAGTTCCAGGAACTCGCCCCCGGCGACTTGGTGCTCACCGGCACCCCGGCCGGCACCGCGCTCAGCGCTCCACCCAAGCCGCTGGCGATGATCGGGAACCTGCTGCCGACCTCCCTCAAGTGGAAGGTGTTCTTCAGTCGTCAGGCCGGCAACCCGAATTATCTGCGACACGGGGACGTCGTCGAGGCGTCGGTCGCCACCGATGACGGAGCCATCGACCTCGGGGCGCAGCGCAACACAGTCCGATTCGATTGAGCACTAAGGCAATTCGGCGCGTTCCCGTCGTGATCGTCGGCGCCGGACCTACCGGCATCACCGCCGCCACATTGTTGGCTCAGTACGGCGTCGACAACCTGATCCTCGATCGCTGGCGCGGCGTCTATCAACAACCGCGCGCCGTCCATCTGGACGACGAGATTTACCGGATTATCGCCCGGCTCGGCATCGCCGACGAATTCGCCGCCATTTCCCGGCCGACGCTGGGCTTGCGATTGCTCGACCGTCGTCTTCGCGTCCTCGCCGAGTTCACTCGCGACACCGCCCGCAGCCGCAATGGATTTCCGCAGGCCAACATGTTCGACCAACCGGAGTTGGAGGCACTACTGCGGTCAAACCTCAAGCGACGCCCGCAGGCTCAACTGCGCGGCGACGCCGAGGTTACCGATGTGACCGACACCGGCGAATACGTGCGCGTCACCTTCACCGACCGCACCGACGGCACCGTGCACCAGGTCGATGCCGACTACCTGCTGGGCTGCGACGGAGCCAACAGCCTGGTGCGCGCCCAAATAGGCTCAGTGATCAAGGATTTGAACTTTGAACAGCGCTGGCTGGTGGTCGACGTCGCCACCGACACCGACCTGCACCAGTGGGAAGGCGTGCACCAGGTGTGCGATCCGGCGCGCGCGGGCACCTACATGCGCATCGGAGCGTCACGCTACCGCTGGGAGTTTCGGTTGCTCGACGACGAAAGTGCGGACGAATTCGGCACTTTGACTGCCTTGCGGCCGTTGATCACACCTTGGACCGCCGGTGTCGAGGACCACCAGCTGACGCTGCTGCGCGTCGCGGAGTACACGTTTCGCGCCCAGATCGCCGAGCGCTGGCGCCGGGGCAACATCTTCATCCTCGGTGACGCGGCGCACCTCACTCCCCCGTTTATCGGCCAAGGCATGGGAGCCGGGGTACGCGACGCGATGAATCTCGCCTGGAAGATCGCCGGGGTACACCATGGCAATCTTGCTCCTGCCGTTCTGGACACCTATGAGCAGGAACGTAAACCGCACACCCGAAGCCTGATTCGCTTGGCGCTCAACGTCGGTCGTGCGATGACCGGCGGCGCCCGGGTGGGCGACGCGTTACGCCGCGTGGTGCTGCCCCGGCTGCGGCTGATCCCTGGCCTGCGCGACAAGGTGGTGGACTCCACCACACCGGCACTGTCTTCTTCCGCGCTGGTGGGCAGATCACGCCGGCCCGGCCACCTCGCCGGCACGCTGTGCCCGAACCCGCAGCTGGGCGGTGATCAGCGGCTCGACGAGGTGTTGGGAAGCGGCTTCGGCCTGATCACCACCCGCAGCCCGAGTGCCGCCGATGAAGCCGCGCTGGCGCGGCGCGGCTTCATCGTGCTGGTTGCCCAGCCAGGCGACGAGCTGGCGCGTTGGCTGCGCGAGGGCCACGCCACCGCCGCGCTCATCCGCCCGGATCGGACGGTCATGCGCGCGGGGCGCGACGTCTGCGCACTGTGCGCATGGGCATGTGACGTCGTGAATGGCCGATTCGGTCCTACACCTGCGTCGGCCGCGCAACGATGACCGGCACCAACACCGAATGCAGGACGGTATTGCTGACCGATCCCAGGATCAGGCCGGTGAGACCACCGCGGCCGTGACTGCCCACCACCACCAGCTGCGCTTCCAGAGACTTCGTCTGTTGAATGATCTGTTGGGCCGGCAGGTCCCGAGCCAGGAGACGGCGCACGGTGACATCGGGATACTGTTCGTGCCAACCGGCCAGCCTTTCGGTGAGGCTGCGCTCGGCCTCGGCCTCGACCGACTCCCAGTCGAATGCTGGAAGTTCGAGGATTGCGACATCACTCCATGCATGCAGCGCCACCAGATCGACTCCCCGATGAGACGCTTGATCGAACGCGATCGCCGTTGCGAGTTCCGACGCCGGTGAACCGTCGATGCCCACCAGAACCGGGCCGCGCTGCGGGTCCGGCACGTCTTCGTCACGGATGACCGCGACCGGGCACTTAGCGTGGCGCACCACGGTTGAACTGACCGAACCGAGCACACCGCGCGCCAGCAGCCCGCGACCCGAGCTGCCGACGACGATCATCTCGGCGTCGTCGGACATCTTGATCAGGGCCAGCGCCGGAGTCGAGTAGACGAACTCCTTGGTAATGGTGACCTTACGGCCTGCCGGCATTGCTTCCTCGGCCAACTTGAATGCGTGAGCGAGTTGCTGGCGGCAATCATCTTCCAGCTTGACCAACAGCGAGTCGGGATAGGGAACCGGCGGCCAGGTCGTGGTGGGAGTCACCACCGCGTGGAAAAGGGTCAGCGGAATGTTGTGCATCGCCGCGTCGCGGGCCGCCCAGACAACGGCGGTGTCCGATGCGGGTGAGCCATCGACCGCAACGACGATACCGAGTGTTTTGACAGGTGCCGACATTTCGTACTCCTTTCGTCAGGAGTAACGCTATTGACCCGCTGGGGGTCGGTCGTGAGGCTTTGGTCCCCAACCACCGGGACTTCAGGACCTTCGCGCTCTAGATCTGGCGCCGTTGCAGGCGCGCGATGCCCCAAAACGGCAGGGCCACGAACAGCGTCCCGCCGACCAGGTTTCCCACGGTGGTGATGCAGATGTCGGTGAGCAGCCCGTCGTCACCGAAGCCCCAGCTGATCCCGCCACGCGGTGCCGCGGGGTGGAAAAGGTTGAGCAGCAACGGAAAGCCGAGAAAGCCGACATTGGCGATCACGTGTTGGGTGCCGCCGATCACGAAGGCGAAGGGGCCGTAGAACGCAAACGCCATTCGTGCGATGTCGCTGCGCGCCTTGAAGTACATGCACATCGCGGTCTGCAGGAACCAGGTGCACGCCACCGCCAGCAGGAACGCCGTCCAGAACGGCTGGCCGGCTTTCAGCGCACCGACGGTAGCCGCCCGCTCGGCGAACGCGCCCAGGTACGGGCCGCCGGCCCCGCCACAGACCGTGACGAATACCAATGCGCCGGCGATGTTGCCGACCAGGCCGACCGATACCAGGAACACGTAAGTTCGCAACCGCATGCTGCGTTTGAGCACCGCGAGGAATCCCGCGGCCATGTCCGCAGTGATCAGCGACATCCCCGATACCAGAATCAGTACGAAGGACATGCCGAACGCCAAGCCCATCAGCAGGCTCCCGATGCCCGGCGTCTTGACGCCGGTGCTCACCACCAATGCCAGCAATACCCCGAACGCCACGAACACGCCGCCGACCAGGGACCGCACGAAGAACGCCCAGGGATGTGCCGCCTTTTCCACGGCCATGGCGGCGACCCGGTCCACCATGGCACCGACGCTGAGCGGCTCGAACGGGTCGTCGCCCAGCCGGCCGATGGCGGCACCAGAAGTCGAGCCGGCCAATGTGCGCTGCATCGGTACTTGTAATTCTCGTTGCGGTGCCCGCGCTTCGATCGTCATCCTTGATCGCCTTCCTTGAAGTTGTTGAGTCCATTGAGGACCCCCGCGATGTGCTCGTCGCTGAGCTTCTCCCCCTCAAAGACGTGGTTGAGCAGAATCTTGAGGTCGAGCATTTGTTGCAGATAGACCAGGCATGGCGGGCAGTCCTCGAGATGTTTGGCGACGATCGGACCCCACTGGTCTGGATCCGAGTCGACGAGATCGTCGACCAGCCGGACGAAATCGACGCAGTCGATCGCGGGAACGGTGTTGTCGTAGATGGTCATTGGCAGTACCGCTTCTCCAGTTCGTTGCGGAGGTTTCCCCGGGCGCGATACAGCAGCGCGCGCTGCGCCTCAGCGGACAGGTCAAGAAGCGTCGCCGCCTCTTCGCTCGAGGTGCCGACAAGGTCGCGCAGGATAATGAGCTGCCGCTGCCGTTCCGGCAATGCGGCCAGGGCCGCCCGCAGGTAGCCGATCAGTTCTTGGGCCACGGTGCGGTCCTCGGGAAGAAAGCGCCGCGACGGCGGAAGACTCCAATGCCCGGCATCGCCGTGGCCGGCGAGATGCATGCGGCCCGACAGCGGATCGGCGTCCGCGTCGGACAGTACCTCGTAGTCGCGGATCCGCGATTCGCGACGCCGATGCCGCGAGGCGGTGTTCTTGACGATTCCGAACAGCCAGGTGCCTACCGAGGAGCGGCCTTCGAAAGACGCCGACGACTGCAAGACCTGGACCCATGCCTCCTGCACCGCTTCTTCGGCTACCGTCGCCGAATTCACCATCGTGCGAGCGAAATTCACCATCGGCCGATGAAAGTCGCGAACCAAAGTGGCCAGCGGAATCCCGCCGACCAGATGCTGAGTGCCCTCCGGTGGCACCGCCACCGGAGTCACCATCGGCCCGAACTCAAGCGCATCTTCCTAGTTCCCAGCACAGTTGCGCTTCCGAGGGCGACTGCACCGGAATGAACGCCGCCTCCCGGTAGCGCCGACTGGCCGAAGTCCGGCTCGCGTACCCCTTGCCGCCGGCTGTCCGGATTTCTAAATCAGCACTAGCACTTGATAATTCAGCGGCGGCGAGGCGCAACGACAGCAGCTGCTTCTTCGTCGGTGACTTCGGCCCGCCGACAGCGCCGGCCAGATTGGCCAATGTCGCCTGTGCCGCGCCAAGCTTGTCCGCGATCGCGTCGACTTCGGCGGTGAACACCGCGTTGACCCCGGTGAGCGCCTGCTTGCTCTGCTCGACGGTGGTCCTGGTCAACCCCAGACACATGGCCGACTGCAGGACCAGGAAAGTCGGTCGCACCGCCTGCAGAAATGCGTCAAAGTCGTTGGACAGCACCTGTTCCGCATTGACGTAGGCGTTTTCCAACTTCAGGTACGACGAGGCGGTGCTTCCCATGGCCAACAGGTTGAAGTGATCGCCGATCACAACGCCCGGGGTGTCCAGCCGAAGCGCGACGATCAGCTTCTCGCCCGCGTCGCTGCGCGCCGCGGTGATCATCGTCGAGTCGGGATAGAGGTTGCTGGCCCACCGCAGCGAACCGCTCAGCCGATAGCCTCCGTCGACCGGAGCGGCGGTCAGCTCCAGGCTGCCGCAGCCGGCTGCCTCCTTGAAAGCCGACGCCATTCCGCTCACACCCAGCGTGGTTCCGGAAAGCAGCGACTCGGCCGCCGTGCGGCCGAATGGCGTTGCAGCCGTGAGTAAATACTCCACGGCCATCCGGTTGGCCCACACGGAGAATCCCGTGCTCATGCACTCGGCGGAGATACCGCCGATCACATCGGCCATCTGCGGGAGCTGTCCATCGTTGTTCCCCGGGGCGCCGAGGCCGAGCAGGCCGGCGGCACCGAGCCGAGTGAAGCTGCGGCGAGCGGTCTCCTCGCCGCGGTCCAGCGCGCCGGCGTGGGCACGAATGTCTTCCAGCAGCTCCGGATCGAGCCGCTGGACTGCGGCGTCCACGGTTGCGGTCACGCCAGTGCCTCCTGTTCGGTGTGTCTCCAGCTGTAGTCAAGGAATTTGCCGTCAAACGTCACGATCACCCGGTCGCCTGCCGGGTCGGGACGGCGTTGCACATCCAACTGAAAGTTGATGGCGCTCATGATCCCGTCGCCGAACTCCTCGTGAATCAACTCCTTGAGCGCGGGCCCGTACACGGACAGCGCTTCGAGGAATCGGTAAATCGTCGGATCGTACGCGGGCACGTCGCCGCTTCCCCGGTACGGCGCCAGCTGCAAGACGGCGACCGCCTCCTCATCGAGGTCGAGAAGCGACGCCACCGTCGAGGCATCCTGCGCCGAGAGGGGATGTTGTCCAAGCAGCGCCGCAACAGTCCACACCCGGTCCTTGCCGATCGCCTCGGCGATCTTCGTCCAACTCAGCCCGCGCTTGAACCGAGTCAACCTGATGACCTCGCCGAGGTCCGTCTTGGTCAATCTATGTGTCACGGTCGGCTCCTTGCGGACTAGTCGATGACTAGGGTCGAGTCGACGCTTGCCGGGCGGCGGAACGTGTTCACCACGGGCGACCAGGCGATGGCGTTGTCGTGGATCTGCTTGAGCGTCTCGTCGTCGGTATCTCCGGCCAACGACACCTTGCAGCGCACCGCGGTGAAGCCGAGAACCTTTCCGTCCGGGGTGTCACCGACTCCCCACACCGCCGAGATGTCGATGTCGCCTTCCATCTCAACTTCGATCTTGGTCAGTCGCACACCGCGGTGCGTGGCATTGGCCAGCATGCCCACCGAGATGCAGGATCCCAAGGCGGCCAAAGCGGTTTCGGAGGGATTGGGTGCGGAGTCGTCACCGAGCAGTGCTGGCGGTTCCCCGACGAGCATTGGTGTGAGGTCGCGCACATAGGTCATGTTGCGAAACCCGGCCTCACAAACAGTTTTAGCCTTCAGTGTCTTCTTTCCGGTGGTGGGGTTTTCCTTGGCATTACAGGACAGCCGGTCGAGCCCTGCAGCGTCGATGACGAGCGCGTCGGTCATAAAGTTTCTCCTTGTAGTTTTCGATCTTCACGGCGTTAGTGCTCGCGCGACACCCGTGCGTGACGGTCGACCGGATTGGTTTACAGAGCCGACACGAAAGATCACATGCCCGAAACGCAACGGCGGTCGGCAGCTAGCCGCAGGCAGGCGAAATTTGCTTAGCCGAAAAGACTTTGCGCGATGTAGTGGCCTTCTGCCGGCGCGGGCGGCACTGCGAAGATAGCTGATCCGATGTGACGGATGTACTCGTTGAGCAGGTCGTTGGCGCCCAGCCGGTTCTGCAAACGAATAAAATCTTGGGGATCTTTTTGATACGAGACGAACAGCAGTCCGGCGTTCAGTTGGCCGTTGGGGTCCAGGCCGTCGGTGTAGTTGTACGAGCGGCGGCGGATCATGATCCCGTCGTTGTTTTCCCGGGCGGCCAAGCCGACGTGTGAGCGCGGATCGATCAGCGGTTCGCCGTCGGCGCCCTTGGCGGCGAAATTCGGCGTGTCGAATTCGGCCTTGCCGCTCAGCGGCGCTCCTTCCTGCTTGGTACGGCCGAAGATCTTCTGCTGGTTGCCGATCCGGTCGACGTCCCACGTCTCGAGCAGCATCCGGATCTTGCGCACCACCTGATAGGTGCCGCCGTTCATCCACGACTGGTCGCTGTTGTGGACCCAGACGAAACGTTCGTACTCTGCCTCGGTGGTGACGTTGCGGGTACCGTCCTTGAATCCCAACAGGTTTCGCGGGGTCTGCTGACCGGGGCCGGCCGAAGCTCGGCCGAAGCCCAGCACCGCCCAGAACGGCGAAGCGATAGTGCGCCCGATTCGGGCCAGATTACGCACCGCGTGGTAGCAGACCTGCGGGTCGTCGGCGCAGGCTTGCACCGACAGGTCGCCACCGTGCAGCCTCGGATCGAGGTTGTCCCCGTTGAGCGGCGGCAGATCAGTGAATACCGCCGGACGCCGCGCGGCAAGTCCGAACCGATCACCGAACAGCGACGGCCCCAATCCGATCGTGACGGTGAGGCTGGCGGGGCTCAGTCCGTAGGCCTCCCCGGTGTCGGCAGGAGGTTGCACCTCGACCTGGGGCGCAACCGTGCCGACGGGCTTACCCTGCTGCAGCACCGCCACCGCGGCCGACCAGCGCGCCAGCAACCCCTGGACATCGGCGCGAGCCGCGGCCGAAGCCAACGAGAACGACATGAAGACGGCGTAACGCTGTGGGAGCGTGGCGATTCCGCCCTGATGCAGCTGGCCGTAAAAGGGATAGCTACGGCGCATGTCAACGATGTCGTCCCCAGCATCCGACCCGCCGTGGTGGGCTGTCGCGGACGCATAGCCGGCGAACCCGCCACCGACGGCACCGATCGCGGTCCCGGTGAGACCGGCCAGCATCGCGCCGCCGAGCATCCGCCGCCGCGATACCGACGCGTCATCGGCCGGCGTCTCAACGCCGTCAGGTTCAGCCAGTTCGTCGTCAGCCATGATCAGTTGGCGGAGACCACTTTTTGAGCAACCATCGACAGGCTCTGGTGCAGCGGCTGAATCACCGCGGTCAGTTTCGGCGCATCGCTACCCTGCAGTACCGGGGTGTACGTTCGGTAGCCGCCCAGCGCGGCCGGGTCGCGGTAGCCGTCCAGCACACTGAGCACCGCACGGAACTGCTGATCGATCTGGCTGACCAAGTTGGCGTCGATCTTCTCCAAGCCCGGCCGAAGTGACGCGTAAGCCTGTTGGGCGCCTTCGACATTGCCCGAGAAGTCAACCAGGTCAATGTGACTGAATGCCTCTTCCTCACCGGTGATCTTGGTGTTCTGCACCTCTTCGATCAAATCACTTGCACCGTTGGCCAAATCTTCGGGCTTGTATTGCAAGCCGGCGACCACATCTTTCAATTTTCCTACGTTACCGACCAATTCGGTGCTCAACGCCTTGGTGCCGGGCGTGATCGCGTTGCCCTGCCACAGGTCGCGCTCGATGGCGTGGAAGCCCTTCCACCCGACCTTGGCGTCAACCGGAGTGGAGGCACGCATGTCGATCAGATAGTCCAGGCTGCCCGCGTTGTCGCCGACCGCGAAGCCCGGCAGGACGAAGCCTTCGACGCTGGATTCCGCGCGCTCATAGAACAGTCGGGCTTTGGCGTAGGCCGCCCTGGCGGCGTCGAGGTTTCCGGACTGGATGGCGGCGTCGAGTGCTTTCACTTGGTCATTGAGCTGGCCGATCTGAGTCACGATGTAGGTCGCGTAGTCCTTGGTGCCCTGACCCAGGATGCTTGCCACCGTGCCCGTCGGCCCGGCGGGCGCCTGACCGGTCACCGCCAGGGTTTGGTATTCCACACTCGCACCGGGGCAATACAGCTGATACGAGCCGCCGTCCAGAGTGACGGTGAACGACACCGGGTTCAATCCGGGTGCGAGGTTCTCCTTCTCGCCGACGATGCGCTGATCCCGGAGCAGCTCCATCTCGCTGATGCCCGGCGCGCTGGTGTTGACGACGGTGAAGGTCACCGGGCCGGCCGGCACGCTGGTGGTGTCCAGCGCGCAACCGTCTTTTCCGCCGCTGTTGGCCATCGTCACTTTGACAGCGTTCGTCCCGCCTGGTGGACTGGCTTGGCGAGACGGCGGGGAGCTCGCGGCTGGGCTCGAGTGGTTGCAGCCGGCCGCGGCCAACACCGTGATGGCGACCAAAGCCGGTGCGGTCAGCCGGAATTCACGAGACCGCGACCTTGCCCGGGCGGTGCGATTCGCTATCACTCGTTTTCCTCTCCTGTTGGCCTCGCGCGTCGCCGCGCATCGTGATTATGGCGCCAAGGGCACAGACCAGCGCGAAGCCGGCCAGTACCAACGGAAGCCAGACCCGCCATAACTGTCGCTCGGCGTGCTTCTGGGTGCCGGCGGCTAGTTGTGCGGCGGTCGACTGGTCTTCGGCGGCGGCGGTCGACCAGTCTGTTGGTAGCCCACCGAGACTGACGGTCTTGGCCCCGGTCAGCCCGCCGCCGGTCAAGATCGCCGTGCGGTTGCTCGTCGCTTGCGCACTGATCACGGAATCACCCTGCGTAAGAACGGCATACGCGGTATTCGTCGCCCATTGCCCCACAAACGGCCCCGGGGTGCGGCCGGGCGCGAGACCGACCGGCAGCCGGCCCCCCGCCATGTCTCGCAACTGATCCAGCGTGACGGCCGGCGCACCATCGGCCCCGGCGGGCTCGGAAGCCTGCCACGCCTGGACCGGTAAGCCGTCCACGGTTTGGTCGTCCGCCGGGATCAGCGGGATACTGCGGCCGGTCGGGGTGCCCTCGGCGGTGACAATCAATTCGCGTCCGTGCGGCCCGGTCGTGATCGACACCTGGGCGGTGTGCCCGGAGTGGTCGATGACGGTGCGCGTCCGCGCGCTCGGCGACGAGCTACCGGCGGGCGTCATCGTCGCCAGCACCGCCGCGATGATGACCAGGACCGCCGCGGCGGCCAGCTGTAGCCGGCAGCGGCTACGCGGCATTGCGGCCAGGCGCGCGGGCCACAGGAAGACGACGAGCACGGGCACCGCGTACAGCAGCCAGCCCAGCACCTCGATGAGGCGAGGGTCGGTGGGGATGCCGAACACGCCGGCGAGCAACGCGCCCAGCACGGACTGGCTCGGTACCCAGGACGAGAAGTCGAGCACCTGCTGCTGGCCGATGGTCACCCAGCCCGCCTCGTGTGCGGTGCGCAGTGCGCCCAGCACCAGCCCGGCGGCAATCAGCACCAGGAACACCCCGGTGATACGGAAGAAGCGGCCGAGATTGAGCTTCAGACCGCCGAAGTACAGACCGACACCCAGCACGATCGACGCCCCGAGTCCGACCACGCCGCCCAACACGGCGAACCACCGGTTGCCGTGCGACGTCTGTGCGGCCGCCAGCAGGAAGACCGATGTCTCGAAGCCCTCTTTGAGAACGGCGAGGAACGCCATCGCGACGAGCGCGAGCGCTCCGCCACGGTTGAGCGCCTGTTGGGCTTCGCGCTCGAGTTCGCCTTTGAGCCGCCTGGAGTTGCGGTTCATCCAGATGATCATCGAGGTCACGAACACCACGGCGATGGCGTTGATGACCGTCTCCATCATCTCCTGCTGGGCCTGTGGAAGCGTCGCCGAGAACAGATCCAGACCGACGCCGACCGCAATGCTGATCAGCACCGCTAAGGCCACGCCGGCAAACATCGGGCGGGTCGATTGCCTATTTCGCTTGAGGAAGGCCGCGACGATGCTCACGATGAGCGTCGCCTCCAGGCCTTCGCGCAGGCCGATGAGGAACGTGCCGAGGAAAACGCCGAATACGCCTTGCATGCGTCCGATTCCCATCCCGCGGATCGGGACCTTCGACTTAGCCTAACCTAACTTGATGTCGCGATTAAGAGCGCCGGCACTTCCCGCCCGCGTCAGCGACCGGGCTCGGTCACGAAGTCGATGAGTTCTTCGACTTTGCTGATCAGCGCGGGTTCCAGGTCGTTCCAGTCCCGCACCCGCGACCGGATGCGCTGCCACGCCCGGGCGATGTCGGCCTGGTTGGCGTGCGGCAAGCGAAGCGCCTGGCATACGCCGTGCTTCCATTCGAGGTGCCGCGGCACCTCGGGCCAGGCTGCCAGCCCGAGCCGTTGCGGCTTCACCGCCTGCCAGATGTCGACATACGGATGGCCGACGACCAGCGTGTCGGGCCCGCCGGGCCCCCGGCGCACCGCCTCGGCAATGCGTGCCTCTTTCGAGCCCGTGACGAGGTGATCGACGAGAACACCGAGCCGGCGCCCCGGACCGGGAGCGAACTCTGCCACGATCCCCACCAAATCGTCGACGCCACCGAGATGCTCGACGACGACACCTTCGATACGCAGGTCCTCACCCCAGACCTGCGCGATGAGTTCCGCGTCGTGACGGCCTTCGACGTAGATCCGGCTGGCACGCGCGACGCGGGCGCGAGCGCCCGGTACCGCGACGGATCCGGAGGCGGTACGGCTCGCGGCGGCCGGCGCCGCGCGGCGCGGCTCGGTGAGGATCACTGGACGCCCCTCCAGCAGGTATCCGGGCCCGAGCGGAAAGCCTCGGACGTGGCCATGCCGGTCTTCGAGGTCGATGCGTCCGTACTCGACCCGTACCACCGCACCGACGTAACCGGTCTCGACATCCTCGACAACAAGTCCCAGGTCGGCGGGGTGTTCGGTCGAACGCGGCTGGCGCCGACCGGCGGCCAGCACATCGGTTCCGTAGCGATCCATCACGCGGGCAATACTAGGAACGCTCGCGGCCGAAATCGGTGATCGGCGCGCCATGAGCGCCTGCCGACGGCCGTCAATGAAGCGGCAAGATCGGCGCGAAACCCGTAAGGACCGCGTTGTCTCACCCGCGAACCAGCGCTTAGCTGCTACGTTAATTAGGTGCGCCTTGCGCGCAGCAGTTGATGAGGTGGAAGCAATGGGGATTGCCGGCCTGGTGTCGAAGGCTGTCGCGTTTTTGCGCGCCGGCTATCCGACCGGTGCGCCGAAGCGCGGTTACGTGCCGCTGCTGGCGCTGCTGCGCCGCCGCGTCACCGATGACGAAATCACCACCATCACAAGTGAATTCATGACGCGTAAAGCAGGGCCGGTCAGCACCGTCGATGTCGGAGTCGCGATCTTTCGGATCACGAACGAGATTCCCTCGCTGGACGACATCGCGCGCGTCGAGCAAAGGCTCGATGCGATCGGGTGCGCACGGCGCTAACCCTGTGCGACCGGCCCGCCGCAGGCCGCCAAATAGTCGGCATAGTTCCAGGTCTTCAAAAACTCCTGGCCCGCGACCAATCCGCGCTGGTAGAGGGCGTCGCGCTGCGCGGCGGTGATGTCGAAGTCGATCGGGCTCACCTCGTCGGCGGGCACGAAGATGGTGCGTCGCACCGTGCATGGATCGTCGATGTAGGCGTTGTCCTGATTGCTTACCAGCGTCTCTATCGCCGCGATGCCCAACGACACCGGCCCGTGCACCGGATGCGTGGGCGCAATGCCCGGCCGTGCCGATAGCCGGATCCCGAACGTCGGCCACCGCGGCTGAGCCCGGTCGAACAGCTCCACCGGAAAACTCGACAACAAGCCGCCGTCGACCCAGGTCGCGCCGCCCACTCGGACCGGTTCGAACACGTAGGGAATAGCCGCCGACGCGTGCACCGCGCGTGCCACGGAGAAGTCGTTCGGGTCGATTCCGTAGGAGTCGAGGTCCCACGGTATGCGCACCAGCCGGCGCCGGGACAGGTCGCTGGCGGTGACGACCAGCGACCACGCGAATTGCTCGGGTTCTTCACCGGTGCGCAGGTCGCCGAAGGTCCGCACACCCAGGTCGGCCAGCAAGCCGGCGAGCAGGTGTTCGAGATAGGCGCCGCGGTAAACCCCATCCGATACCAGCAATGACAATCCCCCACCGATCAGCGGAACATGCCCGATCAGGTTGCGGTCCAGGAACTTTCGGTAGTCGAGCGAACGCATGATCTCGGCGAGCCAGCCGAGTGGCTCGCCCGCCGCCTGCAGCGCTGCCACCAGCGCTGCGACGATCGCGCCCGCGCTCGTCCCGGCCACGCGAGGGAACTGGTAGCCGGCCGCTGACAGCGCGTCCACCGCCCCCACCAGGCCGATACCCCGGACGCCGCCGCCCTCGCAAACCAGATCGACGGGCTGCGTACTCACGAGATCCGCTCGCCGTCGACCCCGAAGAAGTGCACATGCCCGGGTTCCGGATGCAACCGCACCCGGCTGCCCTTCTGTGGCGGATTGCGCCCATCGGCGCGCGCGACGACGTCCTGGTCGATTGCCTTCGCGGAGTCGGTGATCCGGCCGTACAGGTAGGCGTCGGCCCCGAGCTCCTCGACGACGTCGACCTCCATCTCGACACCGAGGCCGCCCAGCTCGAAGTGCTCCGGCCGGACACCGACGACGATCTCGCTCGCATTGTTGGCGATCTCACGCGGCAACTGGATCGGCCAATCCCCCAGCGAGACAGCGCTATCGACGATCGGCAGAGTGAACAGATTCATTGCCGGCGACCCGATGAATCCGGCCACAAACACGTTGGCCGGGTTGCGGTAGAGCTCGCGTGGCGCCGCGAATTGCTGCAGCACGCCGTCGCGCAGCACCGCCACGCGGTCCCCCATCGTCATGGCCTCGACCTGGTCGTGGGTGACGTAGACGGTCGTGGTCTGAAGCCGTCGCTGTAGGGCGGCGATCTGATTGCGGGTTTGCACCCGGAGTTTGGCATCGAGATTCGACAGCGGCTCGTCCATCAGGAACACGTGCGGGCGCCGCACGATCGCACGTCCCATCGCCACCCGCTGGCGTTGCCCGCCGGACAGGTCCTTGGGTTTGCGATCCAGATATGGTTCCAGATCAAGCAGTTTCGCCGCGGCGAGCACCCGGTCGGTGATTTCGGCCTTGGAGGTTTTCGCGATCTTCAACGCGAAACCCATATTCTGCGCGACCGTCATATGCGGGTACAACGCGTAGTTCTGGAACACCATCGCCACGTCGCGATCCTTGGGGTCGACATGGGTTACGTCGCGCTCACCGATGCGAACGCATCCGGCGTCCAGCGTTTCCAGTCCGGCGACCATCCGCAACGAAGTCGTCTTGCCGCATCCCGACGGCCCCACCAGAACGACGAACTCGCCGTCGCCGACAAACAGGTCGAGGCCGTCCAGGGCTGGGCGTTCCGCGCCCGGAAAGTGTCGTGTCGCCTGCTCCCAACTCACTGACGCCACGATTCACCCACCAAGCCCGGTCACGGCGATGCCGCGCACGAAGGAACGCTGCGCGACCGCATAGATGATCACCAGCGGCACCATGATGATGATCGAAGCAGCCATGATGATCGGCCAGCGGGCAACGTACTCGCCTCGCAGCCGTACCAGGCCGAGCGTCAGCGTGGCCAGGCTGTTGCGCTGAATCATCAACAGCGGCCACAAAAAGTCGTTCCAGACGTTGACCCAGGTGAGCACTGCGAGCACCATCACCGCGGGCCTGGCATGGGGCAACAGAATCCTCCAGTAGATCTGCCACGGCGTACAACCGTCGAGAATCGCGGCTTCCTCCAGATCGGCGGGCAGCGTTTGGAAGAACTGCCGCATCAGGTAGGTGCCGAACGCACTGCCGAACAGGCCGGGCACGATCATCGCCCAGGGTGTATCAACCCAGCCCGCCGTCCGCATCAGGATGAACTGCGGAATCACCGTCACGGTCAGCGGTACCATCAGCGTGCCCAGGTACAACACGAACAACGTGTCGCGACCACGGAATTGCAGTCGCGCGAAGGCATATCCGGCCAGCGAGCAGAAGAACACCTGTCCCGCGGTTACGCATCCGGCGTACAGCACGGTATTGAAAAACATTCGCCAGAACGGCATCACGTTGAACACCTCGACGTAGTTCGACCACCTCGGGTGGGACGGCAACAGCTTCGGCTCGCTGATCTCGCCCTCCCGCTTCAGCGAACCCGACACCGCCCAGGCGACCGGGAACAGCCAGCACCACGCGATGGTGACCAGCAGCGCGTAGACCACCACGGCGCGAAAAGCACTGCGCTTGAACACTCCCTCAGCTAAGGCCACGCGAAGCCTCCCACGATCGCCGATGCGTCAGCCGCAACTGCACCAGGGTCAATACGAGCAAAATCGCGAACATCACCCAGGCCAGCGCCGACGCGTACCCGAATTCCAGGAATGAGAAGGCGTGCTGGAACAGCATGATGCCCAGCACATACGTCGATGTCTCCGGGCCGCCATTGGAACCGTTGAGAACGTAGACCACGTCAAACGCCTGGAACGCGTGGATGATTGAGATGACGACGACGAACGACACCGACCCGCGGATTAGCGGCACCGTGATCGACCAGAACTGCCGGATCTCGCCGGCACCGTCGATTTTGGCTGCCTCGTAGACGGTTTGCGGCACGCCTTGCATCGCCGCCAGCAGAATGACGGTCGCGAACGGCACACTGCGCCACACGGCGACCACGCAGAGCGAGGCCATCGCCCAATTCGGGTCGACAAGCCACGGGACCGGACCGAGTCCCACCCAGCCGAGCATGATGTTGAGCAGCCCGTTGTCGGTGTTGAAGACGAACTGCCAGACGACCGCCAGCACCACCGAGGAGATCGCCAGGGGCATGAAGACGATTGTCCGAACGATGGCTATGCCCTTGACTTTCCGGTTCAGCACGGCCGCCACGATCAGACTGATGACGACCGTCGGTATGACTGTTCCGACAGTGAAGACGATGGTGTTGCGGATCGCGATGAGGAACAACGGGTCTGATGTGAAGAGTTCTTCGAAGTTCTTGAGGCCCACAAACTTCGGCGGCCTGAACACGTCCCACCGCTGAAAGCTCATGTACAGCGAGAACCCGAGCGGAAACAGCATGAACACCGCGACCGCGGCCAGGTTGGGCGCGACGAACACGCGTCCCGCCCAGGCTCGCCGCCGTGACGGATACGGCCCCTGCGGACGGCGTTTCGCGGCGACCGGGGTGAGCACGGCTGACCTGTTGACCGATGTCATGGGTTGCGCAGCACCTCATCAACTGCGACCGACAACCCGGTCAGCGATGTCGCGGGGCGCGAGCCACGCAGGACGGGTCCCATGTTGCGATCCATCAGCGCAACGACCTTTTCCCAAGCCGGGGTGACGGGCAGCGGTTCGGAATAAGCGGGTCCTTCGGTGAGCACCGAGAGGTTGCGAATCCTCTGGTGAGCCTTGGCGAAGCCGTCCGAGGCAAGCACGGATCGCAACACCGGCACGAACAGGCAGGATTGGGCGATGATCGCTTGACCCACGGGACCGCAGGCGAACTTGACGAATTGCCAGGCCTGGTCCTGATGTCGGCTGCTCGCCGAGACGGACAGTCCGGTGGTGCCGATGTTGGAGCAGGCGCTGTGCCCGCTGGGCAGCGATGGCCCCACCGGTAGGGGCGCGACGTCGAAATCCAATCCCTCGGCGCGAATAAAGGTCTGGTATCGCCAGTGACCGCCCAGCGCCATGGCCGCCCTGCCCGCGGCGAACAGATCTGGCGTCGACATCGATTGCACCTCGGACGCATTCGGTGCCACCTTGTGTTTGTTGGCGAGGTCGGCGTAGAACTGCACGGCCTCCATGAACGCCGGGTTGTCGAAATTGAAATGGGTCGGATTCCGAATCGGCGTCGACCACGGTACGCCGTTGTTCATCGCGAACAACCCGGCCGAGTAGTACGAGACAAAGGTGTTGACGAAACCCCACTGCGTGACGCGCCCCGATCCGTCCCGCTTGGTCAGGGCCTTGGCGGTGTCCAGGAATTCGGCGAACGTCCATGTCTTGTCCCACGACGCGGGCGGGGGCGCCACCCCGGCTTCGGCGAACAGCCGCCTGTTGTAAAACAAGAAGTTTCCCGACCACTGCTCGGGAAAAGCCGATTGCTGATCGTCGAACGTGAAGGTGTCATAGAGCGGCCCGACGCTGTCCGACTTGAGCTGGGCGGCGAAGGCTTTCTCGCGCGCCAATCGGTCGTTCAAGTCGAGCAACACGCCCCGGGCGGCCAATTCGGCATAGCTGAGGTCCCACGTCTGCAGCACATCCGGGCATTTGCCACCCGCGCAGAACGTGGACAACTGCTGCATTACTCCGGGCCCGGACCGCACCGCCCGAACCTTGATGTCGGGGTGGCGGCGCTCGAACTCGGCGACGACACGAAGGCGGGCGGCGGCCTCGTCCGGGTTGGCGGCGAAGAAGAACGTCAACGCGTCGTCGTCGGAAGCACACCCACCGGCCCACGGCGCCAGAGCCGCAGCCGTAAGCGCGCCGGCGCCCCGCATCAAGCTGCGCCGTCCGAACGGCTTATCGGGCATCGTGCTCCCGTTCTCGCCCCGTCGCCGACGCCCCCGCCGGCGGTGTCCCATGTCCTTGGTACCCGATGGGGCTGGGATATGTCTGAGCCGGCCACTGCGGCAGCGCGAGTTCGGCCCGCCGCGGACCGCCGTCGGCGGTGATGTCGATGGTGTGAATGCGGTTGTCGGCGCCGATGCCGAGCTGCAACAGAATCTGCGCGCGCCCGCGCGGCGCGATCACGATGCCCGGCGCCCCGTCGATCAGCATGACCACGCCGGCCCGCGCACGCCGTGCGAATCGACGCGTCTCCTCGGCGACCTCACGGGCCCCGCGAACCTGCACCGCCACGTCATCGGGAACCAACGCGCGATCGACCCTGCGCACGACATCGGGGGCCAGCAGCTCGAGCAACGTGGCGATATCACCGCCGCGGGATGCCGTCAGAAACGCTTCGACGATCTCAAGGTGCCCCGCGAGCAGGCGGGGTTGAGCGGGCCGGCCGCCGTGCAGTCGCGAACGGGCCCGACTCGCCAGTTTCTTCGCGGCGGCCGGTGACCGGCCCAGCACATCGCCGATCGTCTCGAACGGCACCGCGAACACGTCGTGCAGCACGAATGCGACACGCTGCGCGGGCGACAGGCGGTCCAGCACCACCAGCATCGCGGTGCCGACCGAGTCGGCCAGCAGCGCATCCTGGTCCGCAGGCGCCGAAGCAATGGGTGTCAGCCGGTCGAATTCGTGGGCGTCGGCCAGCGGCTGCTCGGCGCGGCGCTTTCGCGCGCGCAGCTGGTCGAACGCCTCATGCGCGGTGATCGTGGTGAACCAACCGGTCAGGTTGCCGATATCGCCGACGCCGTGGGCCCGGCTGGCCTTCAGCCACGCGGACTGCACCGCGTCGTCGGCATCCGCGGTCGAGCCGAGCAGCCGAAACGCCACCGCCCGCAGGTGCTGACGATCGGCGTCGAACCGCTGCGCCAGATCGTCGAGGTCCACCGGATCTTCGGCTGTCGCATTCATGGGTCACCTTTTCCGCACGGGAGTCGTCAAGAAGATGACCGCATCGATCGAGCTCTTTGCACCCAGGAGACCAGCACCATGACCCTACCGATTGTGCGCCGCGGCGCGCACCGCGGCCACTGGGCTCGCCGCAGCGGAAATAGCTGCACCACAAGGGTTTGAACGAAGGAAGGACCTGATTGGCATGCACATCGCTTACCTGGTGATCACCGTGATCACCGTGATCGCCACCGGCGGGATCGCCGTCGCCGACCTCATCCCGGCGAACTTCGTGTTGGCGAACTCCGCCGAGGTCGGCGTGCCTCGTTCGTGGCTACCGGCGTTGGCGTTGACGAAGCTGGCCGGGGCCGTCGGACTGGTCGCCGGGCTGGTCGGTCTGCCGGCGTTAGGTATCGCGGCCGCGGCCGGCCTGGTCCTGTTCTTCATCGGGGCGGTGCTGACTCACGTCAGGGCACACGTCCTGTACAACATCGCCTTTCCGGGCGCGTTCCTGTGCCTGTCCGCAGCGTCACTGGCGCTGCTGGTGAGTCGGCGCTACTAACTGGTCATGCGGGTCTTGACCGCGTCGTCCTGCTTCTTGGCCACGTCCATCACGAAGTCCTGCGGCGCGGCGTCGTTGGGTCCGCTGTCGAACTCCAGGTCGACGATGACCTTGCCCTCGGAGAACACCACGTAGGTCACCGATTTGGTGTTATCGGGCGACGGCCCGACCACGATGACTCCGTTGGTCCCCACCGCGAACGGCTGCGGGGCACCGGTGACGTATTTGCCCAGGGAGGCCGGGCGGTCCTTGGCGCCTTGGGCGGCCGACGCCGGGTCGGTAAACACGACGAGGAGATCGGTGATCGTGTGAGTCTTGGAGGTGTTGCTGAAGGTCACCGCCACCCCGGCCACGCCGCCCGGGTTCTGCTCCGGCGGACCCAAAGTCGTG
The DNA here is from genome assembly GCF_059812735.1 of Mycobacterium sp. NGS40. Classification (NCBI taxonomy): domain Bacteria; kingdom Bacillati; phylum Actinomycetota; class Actinomycetes; order Mycobacteriales; family Mycobacteriaceae; genus Mycobacterium; species Mycobacterium sp. NGS40. The sequence continues at coordinate 293,075 of NZ_JCALDG010000004.1, forward strand.
TCGGCGCCGATGTCGGCGGCCGAGATCAGCAGGTTGGAGTAGTCGGCCAGCGGCGCGGTCCCCGACGGCGCCGCACTCGAAGCGGATGAGGACGCGGCCGAACTCGACGATGCCGCCGAGGTCGACGAGGACGTCGACGAGGACGAGGACGAGGACGAGGAAGATGACTTTTCGTCTTTGCCACAGGCTGTCGTGACGGTCAGCAAGGCGGTGACCGCCACCCCAACGCCGACGGTTCGTATCACACTCATCGCTTGCCTCCGTTTCATGACAGCTATTTCTACGGCACCTATCAGGTTCTCGGCAATACATGCAGCCATGCGGTACGCAGGGCCGAACGAGTCGCGGTGACCCGCAAACTCCGCCGTCGTTGCGGGCGGTGCTCGCAGCAAGCCGATCGGGGAACGCTCAGGCCGGAAAATAGCGGATGTGATCGATCGCTTTACCGCGCCGGCCCAGGTCGGCGAACATGATGGCGCGCCCATGAGCCGAATTGATCGACACGGTGACCGTGGACCCGGCACCGATCATCTTGGTCCAGTTCCCGCCCGCGAGTTCCGCTGCGAGTTCGGCGATGTCGAGCGGGTCATTGTCACCTAAAGTGATTGCGGCAGCAGGTGATAGCGCGTGAGCCGCAGCCAAGATATCGCCGCGCGAAACAGCGCCGAGAAATGTCTGCACCAGCCTCTTGTGCCGGGCACCCGGCCGGCGAAAGCCGGCCATGAAGCCCGCAGTTCCGGGCAGCCCTTGATTGTGGAGCAGATCTCGCGACAGTGCCACCGCGGGCGACACCGCCGACGATCCGGTCCGCAGGAACTGCAGCATCATCGCCGGTAGCTCCCAATACGCGCGCAGATGAGCAATCTGCCATTGGCCGTTCGCTTCTCGCAGGTCGTAACGGAGGAACGCTGGTATGTACATCGTGACGGCCGCACCCATCGACACCTCGAGTTCGAGGTCGCGCAGCACGACGGTGCCGAAGACGATGTCGAGGTCGCGATGGAACTTGATCACGCGCGGACCGATGAAAGTGTCGTAGAAGTTCCCTATCTGGACCCGACCCAGATGCGGTCGCGAGCCGACCGGGTCTTCGATACGGCCGTCCTCGGTGAACAACCCCACCCATCCGGCGCGGTCGTGCGCGGCGGCCGCCCGGGGGGAACGCTCGACCGCGGCCAGGAGCGACTCGCGGTCCAGTGGCACCACCATCAGATGCCCTTGACCAATTCGATTCCGGCACTTCGCATCTCGACCAGTGCTTGCGCTGCCGAACTCGGCGACACGGCCGCGGTCAGGTCGAGCAGCACCCGGGTGCTCAAACCGTTGCGCGCCGCGTCCTCGGCGGTTCGCCGGACGCAGTGGTCGGTGGCAATGCCGACGATGTCGACCTCGTCGACGCCGCGCTGCCGCAGCCACTCGAGGAGCGATGTCCCGCTCTCGTCGGCACCCTCGAAGCCGCTGTAGGCCGCCGCGCGGGCACCCTTGCGAAAGACCGCCTCGATCGGCCGGGTGTCGAGGTCGGGACGAAATTCCACTCCCGGACTTCCGGCAACGCAGTGCGGCGGCCAGGACGACGAGTAGTCGGGGTGGTCGGAGAAATGGCCGCCCGGGTCGATATGGAAATCCTTGGTGGCCACCACGTGTTGGTAGCCGGGCTTGCGGGCCAGATAGTCGTTGATGGCACCGGCCACTTCAGCGCCGCCGCGCACGGGCAGCGAGCCGCCCGCGCAAAAGTCGTTTTGCACGTCGACGATGATCAACGCTCGCACGCGCTCCACCATATCGCCGTCAACTGTCGCCGAGTCGGTTTGTTTGCCGACTCCTCGGGTACACCCCCTGCCATGGTGATCCGCAGAATCGCACGTCCCCTCTTGTCGGTTGCCTTTATCGGCCAAGGAGTTGAATCCCTGCTTAATCCCAAAGCTGCGGCCGAGGCCGCAGCCCCCGCGGTGGATGGCCTGCAGGCGTTGCCGGACCAGGTGGCCCGCAGTATGCCCAACGACCCCCAAACGTTCGCCCAGATAACCGCCGGTGTTCAGATCGGCGGCGGGCTGCTGCTGGCCACCGGGAAAATGCCGCGCGTCGCGTCGGCCGTACTCGCCCTCACGGTGCTGCCGGCCAATTTCGGCTCCTACTCGTTCTGGAACGAGAGCGATCCGCAGCGCAAAGCGGAGCGACGCCGCGAGTTCCTGAAAGACTTGAGCCTGCTGGGTGGGCTGATGATCGCGTCCGCCGACACCGCCGGCAAGCCATCGCTGGGATGGCGTGGCCGCAAGGCAGCCGAGCGCCTTTCCGACCGGGTGTCCTCGGTGCTGCCCGGGTCCGACGACGCATTGTTCGACGCCGACTTCGCCGAGCTCGGCGAAAAGATCGCGCACGGCCTGCATGTCGGTGCCGAACGCGGTCGCGAACTGGCCAGCACGGCCGCCGAACGAAGCGCCCCATACGCCGAGGCCGCCCTCGACCGCGGTCGTGAACTGGCCAATACCGCTGCCGAGCGCGGCGCGCCGTACGCCGAGCTCGCCTTGGATCGCGGTCGCGAACTGGCCAGCGCGGCGGCCGAACGCGCCGAGCCGCTGGCCAAGAAGGCACGCAAGCGCGGTGAGCAGCTCGCCGACGAGGTGGCCGAGCGGGCCGAAAAGGCGCGCAAGCGCAGCGAAAAGCTGGCGGAAGAGGCCGCCGAGAAGGCCGGACCGCTGGCGAAGAAGGCGCGCAAGCGCAGCGAGAAGCTGGCCAAGAAGGCTCGAGTGCGTGGCGAAGACTTCGCCGAAACCGCACGCACGCACGGCAACCAGTTGGCCGACGCGGCGCGCGACCGAGTCGGCGGGCAGGTCAAGACCCGCCGTCGTCCCTGGTAGCGGCTAGCACGCCAAGAAGGTGTCGACGATTGCGTCGACACCCCGATCGATGTCGACGGTGACCCCGGGCTCGTCGGCCCCCAGCGGTTCCAAGGTGTCGAATTGTGATTGCAGCAGTGCGGCCGGCATGAAGTGGTCCGACCTGGCCGCCAGTCGCGCGCCGATCAGCTCCGGGGAGCCGCTCAGATACAGGAACTCCACGCCCGGCCAGTGTGCCCGCAACTGGTCTCGGTAGCTGCGTTTGAGAGCCGAGCAACTCGCCACCCCACCCGCACGGTGATCGGCCAACCACTCCCCGACGCGCTCCAGCCACGGACCGCGATCCTGGTCGGTCAGCGGTTGCCCGGCGGTCATCTTGGCCACGTTGGCCGGTGTATGGAGACTGTCGGCGTCGACGAAGGGTACCCGCAACCGCTGGGCGAGCGCGCGACCCACCGTCGACTTGCCCGACCCGGACACACCCATCACCACGATGGTCGACGCCGCGGCGGTCGGCACCGCGCCTAGGTCTGTCGCTCGAGGTTGCGGTTCCATTCCATCCAGCCGACGCCGCTGCGGCCGTCCGCGGTCTCGATGCTGACCCAGGCGCGGGCGAACTCACTGACTTGTCCGTCGGGGCCGGTTAGCAGCACCGGGGCGTGGCCGTGGATGTCGACGTCGCCGCGCAGGCCGCCGGGGTCCAGACTCAAGGTCATTTTAAGCGGTAACCCGTTGTCGCCGAATGCTCTTGGGTTCGTCACGGTGTGCAGTTCGGTGACGTTACGGTCGGCGTCCTGGATGTAACCGATACCCACCGGCGGAACATTCGGGATGTTGATGTCCAACCCGTGCAGGTGCGTGCCGTCGCCGAGGTGCAGCGCACTCCACATCCAGTCCATGCTCCACCAGTCGCGGACACCCCACGAGTGATCACGCTGTCCGGCAACGGAATCCATCCGATAGGTGGTGCCCTCGACGGTGACGGTTCCCGTTACGGTGCAAGGGATTTCGTAGCGTGTCGTCACCCGGTACTTGTATGGGGCACCGTCGGTGGTCCACACCAGATCCATTGTCACGTCGACGGGTGTTCCCGGTTCGCCGCGCAATATCGCCGACGGGTCCGCGTAGGACTGTCCCTTCGCCCGCACGTCGACCCGGTAGGTCTGCAGTGGCGCGCTGGCGGCGTGGCTGATTTCGAAGGCGTCGGTGCGCAGCACCCACGGGTCTTCGGGCAGCGGAACTTCGTAATCGAGCACCGCGACGGTCGGCAGGTCCGGTCCGCACAGCAGCACCTGAACCCAGGCGGCCCGCTGGTTGGCGACCAGGCCGATGCGGAACCAGCCGCCGAATCCCTGTGCCGCATCCACGAAGTCGGCATACCAGCTCTCGCTCCACAGCGGCTCGTCGGTCGGCACATGCGCAAGTTCGTCGTCATCGGTTGGCCGCAGCGGTTCGGGCGCGACCGCATTGGGCAGCGTCGCCAGCGCGTCGGTATCGAGCACATGATCGCAGTGCCGCGCCAGCATCGTCATGAACATCTGGTCGCCGCGCTCGGTGCGTTCCACCAGCATCGACGACACGATGGCCATCATCACGCCGAAAAAGCTTTGCCTCCGAACCCCTTCGGTGACCTCGGCAAGCGTGATCGGCACTTGGGGACCGAGCGCCTCGTGGTAAGCCCGCAGCAACGCGCCGTAGTGTGTTCGACGATCCTGCGTGCACAATGCGCAGCCGAGGAAGTAGGCCAGGTCGGTAAACGGCGCACCCCAGGAGACGGTCTGCCAGTCCACGACGGTCAGCGCGCGGTCGGCTCCCTCGGCGCCGAACAACAGGTTGTCCAGCCGATAGTCGCCGTGCACCAGGCCCAGGATCCGGTTTCGTTCCGTTTCGGCGGCCAGATAGGCATCGAACGCTCCGACCAGGCGTTCGCACACCATGCGGTGCGCCGGCGCGATCTGGTCGCCGTAGCGGTCGAGGAACCCGGCATAGAGCGGGGCGATCATGGCCTGGTTGAGCGGAGCATGCCGATTGAGCCAGGGCGCGTCGGCCAGCGACGTATCGCCGAGTAGCGGGCCGTGCAGCCGCCCCAACTCAACGACCGCGATGGTGGCCTGTTCGATTGTGGCACCGGCGATTTCGTTGCCGACAACTGCCGGAACGGCGTCGCCGAGCAGCAGATCGAAGACACCGGTCGAGGTGTCGATCGCGGCGTGATAGCACGGTGCGACAGGCCCGCCGAGGCGTGGCGCGATATCGCTGTAGAAGCGGACTTCTCGCTCGTAGAGGCCCAGCGCCAACCCGGTTTGCCGACTGATCGGATCGCTGGCCGCGACCTTCAACACCACCGACTCCGGTCCCGCGGCCCCATCCGCGTAGCGCAGCCGCACCCGGTAGCACTCACTCATCTGGCCGGTCCCGATGCGTTCGGTCTCGAAGTCGGCGACCTCGCCGGCTCCGATCGCGGCGGTCAACCACGAAGCGGTGAGATCACTGGGTCGTTCGACTGGCTGGGTCTGCATTGACGTCCTTTGGCCGAATTTCGCTGACGGGTTCAGCGTGCCACGTCAGCGTGCCAGGTCACTGCGCCAATGAGAAGCCTGCCCACGCCATCCGGCGATGCGGGTGCGGATCGAATTCGACACGGCTCTTGCGGTCGAACACCATCACGGCGCGGTCGTCAACCGTGTAGGCGGGCCAGTCCTCACCCGGCACCCCGTCGCGACTGAATGCTCGCCAACGGCGCTGCACCTGGTTGCTGACCCGAATTGCGGCGCGCTGATCGGCCGCCGCGGTCAAGAACGCGCCGAGCCGGGTTCGATAGAAGTCGAAAACGGCCAACAACTCGGTGGCATGGGTCGCACCCAACCCCGACCAGCGCAGCATCCGCGGAGCGTAGTCGTAGCGATACAGATACGTCGGGGCGTGATGACTGTGCGCCTCGGCGAGCTGCCAGGCCGCCGAGCTGAACGCGAAGTCCCCGCCCAGCTGGATGCATGCCGAGGATGACGGGTAACCGGGGTATGCGGCCATAATGCGTTCGCGGGCAACCGGTTCCAGGTCTGCCAGCAACTCCTCGATCATCGACTCATTGGTCGGCAACATCTTGAGGAACCTGGTGAACAGCCGGCCTTCCTCGGCGTTGGTGCCCACGATCAGCGGGACCCGATGCGCCCGACCGTTCTCCATCGCCACGACGGGGTCTTCGGGCAGGCAGTCGTCGCCGATCACCGGACCGATCGGGAAGGCGCCCAGCCTGTTCTCCATGCCCTGGTCGATCAGCCGGTGTTGGGTCTCGACGAGTTGCGCCGGGGATGCCTGCATCAGCGCGTTGGCGGCGTCCTCGGGACGCGCGCCCAGCAACTCGGCGAACCTCGTCGCGAACTGGGCCGAAATCTCCTTCGACCGAACCAGACCCGACGCCGGGCTTTCGGCAATCGCCTGCGCGAACAGGCCCTCGGCCGCCGGCACCGCCAACAACGTGGCGGCGATACAGGCACCGGCGCTTTCGCCGAAGATGGTGACGTTGCCGGGATCGCCGCCGAATCCCGCGATGTTCTCCCGAATCCACTGCAGCGCCATCACCAGGTCGCGCAGATACAGATTGCTGTCGATGGTGGTGTCGGCGGTCGACAACGACGACAGGTCAAGACATCCCAGCGCACCCAGCCGGTAGTTGACCGATACGTACACACAGCCGCGGCGGACCATCGCCGCGCCGTCGTAGAGCGGGACCGCGGAGCTGCCCAGGATGTATCCGCCGCCGTGAATGAAGACCATGACCGGTAACGGTCCGTCGTGGCCCGACTCCGGCGCAACGACGTTGAGCGTGAGGCAATCCTCGCTCATCGGCTGATATCGGCCGACACCCAGCATGGTGTAGCGGCGCTGCTGGGGCGCGCAGTTGGTGAAACCGTGGCAATGACGGACGCCCGACCAGGCCTGCGCCGGCTGCGGCGCCCGCAACCGCAGCCGTCCGACCGGCGGCCGGGCATAGGGAATGGAACGCCAACGGTTGACGCCGTCACGGGTGAAGCCTTCGACGATGCCGTTGGCGGTGCGTGCGCGGATAGTGCGCTCGTGCATACGCCGACGGTAGCCGACACTACGTATACGGGGCGCGCGTAGCGGCTAAATCCACGGTGTGACGGATAGCCTGTCGGCATGCGAATGGCCGTCTGGGTCACACTCTCGGTGCTGATTGCCGCCGGATGCTCGCACGGCGGCGGGGGTCAATCGGCACCCAGGCAGGCGCCGAACACCACCGCGGTGTCGGGTTTCTCCCCCACCAGCACGGTCTCACCCGGGAGTAAACCGCCGGGGCCGTCGGCCCCGCCAGCGGCCGGCGCGCCGATCTCGGCTGTCATCACCTGGATCGAGGCAGGTCATCCTGCCGATCCGGCCCGATATCACGCGGTCGTCCGCGACGGTGTCACCACCCAGCTCGGAACCGACGTCGCGTTCAGCGTCCCGGCCGCCAAGCTCGACTGCACGACGGATTCCGCGCACACCGGCGCCGCGCTGACCTGCCTGGTCGATCTGTCCAGTCCGCCGCCCCGCCCGGACACCGCCTACGGCGAATGGAAAGGCGGCTGGGTCACCTTCGACGGGGCGAACCTGCAGATCGGGGCGGCCCGCGCCGACCCGGGGCCGTTCGTCTACGGCAACGGGCCCGAATTGGCGGGCGGGGACACATTGTCCTATGACGACTATCGCTGCCGCGCCGACCCGGCCGGCCTGTTTTGTGTGAACTACGCCCGCCAGTCGGCCGTAAGGTTCAGCAGCGCCGGAATCCAGCAGTTCGGCTGTCTGCGGTCGGTGCCGCCGCCCGACGGCATCGGCGTTGCGTTCAGCTGCTGAGGACTTTGTTGCACCCCCGCGGCGACCAGCGCCGCCAGTGCGGTTACTCGGCCATGATCATGGCGAAGAGCTCGGCCATCTCTTCGGCGGGTCCGCCGGGCACCGTGTAGCCGGCTTCGTCGCGGATTTGCCCCAGGTTGTCCCGCACCTCTTCGATTGACAGTGCGGGACTGTAGAAGCCCTTGGTCCGCCCGATGAAGAATTGCGAAACATGGCCTGCGCCAACGGTATAGACCTCGCCCGACACCGGACAATCGCGATGGGTCAGGAAAGCCGCCACCGGAGCAACCAGGGCCGGATCCAGCTTCTTGAGGTATTGGTTCGTCAGGTCGTCCAACACGGCTCGCGCCGCGGCGTCGGCCGGGGGCGCGGCACCGTCGATCGAGTGCGTCAGCATCCGCGTGTAGGCGATCGGGGCGACCGCGTTGACCTTAATGTCGCGGCCGGCACCTTCGGCGGCCAACACGCGGGTAAAACCGAGCAGCCCGGTCTTGGCCGAGCCGTAGTTGCTCATTCCGACATTGCCCAGGATGCCGGCTGCCGAAGTGGTGTTGAGGATCCGGCCATATCCCTGCTCGCGCATCGCCTTCCATGCCGGTCGCGTCACGTGAAACGCACCCCGCAAATGCACGTCCAGCAGCGGCTCGAAGCGCTCGGCGGTCATGTCCTCGAACGGCGCATCCCGAACGATTCCGGCATTGTTGATCACGATATCGACACGACCCCATGTGCTCAGGGCGGTGTCGATAATCGCTTGTCCCCCTTCGGCGCTGGTCACGCTGTGCGTGTCCGCGACGGCCTGACCGCCCAGCTCGCGAATCTCGCGTGCGGCAGCGTCCGCCACTCGGTTGCTCGAGCCATCCCCCGTCACCGAGCCACCGACGTCGTTGACGACGACTCGCGCACCCCGAGAGGCCAGCAGCAGCGCGTACTGCTTGCCCAGGCCGCCGCCGGCGCCGGTGATGACGGCGACCTGATCGTCGAACCTCAGCTCGTTCACCAACTGACCGGCAGTTCCTTCATGCCGTAGATGTCCGCTTCTTTGAACTTCAGCTTGTCCACAGAGACCGCCAATTTGAGGCCGGGCAGTCGCCGTGCCAACGTGGCGAACGCGACCTGCATCTCGACACGGGCCAGATTCTGGCCGATGCACTGATGCGCGCCGTAACCAAACCCCAAGTGCCCATGGGTATTCCGTTCGGGGTCAAAGCGTTCAGGGTTGTCGACGAACTCGGCGTCCCAGTTTCCGGCGGGTATGTTCATCAAGACCATGTCACCGGCCCGGATCATCTGACCGCCGAGAACGAAGTCTTCGGTCGCCACCCGGTCCACCTGGCTGTGCACGATGCTGAGATACCGCATCAACTCTTCGACGATGTTGGCGATGACGGAATGGTCGTCGGTACGGCCCAGACGTTGGTAAACCTCCGGATGCTCGAGCAGCGCAACCGTTCCCAGCGAGATCATATTCGCGCTGGTTTCGTGACCGGCAAGCATCATCACCACGCCGTTCATCGCCGCCGTCTCGCGGGTGAGCTGGCCCGTCGCGACGTAGTCGGTGACAAGGCGGCTGATCATGTCGTCGCCGGGATCGTGCGTCCGGCGTTCCACCAAATCCTGTATGTAGACGTACATCTCGGCGAAGGCCTGTGCCCTGACGTCATCGGGTGTGGCGACCTCGAGCCCCAGCGTCGAGTTGCGCTGGAACAGTTCCAGGTCTTCGGGCGGCACGCCCAGCAACAGCGCTATAACCAGCGACGGGATGGGCAGCGCGAAGTCGCTGACCAGGTCGGCGGGCGGCCCGTTGCCGATCATCTGTTCGATGAATCCGTCGACCGTTTCCTGGATCTGCGGCCGCATCGACTCGCAACGCCGAAAGGTGAAGTCGCGCACCAACATCCGGCGCAGCCGATTGTGTTCGGGATCGTCGATGCGCGCGAACATCACCGGCACGGTGCGGTCCGGGCTCTCGGGCTTCAGCGAGGCGGGGATGGTATCAGCGGACAGGCGCGGGTCGAGCAGCGCCGCCCTGATGTCGCGATAGCGGCTCACCACCCAGGCCGGTCGGCCGTGATACATCGCCTTGCGCAGTCCGGGCTCGTCGCGCCAGTTGACGAACTCGGCCGGCGGGTGTAGCGGGCAGTGCGTCGCACGTTGAACGGGTATGACGGGAAGGCTGGATTCGGAGGTTTCGAAAGCGATTGACATTAGCCGCGTTTCCCCATAAGTGTCAGTTGGCTGCCATTTGCCTCAGCGTAGGACCTAGCGGACTGGCAGTCAACGGGAAGTTAAGCTGTGAGAATGACGGCGGTTGCCGACCGAACCTTGCGCGCGGACGCGGCTCGCAACGTCGAGCGGATCCTGCGAGCCGCCCGGGACGTTTACAGCGAGCTGGGACCCGACGCGCCGGTGGAGGCGGTCGCACGCCGGGCCGGAGTCGGCGAACGAACGCTCTATCGCCGGTTTCCCGCAAAGGCCGACCTGGTGCGGGCGGCACTGGATCAGGGCATAGCCGAAGACCTGATGCCCGTCATCGCCGACGCCCGCAAGTGCGAGGACGCATTGCGCGGCCTCACCCAGCTCTTCGAAGCAACGATTGCGCTGGGCTCGCGGGAGCAGAACCTGTTGATCGCCGCGCAACGAGCGGGATCGCTGAGTGCCGACATGTCCGACTCGCTGAGCGAAGCGCTCAACGAGCTGGTACGGCGCGGTCAGCGGGACGGCGTGATCCGCGCCGAGCTGGTAGCCGCGGACCTGTTGCGCCTGATCGGAATGCTGTACAGCGTGCTGTCGACGATGGAGCCGTTCAGCGATGGTTGGCGGCGCTACGTGGCGCTGATGCTCGACGCGATATCGACCGGTGAACGACGGCCGCTTCCGCCGGCGGCCACTTTCCGCGCAATCGACCCGGACAACTGGCCGCTGTAACGGTCAGCCCTCGGCCCACATCGCGCCGCGCATCGTCGCGGACAGCGGAATGTCCTCCACCGCAACAAGTCCCTGCGGTGCGCGACACACCCACTCGATCGCGTTGACCGCGCGACCCGCCGTCGAAATGCAGCCCGCGTCAGTGGAATCCAGCACCGGGTGCGAAAGATGGGTGTTGATCTCGACGCGCGGCTCGCCCTCCACGACGACACGGTGCACCCCGGTGTGGCCCTCGGGCGGGAATTCCCAGTGCGGTGCCGCCGCGTTGGTGAGCCTGGTGACATGCTCGAGGGTGATCACCGGCTTGCCGCCGAGCACGCCCTCGGTCGCAAAACGCACCGCGGCCATCTGTCCCGGCTCGACCGTCATCATCGTGCAGTCGATTCGTTGTGGCGTGTACCAGGGCTCGACGCGCTGGCGCACCTCGTCGAGGTCGATGTCCAGATTGTCCGCCAGACTCCGGGCCTGACCACCCCACATCGACACAATCACCCCGGGCAGAAACATCATCGGCGAATCGTCGTCTTCAGTCGATCCGAACCCCATTGCGGCGCCGGTGAACTCGGCATCATCGTAGTTCCCGTAATCGAAGATCTCCTGCACGGTGATCGAATCGACGCGAGTCGCCAGGCTGACCGCCGCATGAACGAGCGTATCGCCGGAGAAGCCGGGGTCGATGCCGTTGACGTAAAGCGAGGTGTTGCCCGCCGCGCAGGCGCGCTCCAGCGGCTCTCGCAGCCAGTCTTCGGCGTGATGCGGCGTGACCAGCCAGACCATCGAGGTACCGACGACATTGGTGCCCGCGGCGAGGAACTTAGACATCTGCTCGATCGCTTCCATCGGCCGGGTCTCGCCCTGCGACGTGTACACCACACAATCGGCACCGAGGTTCACCAGGGCATCGATGTCGTCGGTGGCGACGATGCCGGTCGGTGCGTCGAGTCCGCACAGCTGGGCCGCGTCCTTGCCGATCTTGTCCGCGCTTGCGGCGTGCACGCCGACAAGTTCGAGGTCCGGCCGGCCGATGATCGCCCGCAGCGAATGTCGGCCCACATTCCCAGTGGAGAACTGGATCACTCTGCGCATCGTTACGTCGTCCTTCCCGTGGCGGTTACTGTATCGCCTTCTGGAAACCGGCGTAAGGGGTGCCGGCGGCAGAGCCACCGCTGGGGACGCGTTGGGAATTCAGCCGATCCGCGAGCTAGTCCGGCTCGCTCGTCCGCACCGGCCGGCTAAAGCACGCAGATTTCGCCCGTCGTTCCGTCGACCTCGATCAGCGCGCCCGACGGCAATGAGGTGGTGGCGCCGTGAACATCGACCACACACGGAAACCCGAACTCGCGAGCCACTACGGCGGCATGCGACATCGGGCCGCCGAGTTCTGTCACGACGGCCGCGGCGTAGCAGAAAGCCGCCGTGTACCCGACGTCGGTAACCTCCGCGACCAAAATCTCACCGGGTTGCAGTTCGTCGATGGTTTCGGGCCGCACGATCCGCACCCGGCCGCGCACCCGTCCACCACACACACCGACACCGCGCAGGGTGTCTCCGCTGGAAAGAGCGGGGGCCGACGTGGTGGAAGGCTCCCACCTCCCGCTGAATACTGTTGGCGGAGCGACGGTGACCAGACGGCGCCGCTCGGCCCGGCGGCGTGCCACCAGCTTTTTGACGTCGGGCGGCAGGGCGTCGAGCTCGTCGACCAGCAGGTAGAACACGTCGTCGGGGGCGTCGAAGACCCCGGCGTCGACCATCCTGCGCCCGTATTCGCGCAGCAGACCGCGCAGTACCCAGTTGGCGCGTACCACCTTGTCGCGACGGGCTTCGCGGTCGCGCAGTTGGCCTGCAGCCAGCACCGCTACCGGCTTGGCCCGCAACGGAATTCGCGGCTGGTGCGGCTTGGGCGCCGCAGGGGCGCTCATTGCCCTGGCCACCATCCGGATCAGCAGCTCGGGGTCGTCGGCATAGCTCGTTGAAAGCATCTCGAGCTCCGCGGGACCGCGGTGACCGATCAACGCCAGCTCGGCCAGCACCGCGGCGTGGAATTGCGGCGCGTCGACGGCCAGCTTGTCGAGCCGCTCTCCCGGTTCGTCCAACAGCCGCACTACATTCGGATCGCATTGTGCCGCGAGAACCAACCGTTGCATCGCCGTTACCGAGCGAGCACTGACCAGTTCGGGCCCCGCAGCCGGGGAGGTGTCGCGACCGCACAAGCCGCGCAGCAATACGTTGAACGCGGCGCACAGCATGAACGACGCCGAGGCCAGCACCCATCCGTGCACCACCTGGTCGCGCGCCAACCCGATCAGGCTCAGCAACCGGCGATCGTCGAGCTGGGTCACATCTTCGGTCAGCCGTTCCAGGCGGTCCACGTCGGCGATGAAGTCTTCGGTATCGCGGGATGCGCCGGCGCTCAGGCCGACGAGATTGACACCGAATACCCCGATGTTGCGGGCATTACGCAGTTGCCTTCGGCCCCGGCCGATTTCGGCGGGGCGCTGCTCACCGAAGACGGGTAGCGAGGCCATGCTGGGGCCGAAGAACCCACTGTTGCTGACGATCATCGACGGCTTGGCGAACGGCACGGTTTCGGCCATGAAGTGCGCCGACGTAATCGCCCCGTACAGCCGATGGGCGAACACCGCGACGGTACGCATGGCGATTTCGCGCTGGACCATTCCGCCCGGCCGCAGCCGCTCGGCAATGATGGCACCGCCGGCGCGCAACCCGCGTACGGTCGCCGACGCCGAGGCGGGCGAAAACGGCCCTGGCAGCGCCTCGGACAAGTTGGTGGCCAGGAAGGTCGGAAACCGCGGGTCGATCGGGGTGTCGAACTCGCCGTTAACTCCTGCCGGCCCAGCCAATCTGGGGATCTCCCCGTCATCGGCCGCCGCATCGACGGCCGGCAGGTCCGCGACGTTGGCCAGCCGCCACGGCAGCGACACGACCCGCTTGCCCAGCGCGATGCGGCCGCGCACCGCAACCGCGAAGTCCTCGATACATTCGTCGCAGTTCCACGCCGGCTGGAATCCCCACTGCTCGCGCAGCCGCGTGGTATTTATCAGCGGGGCGCCGCGCACCAGCTCCAGCTCGCCGCGTCGTCCCCAGGGCCGCAACGGCCCGCGCCGCCGTCGGATCGGGCGACCCAGCGCGGCGGCGATCTGACGGAACGTCTGCCCGCCCGCGGCGGCCAGATTGACTGGGCCGTTGGCAATGTCGGCGTCCGTTACCGCGCGAGTGAACAGCCGCAGTGCGTCGTCGAGGTGGACGACCTGTATGCGGCGATCGTCAGATCCCTCGGGGAACACCGGCGACGCCAGCAGCCCGCGCACCCAGTTGTCGACGTTGCGTCCGACGATCAGCGCCGAGCGGATCGCGACCCACTCGGCGTCCAACCCACCCAGCAGATCCTCGACGCGGGCCTGATGCACGCCGTCGGCCAGCACCGGAACCATCGGCTGCTGCTCGCCTTTCGGCGCGTCGGCCCTGCCGTAGACGTGCGCGGACGAGGCGAAAACAAGGCGCCGGGAACCGGTCTCGGCCATCGCTTCCAGGACGTTGACCGTGCCCCCGACGTTGACCTCATGGCCGATACGTTCGTCAGGTCCGGGGCATCGTGCCCAGGCGAGATGCACGATGACGTCCGCGCCCCCGATGCCGCGTTTGACCGCGCTCGCGTCCCGGATATCCGCCTCGATGAAATCGGCCGCGCTCGACCAGCTTTGGGGCCGGTGTCGCGCGATCCCCACGACCTCGTGGCCCTGGCTGAGCAGTCGGGCGGACAGACCGCGGCCGAGGACACCGCCGGCCCCGGTGACCGCGACTCTCACTGACTTCCCTTGCTCAAGCGCCGCTCCTCCTCATCGCTACGCTCTGCATCGTCGCCGGCGCGCCTTCGTCGGCTATTCGTCGTCGTCGCTCAACGCGGCATTGAGCAAGTCCTCGAGGTCCATGTCCGCGATGTCCTTTTCGGCACTCACCCCTGCAGCCGGCACCGGCACGGTTGCGTCTTCGGTTGCCAATGCCAGCAACAACTCCAGCACGCCGGCCTGCCGCAGTCGCTTCACCGGAATCGAGCCCACCACACGCTGGATGTCGGCTTCCCCGGGCGCGGCCGACGGAGTACTTTGCTCTTCGGTTCCGATGAGCTCGGAGTGCATATAACCGGCCAGCGCCGCGCAGTTCGGGTAATCGAAGATCAGCGTGGGTGAAAGTGCCAGGCCGGTCGCGGACTTCAACCGGTTGCGCATTTCGACCGCGGTCAGCGAGTCAAAGCCGAGCTCCTGGAACGCGCGGTCCGGATCGATGGACTCGGGGCTGGAGCTCCCCAGCACCGTGGCGATATTGGAGCGCACCAGATCCAGCAGCACGGCGTATTGCTCGTCTTCGGCTAGGCCTTCAAGGCGTTGCAGCAGAGCCGATTTCGACTTGGCAGCAGCCAGCGAATCGTCGACCTGGCGCCGGGTCGGCGCGTTGATCAGATCGACGAACATCGGCGGCAGCGTTCCGCCGTCGAACTTCACCCGCAGCGCGGCAAGGTCGATGTGAGCCGGCAGCAGGAACGGCTCGTCGACGATCAGTGCGGTGTCCATCAACTCCAGCGCCTGATCGGAGGACATCGCGACGATGCCGTCCCGGCCGAACCGGGCACGATCGGCGGCGCCCAGCGCACCGGTCATGGCGCTGGCCTGGTCCCACAGTCCCCACCCCAGCGATATCGCCGGCAACCCGGACCTTCGCCGGTGCAGCGCCAACCCGTCCAGGAACGAGTTGGCGGCCGCGTAGTTGGCCTGGCCGGACGCCCCCGCCAACCCGGCCATCGACGAAAACAGCACAAAGGCGGACACATCCAGGTCGCGGGTCAACTCGTGCAGATTCCAGGCGCCATCGACCTTGGCCCGCAACACCGCATCCACCCGCTCCGGGGTCAACGAGGAGATGACTGCGTCGTCGAGCATCCCGGCCGCATGGATCACCCCGGACAGCGGTCGGGTCACCGGGATATCGGCGATCACCTTGGCCAGCGCCTCGCGATCGGCGACATCGCAGGCCACCACCTGCACCTGGGCCCCGGTTGCGCTGAGCTCGGTCATCAATTCCGCGGCGCCCGGCGCATCCAGACCACGCCGGCTCACCAACACGACATTGCGGGCGCCGTGTCGCGACACCACATGACGGGCCAGTGCCGAGCCCGCCATCCCGGTTCCACCGGTGATCAGCACGGTGCCGGCACCCAGCCAGTTACCCGGTCCAACAGGCACAGTCATCACGACCTTGCCGACATGGCGGGCCTGGCTCAGGTACCGCAACGCCGCCGGAGCGCGTCGCACGTCAAACCTGGTGACCGGCAACGGCCGTAGCACGTCGTCGCCGAACAGTGCGGCCAGCTCGTCCAGCATCTGCTGGATGCGCTCGGGTCCCGCCTCGAAGAGATCGAACGCGCGGTAGCGCACACCCGGATGCTCGACGGCGACCTGATCCGGTTCACGGATGTCGGTCTTGCCCATCTCCAGCAAGATTCCGCCGGGGGCCACCAGCCGCAGTGAAGCGTCGACGAAATCGCCGGCCAGCGAATCCAGTACCACATCCATGCCGCGCCCCGCGGTGACCGCGCGGAACTTGTCCTCGAAGTCCAGGCTGCGCGAGTCGGAGATGTGGTCGTCGTCGAAGCCCATGGCCCGCAACGTGTCCCACTTACCGCGGCTGGCGGTCGCGAAGACCTCCAGGCCCAGGTGCCGGGCGAGCTGCACGGCGGCCATCCCGACACCGCCGGCAGCCGCATGCACCAGCACCCGCTGGCCGGGCCTGGCCGCGGCCAGATCCGTCAGCGCGTAATAGGCGGTCGCGAAAACCACCGTGGTGGTCGCGGCGGCGGTGTGCGACCAGCCGGCCGGCACCTTGGCCAGCAGTCGCTCGTCGGTAACGGCGATTGTTCCGGTTCCGTCGGGGAACAGGCCCATGACGCGGTCGCCGACAACGAAACGGCCTTCCCGCGAGGCGGTTTCCGGCCCCGTCTCCACGACGACGCCGGACGCCTCGATGCCCATGACCGCGTCCGGGTCCGGGTAGAGACCAAGCGCGATCATCACGTCGCGGAAGTTGGCCGCGATCGCCGACAGCGCGACCCGAACCTGTCCGGGACCCAGCGGCGCGTCGGCCACGGGGATCCGTTCCAGTCGCAGGTTCTCGAAGGTGCCGCGACTGGTCATCCCCAGCCGCCACGGGCCATCGCCCGGCGGCACCAAGAGACTGCTGACCGCGCGGCTGCCATGCACGCGGGCGATGTAAACCTTTGCGCCACGCAGCAATACCTGCGGCTCACCGGCGGCCAGGACCGCGGCGACCGCCTCGTCGTCGAGCGGACCGTCGGTGTCGACCAGTACGATCCGCCCGGGATGCTCGGTCTGCGCCGAGCGCACCAAGCCCCACACCGCGGCACCCGCCAGATCGGTGATGTCCTCCCCCGGCAACGTCATCGCACCCCGGGTCGACACCACCAGCGTGCCTGCGCCCTCACGAGCCAACCACGACTGCAGCACCGGCAGCACCGCGCGGGTGGCGGCGTACACCCCGGCCAGAATGTCGTCGGCGACCGGCGTCGACTCGAACACCACCGCTTGCCGCTGCCCCTCGACGGCCTCGGATTCCGTTGCGTTCCAAGCGGACACCGCGACCGGTTGTACCGAGGATGACGGCTGCACGATCCAGTCGAGTTCGAAGAGCCGGTCCGGACCCGAGTTCGAGACCGCGGCCAGCAACTGCTGATCGGTGACCGGCCGGGCGACCATCGACGCCACCGAAAGCACCGGCAGCCCAAGGCCATCCGCCAGCTCGATGGACACAGCTGAATCTCCCACCGGCACGATCCGCGCCCGGACCGCCGCCGCGCCCGCGGCATGCAACGAGACCTGCTGCCAGGAGAACGGCACCAGCATCGAACCTTCGGCAAGCTCGTCGGCATCGGAAGCCAGGATCACCGCGTGCAGCGCGGCGTCGAGCATCACCGGGTGAACCCCGAACCCGGCCACCGACACCCCGGCGTCCGCGGGCAGCGTCACTTCGGCGAACACTTCGTCGCCGCGACGCCACATCGAGCTCAGGCCGCGGAACGCGGGCCCGTATCCGTAGCCGCGTTCGGCCAGCCGCCCATAACCGTCGCCGATGTCGACGGCAACCGCACCGACCGGCGGCCAGGCCGACAGGTCTGCGCTCGGTTCGGCCGAGCCCGTGCGCAGCATCCCCTCGGCATGCAACGCCCAGTCGGAACCGGCCTCGCCGCGGGAGAACACCGACACCGCCCGAACACCGCCCTCTCCCCCGCCAGCGGGAGGTGCCCCCACGGCACCGCCGACCACCACCTGGACCGCGACCGACCCGCCGGCCGGCAACACCAGGGGCGCCGCGAGATTCAATTCGTCAACGGTTCCACAGCCCACCTCGTCACCGGCGCGGATCGCCAGCTCGACGAATCCGGCTCCGGGGAACAGGACGACCCCACCGACGGCGTGGTCGTTCAACCAGGTCTGCACGCTCGGCGATAGCCGGCCCGTCAGCACCACCCCGCCCGAGGCCGGCAGCTCGACCACCGCCCCCAGCAATGGATGTTCGCCGGCCGCCAGCCCCAGGCCCGCCGCGTCGGCCGGGGCACCGTCGCCGGCCAGCCAAAAGCGCCGTCGCTCAAAGGCATAGGTGGGAAGCTCGACGAATTCAGCCCGGCCAATGGCGGCGCGCCAGTCCACCTCCATGCCGGCGACGTACCCCTGCGCAATCGCCGTGGTCAGGGTTTCCGGCTCCGAACGGTCCTTGCGCAGTGCGGACATCGTGATGATCGGGGCATCGGGAAGCGATTCTTCGATGGAAACCGTCAGGCCGCCGCTGGGCCCGACTTCGAGGAAACGGGTTGCACCCGCTGCGTTGACGAACCGGATGCTGTCGGCGAATCGCACCGCCTCGCGCACGTGCCGCTTCCAATACGCCGCCGTGGCGAAGTCGTCACCGGCCAGCTGGCCGGTCACATTCGACATGATCGGGATGGTGGGCTTGCCGATGGCGAGTCCGGCCGCGACCGTACCGAATTCGTCGATCATCGGATCCATCAACGGCGAGTGGAACGCGTGCGAAACCGTCAGCTTGTGCACGCGGCGGCCGTCGGCACGAAGCCGCTCGGCGATCGCGGTGACCCCGTCTTCGGCACCCGAAATCACCACGGAGCCCGGCGCATTGACTGCCGCGATGCCGGTATCGGCCGTCAGCAACGGGCGCACCTCTTCTTCGCCGGCCTGCACGGCCACCATCGCCCCGCCCGCCGGTAGCGCTTGCATGAAGCGACCCCGGGCGGCCACCAGCACCGCGGCGTTCTCCAAGGACAGCACCCCGGCCACGTGCGCGGCGGCCACCTCGCCGATCGAGTGACCCATCACGAAGTCGGGTCGCACACCCCAGGATTCGAGCAGCCGGAACAGGGCGACTTCCACCGCGAACAAGGCGGGCTGGGCGAATTCGGTGGTGTTCAGCAGCGCCTCGTCGCGACCCCACATGACGTCGCGCAGGGGGCGCAGCAGGTGCCGGTCGAGTTCGGCGACCACACTGTTGAACGCCTCGGCGAACACCGGATATCCGGCGTGCAGGCCCATGCCCATGCCCAGAATCTGGGCGCCCTGGCCCGGGAACACGAAGACGGTCTTGCCCGTCGTTGCGCTGCCGCGGATCACCGAAGCGGCCTCGCCGGTGGCCAATTCGTCCAGGCCGGTCAGCAACTGCGCGCGATCGGCACCGGCGATGACGGCACGATGTTCGAAGTTCGTCCGGCCCGCCAGCGACCACGCCACGTCGGCGGACTCGAGGTCACGGTGGCCGCGCAGGTAGGCGGCCAGCCGGGACGCGTGAGAGCCCAACGCCGACAATGACTTTGCCGACACCACCCACGGCAGCACCGGTCCCACTGCGCGCTCGACGATGTCGTCGACGTCGGTGGGGGCAGCCTCGATGATCACGTGGGCGTTGGTGCCGCTGATGCCGAACGACGACACACCCGCCCGGTGCGTGCGCCCCACGGCGGGCCACGGCCGCGCTTCGGTCAGCAACGACACCGCGCCCGCCGACCAATCCACGTGCGGGCTGGGCTGATCCACGTGCAAGGTCGCCGGCAGCAGCTCGTGGCGCATCGCGAGCACCATCTTGATCACACCGGCCACACCCGCGGCGGCCTGAGTGTGACCCATGTTCGACTTGATCGAGCCCAGGAGCAGCGGCTCGGTGCGGTGCTGGCCATAGGTCGCCAACAATGCCTGGGCCTCAATGGGATCGCCCAAGGTGGTGCCGGTGCCGTGGCCTTCCACCACATCGACGTCGGCCGTCGACAGGCCGGCGCTGGCCAACGCGGCGCGCACCACGCGTTGCTGCGACGGGCCGTTGGGGGCGGTCAAACCGTTGGAGGCCCCGTCCTGATTGATGGCCGAGCCGCGGACCACCGCCAGCACCGGATGACCCAGCCGCCGAGCGTCCGACAACCGCTCGACGACGAGCATGCCGCCGCCTTCGGAGAATCCGGTGCCGTCGGCGGCCCCCGCGTACGCCTTGCAACGACCGTCGACGGACAGCCCACGCATCCGGCTGAACTCCACGAAGATGTCGGGGGTGGCGTTGACCGTGACACCACCTGCCAGGGCCAGGTCGCACTCGCCGGAGCGCAGCGACTGTGCGGCCATGTGCAACGCGACCAACGACGACGAGCATGCGGTGTCCACCGACACCGCGGGGCCTTCCAGGCCCAGCACGTAGGACACTCGGCCCGACGCGACGCTCGAGGACTGACCGGTCAGCCGGAAGCCCTCCGCGGTCGGTGCGGCGCCAATGCCGTACCCCTGGGTGTAAACGCCGGCAAACATGCCCGTCGCGCTGCCCCGCAACGCACCGGGCTCAATCCCGGCCCGTTCCAAGGCTTCCCACGAAAGTTCGAGGAACATCCGTTGTTGCGGGTCCATTGCGAGTGCCTCAGTCGGGGTGATGCCGAAGAAGGCGGGATCGAAGTCGCCGACCCCGTCGACGAAACCGCCGGTGCGGGTGTAGCAGGTGCCCGGAACATCGGGGTCCGGGTTGTACACACCGGCGATATCCCAGCCGCGATCGCTCGGGAATTCGGTGAGGACATCGCGGCCCTCGGTCAGCATCTCCCACAGGTCCTCGGGAGAACTCACCCCACCCGGGTAGCGGCATGACATGCCCACGATCACGATCGGGTCTTCGCCGGTGACCGCCACGGCCGGGGTATGGGCGATTTCTTGCGGAACTCCGGCGAGCTCCTTGCGGATGTAACCGGCCAGCCCGTTCGGCGTCGGGTAATCGAAGATCAGAGTGGGCGAAAGCGCCAGTCCGGTAGCGGTTTTCAGCCGGTTGCGCATTTCGACCGCGGTCAGCGAGTCGAAGCCCAGATCCTGGAAGGCCTTATCGGGGTCGATCGCCTCGACGGTCGTATTGCCCAGCACGGTCGCTATGTGCGAGCGGACCAGATCCAACAGCACCGCGTGCTGTTCGGGCTCGGAGAGCCCGTGCAGCCGGTGCGCCAGAGCCGATTTCGACTTCGCGGCGGCCAGCGAGTCGTCGACCTGGCGCCGGGCTGGCGCGTTGAGCAGGTCGGCGAACATTGGCGGTACGGCGGCCGCATGCGCGCGCAGCGCCGCCAGGTCGATGCGGGCGGGCGCGATGAAGGCCTCGTCGACAATCAAGGCGGTGTCGAACAGTTCCATCGCTTCATCCGACGACAACGCCAGAATGCCGTCACGGTTCAGGCGGGCGCGGTCGGCGGCGTCGAGTCCGCCGGTCATGGCGCTGGCCTGGTCCCACAGCCCCCACCCCAGCGAGATCGCCGGCAGTCCGTGGGCGCGGCGATGCGCGGCCAACCCGTCCAGGAAGGTGTTACCCGCGGCGTAGTTGGCCTGGCCCGACGAACCCACCAGGCCGGCCATCGACGAAAACATCACGAACGCAGACACATCGAGTTCGCGCGTGAGCTCGTGCAGGTTCCAGGCCGCGTCCACCTTGGCGCGCAACACGGCATCCACCCGCTCGGGCGTCAGCGAGGTGACCACGGCGTCGTCGAGCACGCCGGCGGCGTGAATGACCGCGGTCAGCTCAGGAATCTCGGCGATCACCGCGGCCAGTTCGGCCCGGTCGGCGGCGTCGCAGGCGACCACCTTTGCGCTCGCCCCGGCCGCCTCCAATTCGGCGACCAGCGCGGCAGATCCGGCGGCATCCGGACCGCTGCGGCTCAGCAGCACCAGGTCCCGCACGCCATGGCGCGTCACCAGGTGACGGGCCAGCGTCGAACCCGCCATCCCGGTGCCACCGGTGATCAACACCGTTCCCGCCGCCCAAGCGTCGGGCAGCGTGAGAACCACCTTGCCGATGTGGCGGGCCTGACTAAGATACCGCAACGCCGAACGGGCGCGCCGCACATCGAAAGTCGTCACCGGCAGGGGCTTAAGCACCCCGCTGTCGAACAGTTGCGCGAGCTCGAGCATCCACTCGTGCATGCGGGGACGGCCCGGCTCGAACAGGTCGAAGGCGCGGTAGCGCACACCCGGGTACTCGCGGGCGACCGCACCGGGGTCGCGGATGTCGGTCTTGCCCATCTCCAAGAACACACCGCCGGGGGCGACCAGGCGCAGTGATGCGTCGACGAATTCACCGGCCAGCGAGTCCAGCACCACATCCATGCCACGCCCGCCGGTGACCGTGCGGAACTTCTCCTCGAAGTCCAGACTGCGCGAGTCACCGATATGGTCGTCGTCAAAGCCCATGGCCCGCAACGTGTCCCACTTGCCGCGGCTCGCGGTGGCGAAAATCTCCAGACCCAGGTACCGGCCCAGCTGTACGGCGGCCATGCCCACGCCGCCGGCGGCCGCGTGCACCAGCACCCGCTGGCCCGGCTTGACGTCGGCCAGATGGATGAATGCCATGTATGCGGTGGTGAAAACCGCGGAAATGGCGGCGGCTTCGGCGTAGGACCAGTCGTCGGGCTTCGGCAGCAGCAGACGGGTATCGCCGGGCACCAGCGTGCCGCTGCCGTCGGGGAAGAATCCGTAGACCGAATCGCCGACCGCGAATTCGGTGACACCCGGACCGACTTCGACCACCACGCCCGCACCCTCGCCGCCGAGCAGGGCGTCGTGGGTGAACATGCCCAGGGTGATCATCACGTCACGGAAGTTGGTGGCGATGGCCCGCAGTGCCACCCGAACCTGGCCCGGCTCCAGCGGTGCCCCGGCGTTGGGAACCGGTTCCAGGCGCAGGTTCTCGAAGGTGCCTGCGTTGCTGATGCCCAGGCGCCAGGGCCCCTCGGCGGGCGGCACCAAGATGCCGTCGACTGCGCGGCTGCCCCGTACCCGTGGGGTGTAAAGCGTTGCGCCACGCAGCAATACCTGAGGTTCACCGGCCGCCACGACCGCGGCTGTCGCGTCATCGTCGAGGGGCGCATCGGAATCCACCAGCACGATCCGGCCGGGGTGTTCGGTCTGCGCCGATCGCACCAGCCCCCACACCGCGGCGCCCGGCAGATCCGTGACGTCCTCCCCCGGCAATCCCATCGCCCCACGGGTCGCGACGACCAGGACGCCCGAGTCGTGTTCGGTCAGCCACGATTGCACGGCGGCCAGCACCTGATGGGTGCGCGGATGGGTAGCTGCCATCGGATCATCCTCGGTGGCAACGGATTCAAGCAGTCGGTGAGACGGAGCCGGGTTGGTACCGGTGACCGCAGGTGACCACACCACCTCGAACAGCCGGTCCGGGCCCGAGCCCGCGATCGCCGCGCGCAGTTGCTGCTCGTTGACCGGGCGGGCGACCACGGTCCCCACCGAGAGCACCGGCAACCCCAGCCCGTCGGCAAGCTCAATCGAGAATCCGGCGGCGCCCGCCGGCGCGATGCGCGCGCGAACCGCCGAGGCGCCCCCGGCATGCAGCGAAATGCCTTGCCAGGCAAAGGGCAACACCACATCGGCGGCCTGGTCGTCACCCTGGTGAGCCATGACCATGGAATGCATTGCCGCGTCGAGCAATGCCGGGTGCACCCCGAACCCACTGACGCCGCCGGCCGCGTCAGGCAGTCGCACTTCGGCGAACACCTCGTCGCCGCGGACCCAGATGGCGGTCAGGCCCTGGAAGGCCGGGCCGTAGCCATACCCGCGGGCCGTCAGCTTCTGGTAGCCGTCGGCCGCGTTCACCGCGACCGCACCCGCCGGCGGCCACACCGACAGATCGGCGCCCGGCTCGACCGGCGCGGAGCTCAGGGCCCCCTCGGCGTGGCACACCCACGCGGAGTCGGCGTCGACGCGCGAGAAAATCGCGACACTGCGCTGCCCCGACTCTTCGGCCGGGCCCACCACGACTTGCACTGCCACCGAACCGAACCCGGAATCGGCGACCGGCAGCAGCAACGGCGCCTGCAGCGTGAGCTCGTCGACCGTCGAACATCCGACTTCGTCGCCGGCGCGGATGGCGAGCTCGACGAAACCCGCGCCGGGGAACACCACCGTGCCCGACACGGCGTGATCGGCCAGCCAGCCCTGCACGCTGGGTGACAGGCGCCCGGTCAGCGCCACCCCGCCCGAGGCCGGCAGCTCGACGACCGCGGACAGCAGCGCATGCTCGCTGGTGCCCAGCCCCAAACCTGCGACGTCGGCGCCGATGCCCTCGCCCGACAGCCAAAACCTGCGTCGGTCAAAGGCATACGTGGGCAGCTCGACGAAACCGGCTCCGTCGAGTACGCCGCGCCAGTTCACGTTCACGCCGGCGGTGAAGGCCGCAGCGGCCGACGTCAGGAATCGCTCGAGTCCACCGTCGTCGCGGCCCAGGGTGGGAACGACAATCGCCTCGGTGTCGCCGGGGGCGCCCGAGTCGTTGTAGGTCTCCTCGATGCCGGCGATCAACGCGGGATGCGGACTCGATTCGATGAATGTCCGGTATCCGCTCTCGCACGCGGCGCGCACCGCTTGCTCGAATTGCACAGTCTGCCGGATGTTGCGGTACCAGTAGGCGGCATCCAAACCGGCCGTGTCCAAACGGCTTCCGGATACGGTGGAGAAGAAGGCGACCCGCGAGGTGCGCGGGTCGATGCCGGCCAGCGCCGCGGTCAGCTCCTCGCGTATCGCCTCGACCTCGACCGAATGCGACGCGTAGTCCACGTCGATACGGCGGGTCCGCAGGTCGAGATCGGCGCAGAAGCCGATGAGTTCCTCCAACGCGGCGACCTCACCCGAGACCACGACCGCGGACGGGCCATTGACGGCGGCGATGCTGATCCGACTGCCGTAGGGCGCCAGCAATTCTCGCGCGCGCTCGGTGCTGCACGCGATGGACACCATGCCGCCGGGGTGAGCCAGCGAGCGCAGCAGTTTGCTGCGCAGCGTCACCACGCGCGCGGCATCCCGCAACGACAGCGCACCGGCGACATAGGCCGCGGCGATCTCGCCCTGCGAGTGACCGATCACCGCATCGGGGTTGACCCCGACCGACTTCCACAATTCGGCCAGCGACACCATCACCGCGAAGAGCACCGGCTGCACGACGTCGACGCGGTCCATCCTCGGAGCGCCCGGCGCGCCGCGCAGAACGTCGATCAGCGACCAGTCGACGAATTCGGCGAACGCCTCCGCGCATGCTTCGATGTGCTGGGCGAATACCGGTGCGGCATCGAGCAATTCGATGCCCATGCCGAGCCATTGCGAGCCCTGGCCGGGAAAGACGAAGACGTGTTTGCCCGCAGGCAACGCTGTGCCCCGGATGATCGAGGCGCCCGGCTGGTCGCCGGCCAGCTCCTCCAGCCCGGCCAGCAACCGGTCGCGGTCACCACCGACGACAACGGCCCGGTGCTCGAAGGTGGCCCGGCCCGCCAACGACCACGCCACGTCGGCGATGTCGAGCCCGTCATAGGCCGCTACGTGCGCGGCCAACCGAGAAGCCTGAGAAGCCAACGCCGGCAACGACTTTGCCGACAGTACCCACGGCACGACCGCGGGGGTTGGGACGGGTTCGGCCGGTTCTTGCGGCGGGGCGGACTCGACGATCACGTGGGCGTTGGTGCCGCTGATACCGAACGACGAGATCCCCGCGCGGCGCGCGTGATCCGCTGCCGACTTAACTTTCCAAGGCCGCGCCTCGCTCAGCAACGACACCGCGCCCGCGGTCCAATCCACGTGCGGGCTGGGCTGATCCACGTGCAACGTCGCGGGCAGCGTCTCGTGATGCATCGCCTGCACCATCTTGATCACGCCCGCGACGCCGGCGGCGGCCTGGGTGTGACCCATGTTCGACTTGATCGAGCCCAGCCACAGCGGCTCGCTGCGATCCTGGCCGTAGGTCGCCAACAACGCTTGCGCCTCAATGGGATCGCCCAATGTGGTGCCCGTGCCGTGGCCTTCGACGACGTCCACCTCGGCGGGCGACAATCCGGCGTTGGCCAACGCCGCACGCACCACCCGCTGCTGCGACGGGCCGTTGGGCGCGGTCAATCCGTTGGAAGCGCCGTCCTGATTGACCGCCGAGCCGCGCACCACCGCCAGCACCGGATGACCCAGCCGGCGCGCGTCCGACAAGCGCTCCACGACCAGCATCGCGCCGCCCTCGGACCAGCCGACCCCGTCGGCCGCGCCGGCGTAGGCCTTGCACCGGCCGTCCGGGGCGAGCCCCCGGTGGCGACTGAACTCGATGAAAACGGTGGGCGTGGCATTAACGGTCGCGCCGCCGGCCAGGGCGAGGTCGCACTCGCCGGACCGCAGCGACTGGACCGCCATGTGCAATGCCACCAGCGACGACGAGCAGGCGGTGTCCACCGACACCGCGGGGCCCTCCAACCCGAGCACGTAGGACACCCGCCCGGAGGCGACGCTGGAGGTCATGCCGGTCAGGCGGTAGCCCTCGATCTCCTCGGCGAGCATGCCGTAGCCCTGGACGATGAGTCCGGCGAACACTCCGGTGGCGCTGCCGCGCAGCCCGCTGGGGTCGATGCCGCCGCGCTCCAACGCCTCCCACGACAGCTCCAGCAGCATTCGATGCTGCGGGTCCATGGCGAGCGCCTCGGTGGGTGCGATACCGAAGAACGCCGGGTCGAAGTCCGCGACATCGTCGACGAACCCTCCGGTGCGCGCGTACGTCTTGTGCCGGGCGTCGGGATCCGGGTCGAACAGCCCCGCCAGATCCCAGCCGCGATCAGTCGGGAAGTCCGAGATCACGTCGCGGCCGTCGGCCACCATCTGCCACAGCCGCTCCGGGGTATCGACCCCGCCCGGGAAGCGACAGGACATGCCGACGATCGCGATCGGCTCGCTCGAGCGCTCCAGCAGCGCACGGTTGGTGCGCTTCAGGCGTTCAACCTGGACCAGCGCTTTGCGCAGCGCCTCGGTCGCATGCTGGAGTTGATCCACCTCAGTACCCCTTGCCTAACACTGGCCGTTCAACCACCGGATGCGAGTCACGGCAGTTGCGGCACGAGCGACGTGGTCGTGCTGCTACGACCCAAGATGTCGCTGGTGAGTATGGCCAACTCCGACAGGATTTCAAAACGTCCCGTAATCCGCAGGCACGGGCGCCCGTCCATGGCGCGACTGTACCCGGCTAACCATCTGTCATGGTCAAGTGCGGTCAGACGACCGCTCGACGCCAGCCGTCGGCGGCCTGGGCCGCGCGGATCAGCACCTGGCAGAGCTCGCGCAGTTCGGTCGCCTCGGCGCCTTCGTCCAGCGCCGTCGCGACATCCTCCGCAGCGCATCGGACCTGGTAGACGCGATCTGACAGGTCGGACGCATCGTCAGCCGAGAGCACCACGGCATCGACCGGCACGGCCGTCACCTCACCCCGGTTGATCGAAGCCCGCTGCTCGTAGGCCCGCTGCCGGCAAGACTGCCGACAGTATTGCCGGCGCCGACCCATCCCGACTTCGGTCACGTCTCGACCGCACCAGCGGCATGGTTGTGGGTGGGAACGGCGGCTCACGCTGCCGACTTTAGTCGGCCCCACTGCGCGATCCCGGTATCATTGACGGTCGAGTCGCGTATGCCGCGTGTCGACTCGGGAACTACGCACAACGTCCTAACGTTTGCTATGCGAATAGAATCGCGTCACCGGAGCCTAGGGCTCAGAGCAATTTAAAGGAGTAGCAGCCATGGCTGATCGTGTACTGAGGGGCAGTCGCCTCGGAGCCGTGAGCTACGAGACCGACCGCAACCACGATCTCGCGCCCCGTCAGCTCGCGAAGTACCGCACCGAGAACGGCGAGGAATTCGAGGTTCCGTTCGCCGACGACGCCGACATCCCCGGCACCTGGCTGTGCCGCAACGGCATGGAAGGCACCCTGATCGAGGGTGACCTGCCCGAGCCGAAGAAGGTCAAGCCGCCGCGCACCCACTGGGACATGCTGCTGGAGCGCCGCAGCGTCGAAGAACTCGAAGAACTGCTCAAGGAGCGCCTCGAGCTGATCCGCTCGAAGCGACGCGGCTGACCCGGACGGTGCGCCCGGCCCGCTAGCTGTGGTTGGCCGCGCGCGCGGCCCGTGCGCCGTTGCGGCGGCTCTCAATGCCCCACTTCGCGACCTTCACCAACGCCTCGCGAATGTTGGATCCACTCATTTTGGAAACGCCGAGTTCGCGCTCGGTGAAGGTGATCGGCACCTCGACGACGATGAATCCGTTGTCCAGAGTGCGCCGGGTCAGGTCGATCTGGAAGCAATAGCCCTTGGAGTCCACGCCGTCGAGATCGATCGCCTCGAGCACCTCGCGGCGGTAGGCCCGGTAGCCGGCGGTGATGTCATGGATGTCGATGTCGAGCGCCAGCCGCGCGTAGGTGTTGGCGGTCCAGGACAGGGCCCAGCGGCGCTTCGGCCAATTTCGCACCGCGCCGCCCTCGACGTAGCGAGAACCGATGGCCAGATCGGCTCCGGCGTCGACGGCGTCCAGCAGCCGGCGCAGCTGCTCGGGCGCATGACTGCCGTCGGCGTCCATCTCGACGAGGACCGCGTAGTCCCGACTCAATCCCCAGCCGAAACCGGCGAGATAAGCGGCGCCCAGGCCGTCCTTGGCCGTGCGGTGCATGACGTGGGTGCGGCCACCGTCGGCAGCGGCCAGCTCGTCGGCGAGTTCGCCGGTCCCGTCGGGGCTGCCGTCGTCGACGATCAGCACGTGCACATCGGGGCAGGCGTCGGTCAGCCGCCGATGAATCAGCGGTAGGTTCTCCCGCTCGTTGAAGGTCGGGATGATAACCAGGACACGCTGGCTGGGACGATTGGCCGGAGCCCGGGTCGCCTGCTCGCCGGTGGTCATTTATCTCCTCTGTGTCGCCCGAGATACCGAGGTTGTCGGCCGCCCTTTTGGTGGAGCGGAGTGTAGTCGCCGAGTGTGTCCGGCGCAGCGTCGTGCTCGGTCGCCGGCCGAGCCTTCTCGTCGGACCCGGGTTCGTCCGGGGCTGCCCCGACGTCTGCCGATTCAGCCGACGGCCTGGACCGCCGCCGAATCGAACGCGGGAAGCTCCCATTGTGCCGTATTCCGGCCAGAATGACCGCTCCGGCCGCCGCGACCAAGACCCACTGCACTATCGGGGCCCACTGCGTCGCCGGCGTCAGCACCGTCTTGAGGCGCACCTGGATGTCCAGGTAAGCGGGCTGGAAGAAGTCGGTACGGACCAGCTCGGCGCCGTCCGGAGCGATCACCGCACTGACCCCGGTGGTGCCGGCGACCACGACGTAACGGTCGTGCTCGACGGCGCGAACCTTGGCGAATGCGAGTTGTTGCTCACTCATGCGCTTGTTGAAGGTGGCGTTGTTGGCGGGCACCGCCAACAACTGGGCACCGTTGAGCACGGCCTTGCGCGGCACCCGGTCGAAGATCACCTCCCAGCAGGTGGCCACGCCGACGGGCACACCGGCGATCTGCACCACGTCGGTGCCCGTGCGGGGGACGAAATTGCCCGCCAGCCCGGCCTTGCTCGACAGATGCTCGAAAAGCCACCGCATGGGCAGGTATTCGCCGAACGGCTGGACGATCTCTTTGTCGTGGCGATCGGCCGGCCCGGTGACCGGATTCCAGACGATCGCGGTGTTGGTGTACTGCTCGGGTCCCTGGTCGTGGTTTGGCACCGCGAGTACCGACCCGATCAGGATCGGCGCGTTGATCGCGTGCGCCGCCTCCGCGATGCGCTGGGCGGCATCGGCGTTGACGAAGGGGTCGATGTCGGAGGAATCCTCGGGCCAGATCACGAACTGCGGTTGCGGGGCGGCCCCGGCCCGGACGTCCTCGGCCAGCCGCAGGGTCTCGTCGACGTGGTTGTCGAGCACCGCGCGCCGTTGTTCGTTGAAGCCGAGGCCGAGCCTGGGCACATTGCCCTGCACGGCCGCGACCGTGACCGTCGGTTCGCCGCCCGACCCGGCGCCGGAGTGCCGCACCTGCGGCCAGACCATGACCGCGGCAAAGAGCACCAGACAGAAGCAGACGCCGGGCAGCACGACCGCGGGCGGGGGCGCGGCTGACATACCTTCCTCCGAGGCGTCACCGCGCGACCGGCTACCAGTCCGCCACCACTTGGCGATTTCCAGCGCGATCGCGGTCACGCTGAAGCCGAGCAGGACGACCCCCATGGAGAGCAGCGCCACCCCGCCGAGCTGGACCAACGGCAGCAGTGGGCCCTCGGCTTGGCCGTAGGCCACCGCGCCCCAGGGAAAGCCGCCGAACGGCACGATCGACTTCAGCCACTCCTGGGCCGTCCACAGCAGTGCGAACCAGAGCGGCCAGCCCGGTAGTCGCCGTACCAGGACGGCGAAGAAGCCGAACAGGCCGGGGAACAGCGCGCACATCGTGGCCAACGCCAGCCACGGGATGGCGCCCACCAGCAGGCTGATCCAGGGCAGCAGCGGGGCGTAGAACGCGAACCCGAACAGGAATCCGTAACCGAATCCGCCCGCCAGTGTCGTGGCGGGATGTTTGAGCACCCAGGCCAGCAACGCAGCCGCGACGACGGCCGCCCACCACCAGTTGACTGACGGGAAGCTGGCGCACAGCAGCGCTCCGCCCGCGACGGCGGCCACCAGCCGCGTCAGCCTGGGCCGCAGCGCGGCCCCTGTGCCGGCGAGCCGGGTGATCGCCCCCTTGCCCAGCCGGGTCAGCCCGTGGCCCGTGGCGGCGGCAGCGCGAGTGGCCCGGCCCGGACGGTTCGGCTCGGCCTCGTCTTGCTGAGCGTCTTCCTGAGCAGCGGAATCTTCGAGCGGGTCCGGCTCCTCCCTAACCATGGATGACAGCACCTCGGTGCACGGTGCGCCGGCACCGCGGGAGCTCGTCGGCCGGGCCCAGGCGAGGCAACGCGGGAACCCGCGACCGTGGATCGGTCGACCATCGCTGGACGCTGTCGTCCGGGGCGTGGACGTCGAGGTCTCCGGCGTCCCAGACCGCGTAGGAGGCCGGAGCACCCGGCACCAGGGCGCCGATGTTCTCGTCGCGCGCGCCGCACGCGCGCCAACCGCCGCGGGTGGCGCCGGCGAACGCCGCCCGGGCCGAGAGCCCACTGCCCGCGGTGTGGTGATTGACGGCCGCGCGCACGCTTTCCCACGGGTCGAGCCCGGTCACCGGGGCGTCGGAACCTAGCGCGAGGGGCACGCCTTGGGATGCTAACAGCGCGAGTGGATTGAGCCGGCTGCCTCGTTCGGCGCCGAGACGGTCGGCGTACATGCCGTCGCGACCGCCCCAGAGGGCGTCAAAATTGGGCTGCACGCTGGCGATGACGCCCCACGCGCCCAGTTTGGCGGCTTGGTCGGCGGTCACCATCTCGAGGTGCTCGAGCCGGTGGCCGCAGCGGGCCACGGCGACCACCCCCAGGTCGGCGACGACCCGTGCGAACGCGTCGACCGCCGCCGACACCGCGGCGTCGCCGATGACGTGGAAGCCCGCCGTCACCTGCGCCTCGGTGCATGCCCGTACGTGGGCTTCGATGACGTCGGCGTCCAGGTAGCGGGTTCCGACGCGGTCCGGAGCGTCGGTGTACGGCTCGTGCAGCCAGGCGGTGTGCGAGCCCAGCGCTCCGTCGACGAACAGGTCACCGGCCAGGCCACGGGCTCCGGTCTGCTCCACCAGCGCGCGGGCCTGGGTGGCGGTGCTGACCGCCTCACCCCAATAGCCGATCACCTCGACGCCGTGGTCGACGGCCTCCAGCCGTAGCCAGTCGTCGAGGCCACCGATCTCGGGTCCCGCACATTCGTGGACGGCGACGATGCCGACCGCCGCCGCGGCACCCAGCGCGGCGGTCCTGGCCTCCGCTAGCTGCGCGGGCGTGAGCAGGCCGCGGGCGACCGCACGGACCAGGTGGTGAGCGTCGCCGGTCAGCGGCCGGTCGGCGATGAAACCGCGCGCTGCCGCCAGGTCTGGCACCAGCCTGCGCAGCCCGGTCGAGGCCAGCGCGGAGTGGACGTCGACGCGCGCCAGGTAGGCCGGCCGGTTGTCGAGCACCGCATCGAGCTCGGCGGTGGACGGCGGGCTGTTCTCGGGCCACGACGACTCATCCCAGCCGTGCCCCCAGATCGGCTCGCCGGGATGGGCGGCGGCATAGTCGGCGACCATCCGCAGGCACTGCCCGCGCGAGGTGGCCCCCCGCAGGTCCAGGCCGCTGAGGGCGAGGCCGGTCGCGGTCACATGAATGTGGCTGTCGACGAATCCCGGGGCCACGAAGCCGCCTTCGAGGTCCACCAACTCGGCGTCGGGAAACTGCCGGCGGCCGACGTCGTCGCTACCCAGCCAGGCAACGACCTCACCGCGCACCGCCATCGCGGTCGCGTCGGGATTGGTGGGGCTGTGCACCCGCCCGTTGAGCAGCAGAGTGGTCGGAATCGGGTTCACAGAGCAAAACTACGTGGCGCAAGAGCCCATCAGTACGGGCCGGACGCGTAACGGGGTCCGCCCCAGTGCTCGTCGGCGGGCCGGTTCTTCGGCAGCGCGGCCGGCTCGACGTCGTAGACGTCGATGACCTCTCCGTCGATGTAGTCCCCGCGGTTGGCGGTGAACTCGGTCATGACCAGCGGTGCGTGTCGCTGGAAACCGCGCAGCGCGATCCGGGTCAATCGCGGCCCGGCCGCCGCCCGCACCGGCGGCAGCAACAGCAGCATTCCCACCAGCGTGGTGACGAAGCCGGGAACCAGGACCAGCGCGGTCGCCACCGTCACCAGTGCGCCGTCGCCCAGGGTGGTGCGCGGTTCCTTGCGCCCGGAGCGCATCCGCCCGATGTCGCGAATCAGCTGCGACCCCGCGATCGGGGCCAGCAGGCCCCAGCCGATAACGAACGTGGCCAGCAGGCCCAGCAGGGTCCAGCCCCACCCGACCGTCCAGACCAGCGCAAAGATCGCCGCCAGCTCGACGACGGCGTAGACGAGTAACATCCGGCTCACCATGTGATGCCAACGTCTGTGCATTGCACTCGAGTTCCCCTGGTGATCCGTGTCGCGGCTGCAGTTAGATGACGATATGACCACGATTGAGATCGATACGCCGGACGGACCGATCGATGCGCTATTGAACATCCCGGCCGGTGACGGCCCCTGGCCGGGTGTGGTGGTGATCCACGACGCCTTCGGCTACGGCCGGGACAAGGAGCAGACCAACGACCGCATCGCGCGGGCGGGCTATCTGGCGCTCACGCCGAACATGTACGCGCGCGGCGGCCGCATCCGCTGCATCACCCGGGTGATGCGTGAGCTGATGACACAGCGTGGCCGCGCTCTCGATGACATTCTTGCGGCCCGCGATTACCTGCTGAAGCGGCCGGACTGCACCGGGCAGGTCGGGATCGCCGGCTTCTGCATGGGCGGCCAGTTTGCACTCATCATGTCGCCCAAGGGTTTTGGCGCTTCCGCTCCGTTCTACGGCGCTCCCCTGCCCCGGCACCTGAACGACACACTGGAGGGGGCGTGCCCGATCGTGGCCAGCTTCGGCGGGCGCGATCCGCTGGGCAAGGGCGCACCCGAGAAATTGCGTGAAGTGGTTGCGGCCAAGCAGATCACCAGTGACGTCAAGGTCTATCCCGACGCCGGGCACAGCTTCGCGAATACCCTTCCCGCCCAACCACTGCTGCGCATCGCGGGGTTCGGCTACGACGACGCCGCAACCGAAGACGCGTGGAGCCGCGTCTTCTCCTTCTTCGGGGAGCAGCTAAAGACGTAGTTTGTCCGACACGACGCCCGCGAAGGTGTGGGTATCGCCGGGCCAGCGCGCCGAGATGTAGTTGCCGTCGTCGACGACGAATGCGGGCCGCGAGTCCGTCGCGGTGTCCCGCGCCATCCCGGACGACTTCAGCCGCCAGTGCGGCGTACCGCGTTCGACGTCGCGGAAATCCGCCGGATCTTCAAGCGCGCGTGTGACTTCCGACTGCACGGACATAAAGCCCCTCGCCTGACCGGGCGCTTCGGTGTAGGTCCGGTAGTAATCGGGATCCCAGAACCGGGTGATTCGGGTCAGCCGCCAGGCTGCCCGTTCCATCGCCCAGGTGAGCGCCGTGGTCTTGCGTCCATAGAGCACCGAGCGACCCGTGTCGGGGTCGATACTGCGCGCGGCCAGCAGCACCCCGTGGCAAATCGCGGCCACGATCATGTCGCGGGCAAACGCCTCGACGACGAGGCGCTGCAGGACGTCGCTGTCGACGTAGCTGCGCATCCCGCGGGCGCGATGACCACCGGGCAGCAGCACCGCGTCGACACCGTTCAGCGTGGCCGCTGTCCAGCTGACGGGATGCCGGTATTCCGGTGAATCCAGCATGGCGGCGTAGGCGTCGCGACCGTTCTTGTCGGCGCGCAGCGCCAGCCCGACGAGTGACAGTGAGCCCACCAGCGGCAGCGCGGACCAGATGTCGAGCCCTCGACCGGTCACCATGATGTCGTCTGCCACACCGGGCGCTCCGCTTTCGGTCGCAAAGATCACCCGGTGACCGTTGTCGGTCAGGACCCGCCAGCTGACGGCGACCTCGGTCGGGTCGAAGTCACGGTCGGGGATCGGAATGAGCACCGTACTCATCAGCGCCCTGCGGGCCAAACTAGCCTTGGGCCACGCGGAGTTCGAGGCCGATGTTGCTTTCCATGCCGCCGCGCAGCTTGCTGAAGAAGTTGAAGACCGTGCCAACGATGCCGTAACGCTTGCCGATCGCGTCGTAAACGGTGCCGGTGTCCGATTTGTCGAGCAGCGCCGCGGTGCCCTCGACCGCCTCGCTCGTCGGGCGACCACGCATGGTGCAGGTCGCCATCGTCACGCGGGGTGTATGACGAATCCGCTTGACCTTCCAGGAGTTTGCCTGCGTGATCACCAGCAGGCGGTCGCCGTCCACAGCGGTCCAGACCGGGGTCGGCTTCGCTCGACCGTCCCTGGTGAAGGTGGTCAGCAGGATGTATTGCGCCTTGGCGAGATCGGCAAAGGTGGGCGTCACGGTCTCAACCTACCTGTGAACGTTGACATTCTCAGCAGTCGGCTGCAATCCTGTTAAGTGAAAATATTGTTTTCGTTTAAGCATCTGTGGCTACGACCGGAGCGAGGACACGCGTGAGCGATCCGAACAGGCCGCTGGCATGGCTGCCGTTCTCGATCACCGAGGCGGCGCTGGCAGGCTCCGACGCCGACGAGGTCGACCTGTCCCAGGCGTGGTCGTATCTGCAGGACCAGCTGCGCGACGCGGCGCGGATCGTGCAATCGGACCCGGCCGGCCGCAATCGGGTCGACCTCGCCGCGGGAATGCGTCACCTGCTGGTGCTGCTCACCGCCGGCATCCACGAGGTGCTGCGTTTCGACCCCGATCCCATCCTGTGTGTGCAGCGCACCAGCACCGACGATCTGGTGACCTGGGGAATGGAGTGTCCGGACTGCGTCTACACCAGCGCCGTGCTGCGCGGGGGTGAAAGTTACCGGTTGTTCGGCAATCGGGGCACCGCACGCTACGTCGGTCTGCAGACGATGAACGGCATTGTCGCAACGGCCAACGAACTGGTCGACGAACTCGAGGTGGATGCCGACGGGAACTTCGAGGTGGTGCTGTCCGCTTCGAAGCCGGCGGCCGGCGATTGGATGCGACTCGACGGCGATCACCCCATATTGACGGTGCGGCATTTCTTCTACGACTGGAACACCGAAGTCGCGTCGTCGTTGCGCATCGAGCGGATCAGCGACCCGGTTGCCGCAACCGGCCGCACGCTCGATCCGGCCGTGACGGTGTCACGACAGCTGGTTGCCCTCGGCGATTTCGTAAAGGACAACCTCGCGTTCTTCCTGCAATTCGGCGCCGCGGCACCGACGAACGGATTCCTGGCGCCGATCGACCGCTCCGATATCGGCGCGGCCGCGGAAAACCGGCCGGTGATCGGCCGGTGGGAGCTGGGCCCGGGCGAGGCGCTGATCGTGGAATCCGAACCGCCCGAAGGGATTTACTGGAGTTTCTCCATCGGCAATCCGTGGTGGGAGACGATTCACTACGGTCGTCATCAGTCCAGCCTGAACGCCTTCCAGGCTGCGGTGGATGCCGACGGACTGGTACGCGTGGTGCTGTGCTCGGAAGACCCCGGCGTCGCGAATTGGCTTGACACGGCGGGCTTCAGCAACGGGTCGATCATCTTGCGTTGCGTACGGACCAAGACGGCGCCAACGCCGTCGACGCGAGTCGTGCCGTTCGACGACATTCGTGCGGCATTGCCGCCGGACACCGCGTTGGTGACACGCGAGCAGCGGGCCTGCATCATCGCGGCGCGCCGCACCGCCGTGCGCGAAAGGTTCGCCCGATGACGTTTGACGCCGACGAGTTGGAGAACGGTGCCAGGGCGGCAACCGGTCTCGACGATTTCGGATCGCCTTACTACCGCGAGGGACTCGATCGCATCGTCGACGCGCTGAACACCGAAGCCGACCTCAATGACATCGGCCAGGTCATCCAGCACGCGACCATCAGCAACGCGCTGATTCAGCGCCTCAAGGTCGAGGACACCTACCGGCGGCATCCCGAGATCGACGACGAGGTGGTGGACGGTCCGGTGTTCGTGATCGGCCTCCCCCGCACGGGCACCACGGCATTGAGCCAACTGGTCGCCGCCGATCCGCAATTCCGGTCGCTGCGGACGTGGGAATCTCAGGCACCCACCCCGCCGCCGGAGTCCGCGACTCAGCACACCGATCCGCGAATCGCGCAGACCGAGGCGAGCCTGAAGATGCTCGACGACATGTTCCCGTTGATGAAGACGATGCACAACTCCGAAGCGACGGCCGCGACCGAATGCCAGGACCTGATGGGAATGAGCTTTCGTACCTTCCACTTTGACGGCGCGGTGCGCGCTCCGGGATATCTGTCGTGGCTGATGGACTGCGACATGCGCGAGACGTACACCTTTCACCGGCGGGTGCTGCGGCTGTTGCAGTGGCACTGCCCGCCGACCCTGTGGCACCTCAAGACCCCGGTGCACATGTTCGCCCTCGACGCGCTCGTCGCGGCCTATCCGAACGCCAAATTCCTGTGGAGTCACCGCGATCCGGCCAGGGTGCTGGGTTCGGTGTGCAGCCTGATCCAGTACGTCCGCAGCTGGAGCAGCGACCGCAACGATCCGCACGAGCTGGGCGCCGAGCAACTCGACAGCTGGGTCGAAGCCATCCGGCGGGCCATGGATTTCCGTTGCCGGATGGGCTCGGATGGTGGCCAGGACCGCTTCGCCGACATCTCCTTCGCCGATTTGCAAACCGATCCGGTGCGCACGTTGCAAGCCGGCTACGAACGCCTGGGGTTGAGCTTCACCGACGCCGCCTCGAACGCGGTCAGGCAATGGGCGCAAGGCCACAAACCCGGCTCTCGCGGCGCACACGACTATGACCTCGCCGAGTACGGCCTGACATCGGAGGAGGTTCGCGAACGCTTCGCGGACTACCTCGCCGCCTACGATGCCACCGCCTGAGGGCACGAGCGCTCCCCGGACGCGGCGCCGCGACAAGCTGGAGCCAGATCCGGCGGTGCGTCGCGAGATTTTGGCGGCCGCGTCGACGACCCTGCGTGAACAGGGGGTTCCCGGCTTGAGCGTCGCGGCGGTGCTGGATCGCGCCAATTTGAGTACCCGCGCCTTCTACCGGCATTTCGACTCGAAGGACGAACTGGTTGCCGCGGTGTTCCTGGATACCGCGCGCGCGGAGAGGCGGCGGCTGCAACGGCGAATGTCGGGCGCCGCCAACGAGATCGAAGCGGTCGCGGCCTGGATCGACGGTCGGCTCGACCTAGCGTTCGACGACAACGTCAAATCCGATTTGCGGCGGCTGTCGCTGGAAGCTCAATCGCAAACGTCGATCTCCCCCAGCCTGATTCAGCCCGCATACGCCGAAATGCTCAAGCCGCTCGGCGATGCGCTGCGGCGGGGCCTGCAGGCCGGGGTGTTCCACCACATCGACCCGGTCAACGACGCGGAGTTCATCCAGGGCGTGGTGTGGGCAAGCATCAACCGGCAGTGGCGAACCGGCGATTGCGACCGCATCGAGGTCCGCAACGACGCGCTCCGGTTCTGCCTGCGTGCGCTGGGCGTAGCGCTGGGTGCGATCAATCAGATCTGTTCACAAGACTGACCGAGGGAGTATCGATGGACCTGGGTTTTGCCGAATCGACGGCGGTGGTGACCGGCGGCAGCAAGGGAATGGGCCTGGCCATCGCCGAAACCCTTGCGGCCGAAGGCGCCAGCGTGGCGGTGATGGCACGGAGCCGAGAAGCGCTCGATGCCGCCGTGGAATCACTTCTGAAAGCCGGCGCGCCCGACGCCGTGGGAATCAGCGTGGACATGGGTGACGCCGAATCCATCGCCGATGGTTTCGCCGCCGTGTCCCAACGCTGGGGCCGCCTCAACTCTCTGGTGCACACGATCGGGCCGGGCGACGGCTACTTCGAGCAGATGGACGACACACAATGGGACGAGGCGTTCGCGCTGGGAACGATGTCGGCCGTGCGGTCGATTCGCGCGTCGTTGCCGCTGCTGCGCGCGGCGGACTGGGCCCGCATCGTGACGCTGTCCGCACACTCCATTCAACGACAGAACCCGCGCATCGTCGCCTACACCGCATCCAAGGCGGCGTTGGCCAGTGTCACCAAGAATCTTTCCAAAAGCCTTGCCGCCGATGGCATCTTGGTCAACTGCGTGTGCCCGGGGACCATCGTGACCGCCAGCTTCACCGAAAACCTGAAGGACATCCTGGCGGCCGACGGCCTGGACGCCACCGACCCGGTGGACGTCATGACCTGGATCGACAACCACTTTCATCAACCCTGTGACCTTGGTCGCGCCGGGCTTCCCGAGGAGGTCGCATCCATCACCGCCTACCTGGCGTCCCGGCGCAACGGCTACGTCACCGGGGCGACGGTGAATGTGGACGGCGGATCCGACTTCATCTAGGTCAGCCTTCGAGATCACCTTCGGCTTCCAGCAGCGCCTGGCGCAGCCCGTCCAGGGTTTCCGGTTGCGGCTGCTCCCACATCCCGCGCCCGGCGGCCTCGAGCAGTCGTTCCGCCATGCCGTGCAACGCCCACGGGTTGGATTCCGTCATGAACTTGCGGTTCTCCGGATCCAGCACGTACCGCTCGGTGAGCTGTTCGTACATCCAGTCCGCCATCACCCCGGCGGTGGCGTCGTAGCCGAAGAGGTAGTCGACGGTGGCCGCCATCTCGAATGCGCCCTTATAGCCGTGCCGGCGCATCGCGGCCATCCAGCGCGGATTGACCACCCGGGCCCGAAACACCCGCGTGGTCTCCTCGGACAGCGTGCGGGTGCGGATCGCGTCGGGTCGGGTGTTGTCGCCGATGTAGGCGGCCGGCGCCTTGCCGGTCAGCGCTCGCACCGTGGCGACCATGCCGCCGTGGTATTGGAAGTAGTCGTCCGAGTCGGCGATGTCGTGCTCACGGGTATCGGTGTTCTTGGCGGCCACGGCAATTCGCCGATACTGGCGGTTCATGTCGTCGACCGCCTCGCGACCGTCGAGGTCGCGTCCGTAGGCGAAACCACCCCAGGCCGTGTACACCTGGGCGAGGTCAGCGTCGTCGCGCCAGTTCCGGCTGTCGATCAGCTGCAGCAGCCCCGCGCCGTACGTACCCGGTTTAGAACCGAAAATTCTTGTGGTGGAACGCCGTTGGTCGCCATGCTGGGCCAGATCGGCCTGCGCGTGCGCGCGGACAAAATTAGCGTCGGCGGGCTCGTCGAGTTCGGCGACCAAGCGCACCGCGTCGTCAAGCATCGTCACGACATGCGGGAACGCGTCGCGGAAGAATCCCGAGATGCGGACGGTTACGTCAATTCGCGGGCGGCCCAGCTCAGTCGGCGAAATCGCAGTCAATCCGACCACGCGGCGCGACGCGTCGTCCCACACCGGCCGAACACCGAGCAGCGCAAGGACTTCGGCGATGTCGTCACCGGCGGTGCGCATAGCGGAAGTGCCCCACACCGACAGCCCGACCGATTGCGGCCACTCCCCGTGGTCGTTGCGATACCGGTCCAGCAGTGAATCGGCAAGCGCGACACCGGCTTCCCAGGCCAGCCGCGACGGTACCGCCTTGGGGTCGACGGAGTAGAAGTTGCGGCCGGTGGGCAGCACATTGACCAGGCCACGCAACGGTGACCCCGAAGGTCCTGCCGGTATGAACCGGCCGTCGAGCGCCCGCAGCACCTGGTCGATCTCCGATGCGGTACCGGCCAGCCGGGGCACTACCTCGGTGGCCGCGAATCGCAGCACCGTGGCGACCTCGGCGTTGTCCGTGATCGTGTCGGCGGTGTCCGGGTCCCAGCCGCTGGCTTGCAGCGATGCGACCAATTCGCGAGCAACCGCCTCGGTTTGATCGACCGTCGTCCGCTCGTCGGTGCCGTCTTCGGCGAGACCGAGCGCTTGCCGCAGACCGGGGATGGCCTGCTCGCCGCCGAACAGCTGGCGAGCCCGAAGAATGGCGAGGACGAGGTCGAGTTCTGCTTCCCCCGTGGGCTTTTGCCCGAGGATGTGCAGCCCGTCGCGGATCTGGACATCCTTGATCTCGCACAGCCAGCCGTCGACGTGCAGCAGCATGTCGTCGAACGAGTCTTCTTCGGGCCGCTCAGTCAGGCCCAGATCGTGGTCCATCTTGGCAGCGCGGATCAGCGTCCAGATCTGCTGGCGGATGGCGGGCAGCTTGCCGGGATCCAGGGCGGCGACATTGGCGTGCTCGTCGAGCAGTTGCTCCAAACGCGCGATGTCGCCGTAACTTTCGGCACGGGCCATCGGCGGGATCAGATGGTCGACGAGTACCGCGTGCGCCCGGCGCTTGGCCTGAGTGCCCTCGCCGGGATCGTTGACGAGGAACGGGTAGATCAGCGGCAGGTCGCCCAGTGCGGCGTCGGATCCGCAGGCCGCCGACATGCCCAGCGTCTTGCCCGGAAGCCACTCCAGGTTTCCGTGCTTGCCCAGGTGCACCACCGCGTGCGATCCGAATCCGGCGTCGAGCCAGTGATAGGCGGCCAGATAGTGGTGGCTCGGTGGCAGATCGGGATCGTGATAGATGGCAACCGGGTTCTCGCCGAACCCGCGCGGCGGCTGCACCAGTAATACCAGGTTGTCGGATTGCATTGCGGCGATGACGATCTCGCCGTCGGGATCGTGGGTGCGATCGACGAACAGCTCCCCGGGTGCGGGGCCCCAATGGGTCTCGACGGCCTCGCGGAAGTCGTCGGGCAGGGTGGCGAACCAGGCGCGGTAGTCCGCGGCGGACACCCTGACCGGGTTGCCGGCCAGTTTCTCCTCGGTGAGCCAGTCGGGGTCCTGCCCGCCGCGTTCGATCAGCGCGTGGACCAGCGCGTCCCCGTCGTTGGCGTCGATGCCGGGCAGATCCCCGACCCGATAGCCGCGCTCGCGCATCGCCTGTACCAGCGCCACCGCACTGGCCGGGGTGTCCAGTCCCACCGCGTTGCCGATGCGGGCGTGCTTGGTGGGATACGCCGAGAACACCAGGGCCACCCGCTTGTCGGCGGGGGCGATGTGTCGCAGCAGCGCGTGCCGGATGGCCAGGCCGGCGACCCGCGCGCAGCGTTCGGCGTCGGCCTCATAGGAGATCAGCCCGTCGTCGTCGATCTCTTTGAACGAGAACGGGACGGTGATGATGCGCCCGTCGAACTCGGGCACCGCCACCTGGGTGGCTACATCCAGCGGGGACAGGCCGTCGTCGTTCTCGTCCCACTGATCCCGCGAGCTCGTCAGGCACAGCCCCTGCAAGATCGGAATGTCCAGGGCGGCAAGGTGTTCGACGTTCCAGCTGTCGTCGTCCCCACCGGCCGACGCGGCCGCGGGCCGCAGTCCCCCGGCGGCCAGCACCGTGACCACCATCGCGTCGGCGTCACCGAGCCGTTGCAGCAGCTCGGGCTCGGCGGTGCGCAGCGACGCGCAGTAGACCGGCAGCGGTCGTCCGCCGGCGTCTTCGATTGCCGTGCAAAGCGATTCGATGTAGGCGGTGTTGCCGGCCAGGTGTTGCGCGCGGTAGTACAACACCGCGATGGTGGGGCCCGCCGTCTGCCGGGCCGCAGGCCGCTCGAGTTCCCCCCAGGTCGGGGTCACCACCGGCTCGGTGAAGCCGACGCCCGTCATCAGCACGGTGTCGGACAGGAAGGCGTGCAGCTGGCGCAGGTTCTCCACGCCACCGTGCGCCAGGTAGATGTGCGCCTGCACCGCGATTCCGGCGGCCAGCGTGGACAGTCCGGTCAGCTCGGCGTCCGCGGCCTGCTCGCCGCTGACCAGGACCGTCGGAATGCCACTCGCGAGCACGGTGTCGATGCCGCTTTGCCAGGCGCGGTAGCCGCCGAGGATCCGGACCACCACGATCTCGGCGTCGGCCAAGAGGTCGAGCAGCTCTTCGTCGGACAACCGCGCGGGGTTGGCCCACCGATAGTTTTTCCCGCTGGAACGGGCGCTGATCAGGTCGGTGTCGGATGTCGACAGCAGGACGATCGTCGGCTCAGCCACTCATCATTCGTACCGTAACGCGACCGGTGGGCGGACGGCGCCCGCTCAGATCCCGGTGCAGATGCTGATGAAACGGATGGGCGCGCAGACGCTGACCCAGACGTGTGGCCGCGGGCCGGACCAAGCCGGCGGCGGGGGCGGGGGCGGCGGGGCAGCCGGCGGCGGGGGGGCCGGCGCTTGGGCGGCGACGACGCACGTGTTGGATGGCGCGTCGTAGACGGTCCCTTCGCCACATTGGGCCGCTCGACTAATCGCCGGCGACATCGCGGTCGCGGCGGCGGCGAGTGCGAAAGCGGTCGGGAGGATGAGTGCCAAGCGATTCGCTATCTTGAACATCGCAGCTCTCCGTGCGTACCGTTTCCCCCTCAGCAAACATTGCCACAAATGCCGCCGCCCCGCGCGTGTTCATATCGTTTTCAATGGAGTACCGCCGCGATCCGTGCGGCGACCTCGCCCACGACGTCAGCAGGCTCGGCCGCGCGGTAGCGATCGGCGGTCGGGTCGTACTCCGCTCCGGCGATCGACCCGTGATCGGCCGCCAACTCTGCCAGCTGCACCGGCCACCCGACGGCTTCGAGCTGGGCGGCGAAGTCGCGGCTGGCCGTCACCGGAACCACATCGTCGTCCAGGCCGTGCAGCAGGGTGAACGGCGGACCGGCCGGGCCGGGACTCAGTCCGTCGCCCGGGATGCGACCCGTGATCGGGTCGGGGACCGTGAAAGCGCCTGCCAGACAGACGGTATGGGTCAGCGGGACATCCCGGCGAGTCAGTGTCAACCCTGCCGCGGCGAGGCCGCCCATCGACCACCCGACGAGCACGAAGCCCTTGCAGCGCTGGCGCATGAACTCGACCGATCCCAACAAGTCCGCGCGGCCTCCGTCGTGGGAATGCGAATCCCAGTCGGCCACCACGACGTTGGCGCCGCGGTCGGCCAGCACGCCGGCCAGCGGCCGGACGACAGCGCGGGCATTGGCCTGCATGCCGTGCCATACAAGAACGGCCGGCTGAGTTCGATCCCCGAAGACATCGGCCAAGCGTCCTGGGGCGTACTCCATCGTCTGCACCACAGCAGGGTGCCCACCGCGACCCGCGGCAATCTTCGGACTTGTCGGTGGACGTCTGTCTTGCGTCAAGAAGTTGGCAGGTTTCTAGGTGGAGGTAGGCCTGTTTGGGGGTGCGGTCTGATGGGTTTGCAGACGATCCGGAAGTCTTGGATTTCCATGTCGAGGGCGTCGCCATCGAAGAGGGTCCGGATGTTTGTTCGCCGCGACCGAACCGTGTAAACAACCTTTCAGTCACGTCCGCAGTTATCCACAACCTGCGACCCTGCCAAAAGTTTGAGGCAGTAGATCGGGGTATACTCGAACATATGTTCGATGGATTGCAGGGTGCGGACGAGCTACTGCGCGCCGACGATGCGACCGTGGTCGCGGCGATCGCGGAGTGGACGCGAGCCGAAGCCGCCGCTTCATCGCGCCGGCTGGCGGCCATCGCCGAACTGGTGCGCCGCCGCGCGGTGGGTCCCGTCGACCATGCGATGTGGTCATGTGACAACTGGGATGCGATGGCCGCCGAAGTGTCTGCTGCACAAGGCATCAGTCACTCCATGGCGTCCGGTCAGATGCATCAAGCCGTGGCATTGCGCGACCGGCTACCAGAAGTAGCAGCCCTCTTCTTTGACGGCGCCATCAGCGCTCGGCTGGCCGCGGCCATCGTGTGGCACACGGAATTGATCAAGGACCCGGACACGTTGCGGCTGGTCGATACGGCACTGGCCAAGAGCG
Source organism: Mycobacterium sp. NGS40 (assembly GCF_059812735.1). Lineage (NCBI taxonomy): Bacteria > Bacillati > Actinomycetota > Actinomycetes > Mycobacteriales > Mycobacteriaceae > Mycobacterium > Mycobacterium sp. NGS40. The sequence goes on from NZ_JCALDG010000004.1 coordinate 337,457, forward strand.
CGGCCCGATACGGGCCACTGTCGGTGAATAAGACGGCGCAGGCCATCGACGCGATAGTCGACCGCTATGACCCCGGTGCAGTGCGCCGGAGCCGAGCGGCTGCGCGCAGCCGGGACTTGGTGGTCGACCTGGCCAATGACGAGTCGGGAACCGCCGCGGTGTGGGGCCGGCTGTACGCCACCGACGCCGCGGCTTTGGACCGACGGCTCCTGCACATGGCCCACGATGTCTGCGACGACGACCCGCGGACCCTCGCCCAGCGCCGTGCCGATGCGCTGGGCGCGCTCGCCGCGGGAGCAGAGCGACTCAGCTGTGGCTGCGACAATGCCGAATGCGCGGCGCGCCTAGAGTCCGACGAGCGCGCGACGGGCGTCGTCATCCACGTCGTCACCGAGCCGTCGGCGCTGCAGAGCACGCCCGTACCCTCGGGCGTTAACCGGCCGTCCGCGTTGATCACCGGTGGCGGGACGGTTCCCTCGCCACGGCTCGCCGAGCTGATTCGAGATGGTGCGAAGGTGCGGCCGTTGCGTCATCCCGGCGCCGGCAGTGCGGGCGAGCCGAGTTACCGTCCGTCGGCGGCGCTCGAAGCATTTGTGCGATGCCGCGACTTGACGTGTCGATTCCCCAATTGCGATCGTCCCGCCGAGATCTGCGACATCGACCATACGATCCCCTACCCGTTCGGCCCCACACATCCGTCGAACCTCAAATGCCTGTGCCGAAAACATCACCTGCTCAAGACTTTCTGGACAGCTTGGCGGGACGAACAGCATCCCGACGGTGCCGTTGTCTGGACTTCACCCAGCGGGTACACCTACACCACCCGGCCCGGCAGTCTGCTGATATTTCCCACGCTGTGCCTGCCAACAGGCGAATTAGCCGGCGCGCCAAGGGCTGCCGACCGGCTCGACTGCCGCGGGGTCATGATGCCCAAGCGGCGGCGCACCCGAGAGCAAGATCGCGTCCGTCGCATCAACGCAGAGCGTTCACTAAACGCCGCTCACGTCGCCGAACGAAATCAGCCGCCGCCGTTCTGATTCGCGATCAGCCCTGGGCAAGCCATCCTTTACCGCCACCCGCGTTATCTTCTGCCCTACTGGGGTTGCAGTATCTTGCGGATTTCGATGGGCAACTGCCCCAGGGCCTTGTCGATCTGGGCAGCCGGCAGATGATGCAACGCGGCCGCGGTAGTGGCTGCAGCGGCTTTGCCAACGTCGCAGAGTGCGATGTTCGCCTCGCGAGAGAACCGGACGGTATAAGCGTCGGCGTCGTACTTGTCGGGGACGGCATTGGGGTCCCACGCCTGGTAGAAAACGCCTCTGATCAGGTCGGGCAGCTGGGCCGCAAAATGAGCGCTCGCCTCTACCGTGAGCCGATCGCGCAGGGTATGCAGCCATGCTCTCAGGACTCGGTAAGCGAACTCGCGATCCTCGGTGTCGAACTCCGCGGCGACATCATTTACCCACGTATGTGCGGAATCTATTGCATGGTCGAGCGCTGTAACGCTGGTTCTCGTCGACATGGCTACCTGCGGCTCTAGTCGAGGACGAATGTGACCAGCATGTTGACGCGGTAGGCGACAACTCCGCCGTTCTCCACATCCACTACCTGTTCCTTGATCCAGGCCGACTTGACGCCACGTAAGGTCTGCTCGGCCCGAGCAATGCCGGTCTTCACGGCATCTTCGAAGCTGGTGTCGGATCTCGCGCTGATCTCGGTGACGCGCGCGACGGTACCTTCAGGCATGGTGACCTCCCGGAGTCGATACGGATTGGCTAATCCAGGACAATGACCATCTAATTGCGGCACGGCCAGAACTGGTAGGGACGAAGTGCCCGGTGCTGCGGGTCTTTGGGCCACAGTCTCTTTGGCGCAAACCTTCTAGCCTTGAGCTTCATGGCGATCGAACCGATTATCGAGCGTGACCCGAGCCATAAGTGCCCGATCTGCGGTGGAGATACCGAGCTGTACACCATCGGCGTTACGCAGTGGAATGGCGAGAAGCACCAGACGCAGATTTCGTCGCGGCCACGGCGGCGTTGTGCCGACCTCATGTGTAAAGGCCACGACGACGGTCTGGATAAATATGACTTCGGCGACCGCTAGCCGGTGCCGATACAAGGTCGGTTCATGGGCCAGGCGGGCACACGATCGTGGTTTTCAGCGCGGCGTTCTGCTCTACCGTGGATTGCATGGCCCGAACCCGCGACAGTGACGCGTGCCCCGGCGCGCTGCAGGTGCACCAGGCCGCCGACGGCGCTCTGGTGCGCGTGCGACTGCCCGGCGGGATGATCACCGCCGCGCAATTGGCGGCGCTGGCCGGCCTATCCAGCGGCTTCGGCTCGGGAACGTTGGAACTGACGGTGCGCGGCAATGTGCAGTTGCGCGCGATCACTGACGTGGCGGCCGTCGCGGAGGGCATCGCCAAGGCCGGGCTATTACCGTCGGCGACGCACGAACGGGTGCGAAACATCGTCGCCTCGCCGCTGTCCGGCCGGGCGGGCGGACGCGCGGATGTGCGGGCCTGGGTGGACGCGCTGGATGCGGCGATCTGCGCCGAGCCCAAACTGGTCGATCTGGGCGGCCGGTTCTGGTTCAGCATCGACGACGGCCGCGCCGACGTGTCCGGGCTGGGCGCCGACGTCGGTGTGCACGTCTGCGACGACGGCTACGCGCTGCTGCTGATGGGACGCGACACCGGCCTGCGCATGGCGGCCGACGATGTGGTCACGACGCTGGTCGGGATCGCCGTCCGATTCACTGAGATACGCGAAAGCGCTTGGCGTATCAATGAATTGACTGACATCGAGGACCTGCTGCCCGGCCTGGATTTCGGTGCCGTCCCGTTTGCGCCGGTCGCCAAACCGCCAGTGGGCTGGATAGCCCAGGACTGGCCGGGTCACGAAGGCCGGGTTGCATTGGGCGCCGCAGTACCGCTGGGTGTGCTGCCCGCACAAACCGCGGAGTATCTCGCCCTGATCGAGGCCCCGATGGTGATCACGCCGTGGCGCTCGCTGCTGGTGTGCGACCTTGACGAGGGCGTCGCCGACGCCGCGCTGCGGGTGCTCGCGCCACTGGGTTTGGTATTCGACGAGAATTCCCCCTGGCTCGACATCAGCGCCTGTACCGGCAGTCCGGGCTGCGCGCGCTCAGCCGCCGATGTGCGGGCGGATGCGGCCGACCTGGTCGGGACGGATTCGTCGGCGCATCGTCACTTCGTGGGCTGCGAACGCGCGTGCGGCAGCCCGCCGACCGGACAGGTGCTGGTCGCCACCGGCGACGGATACCGGCTGCTTCGAAGTTAGGGGGCCGTAGGGTGGGCAGGTGCTCGACTACATCCGCGACGCGGCGGAGATCTACCGCCAGTCGTTCGCGACCATCCGCGCCGAGGCCGACTTGGCCCGATTCCCCGCCGACGTGGCCCAGGTCGTCGTCCGGCTGATCCATACCTGCGGGCAGGTGGACGTCGCCGAGCATGTCGCCTTCACCCGGGACGTGGTGGCCCGGACCGGCGCCGCGCTGCGAGACGGCGCTCCCGTGCTGTGCGATTCGTCGATGGTGGCCGCCGGGATCACCAAAGCACGGCTGCCCGCCGGCAACGAGGTCGTGTCGTTGGTGGCCGACCCTCGCGCACCCGAGTTGGCCGCGCGACGGCAGATCACCCGGTCGGCGGCGGGCGTCGAACTGTGGGCCGACCGGCTCGACGGCGCGGTGCTGGCGATCGGCAATGCCCCTACCGCGCTGTTCCGGCTGCTCGAGCTGATCGACGAGGGCGCCCCGGCGCCGGTGGCGGTGCTGGGCGGCCCGGTCGGATTCGTCGGCTCGGCACAGTCCAAGGTGGAGCTGATCGAACGCCCGCGCGGGATGTCGTATCTGGTGGTGCGGGGCCGCCGCGGCGGCAGCGCGATGGCCGCCGCAGCCGTCAACGCGATCGCGAGCGATACCGAATGACTGACTCCTCAGACCAGCGAGGCGTGCTGTGGGGCGTCGGCCTGGGCCCCGGCGATCCGGAGTTGGTGACCGTCAAGGCGGCGCGGCTGATCGGCGAGGCCGACGTCGTCGCGTACCACAGCGCCCGGCATGGCCGCAGCATCGCGCGCGGCATCGCCGAACCGTATCTGCGGCCCGGCCAGATCGAGGAGCACCTCGTCTATCCGGTGACCACCGAGGTAAGCGATCATCCCGGCGGCTACGCCGGTGCGATGGAGGACTTCTATATCGAGGCCACCGAGCGCATCGCCGCGCACCTCGACGCGGGACGCAATGTGGCGCTGCTGGCCGAAGGCGATCCGCTGTTCTACAGCTCGTATATGCATCTGCACACCCGGCTGACGCAGCGGTTCGACGCCGTCATCGTGCCCGGCGTGACGTCGGTAAGCGCTGCCTCGGCGGCCGTGGCTATCCCGCTGGTGGCCGGCGACGAGGTGCTGTCGGTGCTGCCGGGAACCCTGCCTGTCGCCGAGCTGACCCGCCGGCTCGCCGACGCGGACGCCGCCGTGGTGCTCAAGCTGGGCCGTTCGTATCGCACTGTGCGAGAAGCTCTTTCGGCGTCCGGGCGACTGGACGAAGCGTTCTACGTGGAGCGGGCCAGCACCGCCGCGCAACGTGTCTCGCCGGCCGCTGCCGTAGACGAGGCCAGCGTGCCCTATTTCTCGCTGGCCATGCTGCCGGGCGGCCGCCGGTTGCAGGAACGCTCGCCGGCCGGCGCCGTCGCCGTCGTGGGTCTGGGCCCCGGCGACCACGACTGGATGACACCGCAGAGCCGACGTGAGCTGGCCGCCGCGACCGATCTGATCGGCTACGGCAACTACCTCGATCGCGTCCCGGTGCGCGACGGCCAGCAGCGCCACCCCAGCGACAACACCGACGAACCCGCGCGGGCGCGCCTGGCCTGCGCACTGGCCGAACAGGGCCGCGCCGTCGCGGTGGTCTCGTCGGGCGATCCGGGGGTGTTCGCAATGGCCACCGCCGTGCTGGAAGAGGCCAAGCAGTGGCCCGGGGTTCAGGTTCGCGTGATCCCGGCGATGACCGCGGCCCAGGCCGTCGCCAGCCGCGTCGGTGCGCCGCTGGGTCACGACTATGCGGTGATTTCGCTGTCGGATCGGCTCAAGCCGTGGGACGTGATCGAGACGCGCCTGAGCGCCGCGGCGGCGGCCGATCTGGTGCTGGCCGTCTACAACCCCGCGTCCAAGAGCCGGACCTGGCAGGTCGGCGCCATGCGCGACATCCTGCTGACCCACCGCGAACCGGGGACGCCGGTGGTGATCGGCCGCAACGTGTCGGGGCCCGACGAGGATGTCCGCGTGGTGCGGCTGGCCGACCTTGATCCGGCCGACGTCGACATGCGCTGCCTGCTGATCGTCGGTTCGTCTCAAACCCAGTGGTACACAGACGATTCCGGCGACAAGGTGTTCACGCCGCGGCGCTACCCTACCTGAAGCCCGCTAGTCCTTGCCCCAGGTTTTCGGCAGCATCGGCACGGACGGACCGTCATTGAGCCCGTCACTGGTCAGCGTCGTCAGCCCCGCGGCGCGGTCCGCGCCGGATTTGGCTGCGGCACCGGCGAATCCGAGCGGCCCGGCGCCCGACTCCCCGGCCGTGGTGGCGGGTTCGTCGTCCGGCGCGGCGGGGGTGTCCTCGAGGTCCATGTACTCGTATCGGTAGGCCTTGTCCTTTGCGGTTCCGCCGCGACGGCGGCGGGCCTTCAACCGCTCCTTGGCGGATGCCGCCGCCGACGCGGCCGGAGCGTCAGCGTCGTCCGGTGCGGGCTCCTCGGACTTGCGGCGGGATCGGTTTCGCGCGCTGGCACTCCCCGAAAGTCCGGACAGCCCAACGGCATACAGCGCGTCGGACAGGCCGGCGCCGAGTCCGGTCGTACTGGTCGGGCCGAAGCCAACCCCGGGGCCGCCACCGACCGGTGGGGCACCGTGCGCGGGCATGGCCGTTGCCGTCGCGGGCGCCGGAGCGGGCGCGCTGACACTCGAGCTGGTCGGCACATTGCCGAATCCCGCTGGAGCCGGCGCGGTGGGCATTGGCGTGGGCGCCATCGCGGGCAACGGCGGCTGGATCGACAGGGGAACCGCGGTGCTCACCGCGATCGCCGCGGCGCCCGCCGCCGCCCCGGCACCCGCCGCAGCGGCGACGGCCATCATGGCCGGGATGGCGACGACGGCCAGCTGAACCGCGACCTGGATGAACGGCCAGAAAATCATCAGGGTGTGGAAGATGGCCCAGCCCATCGCGCTGGCCAGCGTCGGCGACAGCCCCAACTGCGTGAAAAAGGAGGCGAGGCTGTTGACCCAGGGCACCGGCGGGAACGGCCAGCCACCGGGGTTGAGTTCCTTGGATACCGGCCAGGCAAAACTGGTCGTGTACTGCCGAATCCACGCCTCGAGCTGATCCATCCAGGACGGGTACTGCGGCGCCGCGGTGGTGGCTTGCTGCTGGGTGGTCGACGTGGTGGCGGCCGCCGTCATGATCTGTGGTGCGGGGGTCGACGGCGGCACCGCCGCGAGCGCGGATTCGCTGACCGCCTCATAGGTGCTCATCGTCGTGGCCGCCTGCACCCACATACGCGCATAGTCGGCCTCGTTGACGGCGATCGGGATCGTGTTGATGCCGAAGAAGTTCGTCGCGACCAGAGTGCCGTGAATCACGTGGTTCGCGGCGAGCTCGCCCATCGTGGGCATCGCGGCCAGCGCGGCCGTGTAGGCGCCGGCGGCCGTCTCGTGCAATGCGGCCGCGGCGGTGCTGTCCGCTGAGCTGGCGAGCAGCCAGGTCAAGTACGGGGCGTGGACGGCGACGTACTGCTCCGCGCTTGGGCCCTGCCACTCCCCGGCCTGCACCGCGCCCAGCAGCCCGGTGAGTTCGTCGGCGGCGTCGGCGTATTCGGTGCTCAACGCCGACCACGCTCCGGCCGCCGCCAGCAGCGGCCCCGGTCCGGGCCCACTGCTCAGCAGCGTGGAATGCACCTCGGGTGGAAACGCGAGCCAGATCGGGGCGGTCATGAAAGCGGGCCTTCCGGGGCGATGTGGGCTGTCCTCAGTGGTCGTTGCGGCGCACGATTTAGTTCCCACCGGGTTTCTTCTTTGCGCCCGGCGCGTGCATGCGCAACGATGCAGGGATGCGGTGTGATGTTGCGCGTGAAGCGCTTTCCGCCCGATTGGACGGCGAGCGAACGGACGTGCTTGCCCAGCAGGTGGATGCCCATCTGGAGACGTGCCGTGGGTGTCGTACCTGGTTAATCGGTGCGGCAACCCAGACTCGGCGGCTGGCCTCGATCGAACCCGGTGACGGCCCGGACCTGGTCGCCCGAATCATGGCGAGCATCGACGAGGACCCCGCAGCGCGTAACGGCTGGATGCGCGCCGTTCGGGCGCGCTACGCGCGGTGGGGACTCATCGCCGTGGGCGCCTTCCAAGTCTTGATCGCGGCTGCGCAAATCGGCGGAATGAGCTTCGGGATGGTGTCGCATCACATGCACGGCGCGATGTCCGGCGAGCACCTGCTACACGAGTCCACGGCCTGGTTGTTGGCGTTGGGGGCGGCCATGATCGCGGCCGGAGTCTGGCCGGTGATGGCGACCGGCGTCGCGGCGATAGCCGGCGCGTACTCCCTCGGACTGATGGGTTATGTGGCCGCTGACGCCCTGGACGGCCAGGTGACCGCGACACGCGTCGCCAGCCACGTGCCCGTGCTGCTGGGGCTGGCGTTCGCGGTGTTGGTGGCGCGCGAGCGAACCGGCGGCCGCGGGTCGGGCGAGTCCGACTTCGACGCTTTCGACGGCGAGCTGCCCGCCAGTTTCCCCACTCGCCGCCGTGGCCATCTGCGGCCGATCAACCGTTCCCCGTCGGACCTCGCCGCAACGTCTACGACGGCCCGTCGTAGACTGATCGAACCCGCGCAACTAAGGTGGTTGGCCATGACCGCGTCCAGCGACGACGAGGCCGTGACCGAACTGGCCTTGGCAGCCGCACGCGGGAACGAGCGAGCTCTCGAGGCATTCATCAAAGCCACCCAGCAAGACGTGTGGCGGTTCGTCACCTACCTTTCCGACGCGGGCAACGCCGACGATCTGACTCAGGAAACCTTCCTGCGGGCAATCGGGGCGATCGAGCGGTTCTCCGGCCGCTCCAGTGCCCGCACCTGGCTGCTGTCCATCGCGCGCCGCGTGGTCGCCGATCACATCCGCCACGTCCAGTCGCGGCCGCGCACCGCCCCGGGTGCTAATCCCGAGCACGTACGCAACAGCGACCGGCACGCGCGCGGATTCGAGGACCTGGTCGAGGTGACGACGATGATCGCCAACCTCACTCCCGAGCAACGCGAGGCCCTGCTGCTGACCCAGCTGCTCGGGCTGCCCTACGCCGACGCCGCCGCCGTGTGTGGCTGCCCGGTGGGCACCATCCGGTCCCGTGTCGCCCGGGCCCGCGATGCACTGATGGCCGACGCGGAACGCGACGACCTCACCGGTTAGGCCTGGCGCGCAACCCAATCCGCCGCCTGTTCGACGGTGTCGGCCTTGAGCACGCCGTCCGGCAGTGGCGGTCGCTGGACCATGACCACCGGAATGCCCAGTGCCGCAGCCGCATCCAGCTTCGCCTTCGTCATGTCGCCACCGCTGTTCTTGGTCACCAGGGCGTCGATGCCGTGCTCGCGCATGAGGACGATTTCGTTGTCGTAGTCGTACGGCCCACGGGACAACAGCACCTGGTGACTGCGGGGTAGGTCGGCCTTCTCCGGTTCGGTGACCGCGCGGATCAGGAACCATGCGTCGCTTTTCGCGAAGGCCTTGGTTCCCGAGCGGCCAGTGGTGAGAAATATCCGTTCATACCGTTGGCTGGCAACGGCTTTCGCGGCTTCGCTATCGGACTTTACGACCTGCGCGGCGCCGGGTTCCCAGGCCGGGCGGGCCAGCACCAGGTGCTTGATGCGCAGTTCTGTGCAGGCCTGCGCGGCGTGCGCGGTCATGGTCGCCGCGAAGGGGTGGGTGGCGTCGACGACGGCATCGATGTCGTGTTCTCGCAACCAGTTTTTGAGGCCGTCGACGCCACCGAATCCGCCGATGCGCACTTCGCCGACGGGCAGCGCCGGGTCGGGGACTCGCCCGGCCAGCGAGCTGATCACGTCGACGTCGGGGTGCAAGACTTTGGCGAGCGCGCGCCCCTCAGCGGTGCCACCGAGCAGCAGTACCCGCATCAGTGCCGACTCCCGCGGGTTCGCCCGGCCGAGTACAGGTAGCTGTCCGTATAGCCCTCGGCGGCAAGCACATCGCCGACGATGATGACGGCGGTCTTGGTGATGCCGGCCTGGTGCATTTGGTCGGCGATGTTCTCTAGCGTGCCGCGCAGGGTCATTTCTTGCGGCCAGCTTGCGAAAGCCACGACAGCTGTTGGGGTTTCGGGCGGGTAGCCGCCTTGCAGGAGTTGCGGAACAATGGCGTCGATCTGAGCGGCGGCCAAATGCAGCACCAGCGTGCCGCCGGATTGGGCGAGGGTGGGCAGGTCTTCACCGGCGGGCATGGCCGTCGACAGCGTCGATACCCGGGTCAGCGTGACGGTCTGCGCCACTCCCGGGACGGTGAGCTCTTTCTTCAGGACAGCCGCTGCAGCCGCGAAAGCCGGTACACCGGGCACGATTTCGTAGCCGATTCCCAGCGCTTCGAGCCGGCGGCATTGCTCGGCCACCGCGCTGTACAGCGACGGATCGCCGGAGTGCAGTCGAGCGACGTCGTGGCCTTTGTCGTTCGCATCGGCGAGTTCGGCGACGATCTGCTCGAGCGTCAACGGTCCGGTGTCAACGATTTTCGCGCCGGGCGGGCACAGGGCCAAGAGGTCGTCCGGCATGATCGAGCCCGCGTAGAGGCATGTTTCACATCGTTGCAGCAATCGTTGGCCGCGAACGGTGATCAGGTCGCCGGCCCCGGGGCCGGCGCCGATGAAGTATACCGTCACTTCGTCACCGCCCACTGAGTGACCGGGTATTGCGGGCGCCAGCCGGTGAAGCCGCCCAGCGGTTCACCCTGATAGAGCTGAAAACGTCGCAGTTCACCGCCGAGTCGTGAATATGCCTGCAGTAGTTCAGCTTCCGATTCTATGGTCACGACATTGGCGACCAGGCGCCCTCCTTGTGCAAGTCGCTCAAGGCAAGCGTCGAGGAGGCCTTGATGGGTCAGGCCGCCACCGATGAAGATGGCGTCCGGCTTTGCGGCGCCGTCGAACTGGCCGGGCGCTTCGCCCCGCACCTCGACGGTGACGCCGAAGGCGGCGGCATTGAACTCGATGTTCTTGCGGCGCTGCTCGTCACGCTCGAACACCACTGCGGTGCAACCCGGCCAACTGCGACACCATTCGACCGCGATGCTGCCCGAGCCCGCGCCCACGTCCCACAATCGCTCACCGGGCCGTGGTTGCAGAGCCGCGAGGGTGACCGCGCGCACGCCCTGTTTGCTGATCTGCCCGTCGTGAGCGAACGCTTCGTCGGGCAACGGCGTGATGCGTTCGTCGGGCAGATAGCGGACGGCGATCACGTTGAGGTCGTCGATGTCGTCGTCGGCCCAGTCGCGGGCGATGCCGTCGCGGCGGCGTTCGGCCGGGCCGCCCAGTTGTTCGAGCACGCTGAACTCGGAATCACCGCGGCCGTGCGCGATGAGTAATTCGCTCAAGGCTTTCGGCGTGGACCCGCTCTGCGACAGCACGATCGCTTGTCCGCCGCGGCGTACCGCGGTGCTCGGCGCCGCGGTGACGAGGCTGATCACCTCGGTGTCGTGGACGTTCCAGCCCATTCGGGCGCACGCCAGCGTCACCGACGAGACGTGCGGTAATACTTTGATCTTTTCCGTGCCGTGCAGGCGGATCAGCGTGCCGCCGATGCCGTGCAGCAGTGGGTCGCCGCTGGCGACGACGTGAATGTCTGGGCCGTCGAGCGGAAGTGCTTGCAGGGCGGGCATCATCGGAGACGGCCACTCTCTGCGTTCGGCGGTGAGTGTTTCGTCGAGCAGTTTCAGCTGTCGTTCGGCGCCGTAAATGACTGTGGCCATTTGCAATTCGTGCTTTGATTCTGCGGATAGGCCGGCCATGCCGTCGGCGCCGATGCCGACCACGACGATCATCGCGGCATCCTGCGCCAGAGGAACTGCGGCAGCATCCGCATCACGGCCGCCGCAGGTCCCAGCGCCCACGGGATCCACACCGTTCGCCGACCCTTGTCGAGGGCTTGGGCCGTTGCGGCGGCCACCTGCTGCGGGGTGCTGGACAGCGGTGCCGGGGTCATGCCCTCCGTCATACGCCCGATCACGAAGCCGGGGCGCGAGATGAGCAGGTGCACCCCGCTGCCGTGCAGCGCGTCGGCCAAGCCGCTGGCGAAGCCGTCCAGGCCGGCCTTCGCTGAACCGTAGACGTAGTTTGCCCGACGTACCCGTGCGCCCGCGATCGAGGAGAACACCACCAACGAGCCCCGGCCCGCGGTGCGCATGGCGTTGGCCAGATGGGTGAGCATGCTGACCTGGGCGACGTAGTCGGTGTGCACGACGGCCACCGCGTGTGCGGCATCGGCCTCGGCGCGGGTCTGATCGCCCAGGATTCCGAAGGCCAGCACCGCGGTGGCAATGGGTCCGTGCTCGGCGATGACCGCTGCGACCAGCGGGGCGTGCGAGGCGAGGTCGTCGGCGTCGAACTCCCTGGTGTGGACCGCTTTCGCGCCGGCGGTTCTGACGGCGGCGACCTGCTCGTCGAGCTGATCGGCTCGGCGAGCGGCCAGCACCACCGTTGACCCTTTGGCAAGGCGGCATGCGAGCTCGATACCGATCTCGCTGCGGCCGCCGAGAATTAGAACTGGACCTGCGCCCGTGTCGTCCACGGCTGCGATTATCACCTGCGCTAGCGTGAGCGGTGATGGCGAACACTACGACGCGGCTGACCAACGATGCTTTGGCGTTCCTGTCCGAGCGTCACCTGGCGATGCTGACCACGCTGCGCGCTGACAACTCGCCGCATGTGGTGGCCGTCGGATTCACCTTCGACCCGGTGACTCACATCGCGCGGGTGATCACCAGCGGGGGCACGCAGAAGGCCGTCAACGCCGACCGTGCCGGGGTGGCCGTGCTCAGCCAGGTCGACGGCGCGCGCTGGATTTCGCTTGAAGGCCGGTCCAAGGTCAACAACGACGCCGATGCCGTGCGCGACGCGGAGCTACGGTATGCGCAGCGCTATCGCACGCCGCGCCCAAACCCGCGACGCGTGGTCATCGAGGTTCAGATCGAGCGAGTGCTCGGGTCGTCAGATCTGCTGGACCGCGGCGGCGAGTAGTTTTAGCCGTTCCCGCTTGCCGGCGTTCGAACTCAGTGCCCGAAGTGTCGTCCCAGAACTTGGGGGACAACTCAGTCACCCGATCTTCCGGCGGGACAGCATCCCTTTGCCGTCGGAATTCCGCGAAGATCTCACGGGCGCGTGATAACTCAGCCTCGGACGGCGGGGTGCGGCCCAGTTCTTCGGGTGTGGTGAAAGTCTTTCCACCAATTTTCCTACTCAAGTGCCGACTCCCATCTCCGTGCGGCGAATGACACACGTGATTAGTATTCTCCCAGCCTGAAGACATCGGTCGCGGTACAGTCACTCCACCGTCAACGGTAAGCGCACCAGAGCTCCTCAGCAATCCGCTTCTGCGACTTACCGATTCGGCAAAATGCTGGCGGGTGAATTGACTGATCCGATCGCCATAGTTAGCGTCACCACCAGCGACCTCAGGTCCGAGATTTCGCCTGCGATTTCGAAATCGTGGTCAGCTACGTGCTTAAGGAGGCGACATGCCGCTACCCGACGCGACTCCCAGCAGCAAGGACGCAGCGCCTGTGCTGGGCGCCACGGGACATTCGAGGACTGCAACACACGACCGGATGAAGTTGCGAGTCTTGTTATGCATCATGCCGAGCGGAGCAACTACACCACTAGTCCAGTCGTGGCCTCTCTTTGTGGATGACGCCCGCGGACCAGCGGCAGGTCTCTGGTGGCACAGGCCAATTGGGGACGCAGCTCTTGAGCTGTCCTTCAACGATCAGGGGCCGGCGCCTACGGTTCCTACCCCTCCACATAACGGTCACCTGCCCCCTGTGACGCCCATCGGCCCAGCCCTCGTCGCGAGTCCACCGGGTATGTATCCCCTCGGACCTGTTGATAGTCCACCGCAAATCGGCGTGCACGATTCCGTTCTAGTTTTGCCGCAGCTGCCGGCCTGATAGAAAGAGTTGATTGAGCCGAATGAAAGAGCCAGTCGACTGGATACGAACAGTCTTTCTCGGCGCAATCTCTGGCGGCTTTCTTTGGGCGATCATGTTAACGGTGCCGCTTTCTGCGATACACGGAGGTACAACGACGCGCGATTTCTACACATTTGTCTCCGCTGTATCGATCGGCATCATCATCGTTGGATTTACCCTGTACTCCAGGGCAAGGACGTCACTCTGGCGCAGTACAGCGATCGGAATTATTTTGGCGCCCCTGACCGGATGGTCGATCTTATTGATCCTTACTATGACCGTAGTATTGCCTAGGCAAGGTATGTACTGAAGTGGGATCCGCGGGGCGCAGCGACTCATTCAAGTACGCCCAGGATCATCCGATCCAGCTCCTAGCCGGACTTTTTGCCGGTGTCATGTCAACGCTTCTCACATTCGGTTTGTTGTGGTTCTTTGCGCCCATCCTGCCCTTGACGTTATGCGGAATTACTATGCTGTTCCGACGCACGAAAGCATTTTCTATAGGTGCCCTAGCCGCGTTTGCTGGCGTTGTTGCTTTCGTCGGGTCATTCGCAATCTTGACTGTCATATTGTCGCTCGCAATTGGATCGACGCCGCCACCATCTGCAGGTTTCCGCTAAGGGTGTGGTCGTGAACGTCTGTGGTGAATTGACCAGCATCGGTGGCAGGGTTAGCCTCGCCATCAGGGCATAAGGGGGCAGGGCGCTCACGTCGGATCCGCAAAGTCCGGAGAGCACGGGCGGCTCGACGGTCGTAGCGACATGACACTCTTGGTAGCGGGGAGGCTAACGATGCTGATCGGCACAACCAATCAGACCTTCGTTTCGGTCCACCCAATTGCGCACGGGAGGAAGCCATGAGCGGTGGCGACGATGAAATTCGGATAATTCTCGAGCATCTGGCCCAGTTGACGGGGCAACCGCCACCACCAGGGATCACGCCCGACCAGCTAGCGATGGGAACTGTTCCCTTGAGTCAGCTGCTGAGACTAGTTGGCCTCGCGGCTAACGGCGGCGATCCCAGAGATATGACCGACGCGCAAACCGGATACGCCGAACGCGGCGCGAAAGCCGGCGACGCGATGGCCAAATTCCCTGCCAACGAAGCAGAGTCCGCCGGGAAGTTGGGCGGCGCAGGCAGCCCTGCCGAGATGGCTCAGCAGATTCCGCAGATGATCTCCGGCGTTGCTGGCGGTATCTCGGGCGCCATGCAAGGTTTGCTTCAACCGCTAAGCCAGCTTCCGCAGCAGGCTGCCCAGATCGGGCAGCAGATGATGCAAGCCGGTATGGGTGCGATGCAGCACGGCGCGGGTGAAGCGGCTGCCATTCCAGGTGAACTGACAGGATCCACCAGCGGCGCAGGCGCGGGCGGTGGCGGTTTTGGAGGCGGCGGACTCGGCGGCGCCACCACGCCAACGGGGAGTCTCAGTCCGCTTCCAGCCCCATCAGCCGGTACTGAGCCAGCATCATCGCGTACCAGCTCAGTTACGCCACCAAGTGCTGCCGCCCCAACGAGTGCTTCGAGAGGCGGGATGGGCGCGATGCCGATGATGCCGCCGGGTGCAATGCACGGGGCGGGTGGTGGTGGCAAGGACGAGAAGCCCGACACCAAACGGATTGTCGCGCCGTCGGTAAAGAATGGAGCGCCGGTCCAGGGGCGTATCACCACACCGCGGCCAGGGCCTGAGGTCGTCAAACGTGTTGAGGGCAAACCGGTTGCGAGTCGGCGGATTATCCTGCCCGACCCTAAGCGCGATGACGACGACAAGGATGCGAACAGCTAGGATCAGGCGTCGTGATTTTCGGAATCTTCACCACCAGATCTGTTGCCCAGGAACATATTTCGAATGCCAATATCTTCTCAGCGTGTTGATCTCTATGGTCTACTTCATGCCGTCAGCACCCTGCGCGCGGGCGCAAAGCCCGACTACCCAAATCTCGCTTGAGAGATACGATCAGGCAGTGTCGAACTTTCCTCCTCTTCCGTCCGCACAGCCCCCAGTGCCACCCTGGCCGCCACAGGGTCCGCCTGTGCAGAAACGTCCCGTCGGGTGGCTAGCGATTGCGGCACTCGCGTTGGCACTTGTCGCAATTGGCGTTGCAATCGGCTCGTGGTTTCGCCCAATTCCGGACAATAGATCCACCGCCGCACCACAGGCGCCCACCTATACCGACCAGCAAGTTGCCGCAGCAAAAGCGCATGTGTGCACTGCCTATCATCAAGTTCGTCGAGCACTCGACGTAGCTGGCGCTCGGAACGGAGGCAGCGACCCGACCGCGACCCTCTCTATTGCTACGGCTTCAAGGCAAGCGCTCGAGGTCGGCGCCCAGTACCTCCAAAACAAGATCGGGGAGGAACCCGCAACGAGTCCCGATCTCGCGACAGCGGTCCGGAAGTTGGCGGGCCTGTATCAGCAAATTACGGTTAGTTATCTCGGCGATGCTGGCGATTCCGAAATAAACCCTCTTCGGCAGGCGGCCGAACAACCAGCAGGAGCAATTGATGAGTTGTGCAAATAAAATTTCGTCGGCGAGAACTTCCTTATCGCAAGATTAAATAGGCATTAGAACAAAAAATCGTTAAACACGATCGTCCAATTATGCGATTGGTGTGCGGGATAGGTTCCAAAGAATAGAACAGTAAACCGCGGTGCTCCGGCAGCACTTATTAATGCCGAGCCTTTGTCATTTTCCCCCTGATCAAACGTAGTTAACAAGCTATCGACCGCAGCACTTCCCCCTATCGAAATCTTCGGGCCAAAATGAACTGGAACTTGCAACAGGCGTCAGGCAACGGCGGGTGACTACCGCACGCGCGAACCGACGATACGATTAAGCCATGTCGGACTTGCCTCCGCTCCCTAAGACTTCACCGAACCCGCCCCCATGGCCGGCCACAATGGCAACCACATACAGACGGATGTTGCCGATGGTCACGATCTTCGCCATCGCCCTGCTCGCTACGCTCGGTATCGCGATTGCCGGCTGGTTCCGACCTGAACAGCCCAAACCTCCGCGGCCTCAGACCTACAGCAGCCAACAGATTGCCGACGCCAAGGCAACAATGTGTGCCGCCTGCGAGAAAGTGCATTCCGCCGTCCGCGGAAACTTCGCACGCGACCAAGGCGCCGATCCAAACCAGCGACTTCTAGTTGCTGTGACCGGCCAGCAAGCGCTACTCGCAGGAAGTGTGTACCTTCAAACCACGCTTTCGGAACAAGCAGCAACGCCAAATGATCTGGCATTCGCTGTGCGAAAGCTGATCGATGTATTCCAAAGCCTCGCGGTCGATTATTTGAATGGGCATGGCAGTCCACAAGTTGATCCGTCACTGCGCACTGGAGACGAGGCGACTGTCGCAATCCAAGGGATATGCAAATGATCTTCCCTCCCGGAAAATACTCAGTACCCATTGTTGGTGATCAATGGGTTTCTGACCAAGAGCTGATGGCACTTTTGCACGGCAAAACGAACCGCGGAAATACCAAAGCCGGATTTTCCAATTATGCGGATATGTTACGTAACGCCCAATCTGGTCCGCTTGCCGACCAGCGAGGCCACACCGCGGATGATCTTCGGAATGCCTATCGCCGGGGCGAAGACCAGGCACGACAGGTTTCCCAAAGAAATGGCGTAAAAGAGAGCTCCTACGGCACTGCCTACGACAGTATGGTGAGCCTCCAACACGATCTGAGTAACATCGCCCGAGAGGGCAACGAACGGATCAAAGAGATCGAAGAATCCAAGGAGCCCGTCGAAACCAAGGTCCCGCAGATCGTCGCCGCGATTCAGCAGTACCGCGTCATGGCCAACATGGTTGCAGCCAAGTACTCCGGCAACGTGTTTGACGCAATGCAACAGATCCTTGATGCCGAGGGAACCGGGCAGTCAGCTCGCCAGTTCGCACACGCCCACGGCCTTGACGTCGGGCAGATGTTTCGACCGCCCCAGGACGAAACGCAATTAGTGAATCAGGTTCGGCACGACCTGGAAGGTATCGTTCCCAAGGCCGACATCCCCAGCAATGCCGGCAGCACAGCACCCGTTGGATTCGTTGCACCGCATGGCACAGGCGAACCGCCTGCGGCAACCCCAAACAACCTCGCTTCGGTTCCCGGAACCGTGCCCGGGCAGCAACCAGTACCGCAGGCGACCGTCGCCGACCGCCTCCCCAAAAATTTTCGGTCTCCGCCGGTTCCTAATGCCATACCGGGAGGACCGCCACAAACGGGCCCGCTCGCCGGTAACGCCGGCGCCCCGACGTCGGTCCCACGACTAGGCGGTAGTTCCACTCCATCGATATCTGGAGCTGGCGCTTCGTTACCGTCCACTGGTGCAACCCCACTAACCGGTGCAGCCGGCGCCGCACCGACCGCGCCCGCGAGCCCCGTCCAGCCCGTCACGCCAGCCGACTTGGTGCATAGCTTTGACAAGGGAATGCAAGCGGGAACACCGATTTCGGCGACTGCTGGCGCAATGCCACCGCCTCAGACCGCAGAGCCGCAAGCCCCGCCGACCGCACCCACGTCCGGCATGGGCAGCGCGCCAGTCAACGCACCGGCATATGAGGCACCGCCGGTCGCCCACGCAACGACCCCGGACGCGACCCCGGCACCGCAGGTCGTTGCGGGACCATCCGCACCAGCTGCCCCCACCGCTCCCGCACCCTCGGGTCCGCTGCCTGCTTACGCCTCCGACATTCGGCCGGCGGTCCCCGCGGCCTCGGCCCCTGTCGTCCCGTCGAGCGCAGCGCCCTCCGCAATGGCAAGCTCCGCGCCGGTCCATCCCTCAGCAGGACAGGCGAGCCCCGCCGGCCCCACGGTCGTGCGTCAGACGCCGACCCCGGCCCCGCCGTCGTCGCCGTCCAGTTTGGGCACCGAGGCCGTCGCGGCGACAGCTACCGGCGCTGTCGCCGGGGCCGCCTCTGCCAACGCTGCCGAGCGGGCACGGCTGGAACGATTCGTCGCCGCGGTCGCCCGTCAGCAGCCCCGACTGGCCTGGGCAGCCGGTGACCGGGCCGACGAAACTACCGTGCTCACAACCGATCTCGCCAGCGGCTGGATCCCACCGGGCATCGAGCTCCCAGCCGCGATCACGCTGCTCTCCCCCGAACGTCGCCGCGGAGATATCGAAACTCTGCTCGGTGAAGTCACTCTCGCCGCCGGTTACACCCCGATCCACCTCGTCCCCGAGGAGGACGAGCCGATACCCACGTCGCCACGACCGCGGCGACTGCCCGACATCGACGAACTCGGTTGGGAATTGAACCAAGCAACGCAGTGGCGCGATGGCCTGCCGCGATTAGCCCACACCCTGGCCAAGGCCGCCACCAGCGGCACCGGCGTGCTGGACAAAGAGGTCGAGCTTCTACAGACGCATCTGCGCGAGGTCAGCACCCGCGTTCTGGACAGCTACCCGGACAACGTCGACTTCCACGATGTCGGCAACTGGCAGCTGCTGGCCGCGATCGAAGCCCTTGTGGCCGGCGACAAGTCGGCCGCTAACTATCACCTCGCCTGGTTCCAGGCCTGTAGCACCTCGATGAGCCAGTAAGGAGGGCAGCGATGTTCGTCGACATGGGATTACTGCACTCGGGCGGAAACCAGACCCACCGCGCGGGTGGCCACGCGCAAGACGCGGCCAGTCGCCTGTCGCGGGGACCGGTCATGTCGGGAATGTTCGGCGACTTTCCCGCCGCCGACCAGTTTCACGAAGCGGTGAGCGTAGCCCACGGTAACCACGTGAAAAGCCTTCAGTCCCATAGGGAAACGCTGACCTCGATCGGCGGGAAGGCGCACCAAGCCGCCGCCGGCTTCACCGAGATGGAAGAGCATAATACTGCCGAAGTGCGGGCCGTCTACCCCACCTAGGACACGGGCACCACGACCAGCTCGTGCGGGCGGTTGTTGACGGGCAGTGCGCCGTCCTCGGTCACGATGACGATGTCTTCGATGCGCGCACCCCAGCTACCCGGAAAGTAGATTCCCGGTTCGATCGAAAAGGCCATTCCCGCAGTCAACGGCAGATCATTGCCCTTGACGATGTACGGCTCTTCGTGCACCGAGAGCCCAATGCCGTGGCCGGTGCGGTGCACGAAATATTCACCCAACCCGGCTGAGGTCAACACATCGCGCGCAGCGGCGTCGACCTGCTCGGCGGTCACTCCCGGACGAACCGCCTCGAGCGCCGCCTGCTGTGCCTGCTGCAGCAGCGAATACTGCTGCGCGACAACAGCATCGGGCTCTCCCAGGCTGTAGGTACGCGTCGAGTCGGAATGGTATCCGGGCTCGTAGGCTCCGCCGATGTCGACGACGACAATGTCACCGGCCTGCAGTTCGCGATCCGAATAACTGTGGTGCGGGTCGGCCCCATGCGGTCCGGAGCCGACGATGATGAAGGACACATCCGAATGCCCTTCGGCGACAATGGCTTCGGCAATGTCGGCGGCCACGTCGGCTTCGGTGCGGCCCGGGATCAAAAACTCCGGCACCCGGGCGTGTACCCGGTCGATGGCCGAACCGGCCTTGCGCAGCGCGTCGATCTCGCACTCCTCCTTGACCATCCGCAGCGAGCGCAGGATGTCGGTCGCCAACACCGGCAACACGCCGAGCACCCCGGCCAGCGGCAACAGATGCAACGCCGGCATCGAGTCGGTGACGGCAATAGCGGCAGGGCCACCACCCAATGCCCCAAGAACCAACTGGTACGGATCGTCGCCGTCGACCCAATCGCGCACCGCCACGCCCAGTTCCGTCATGGCCGATCCCTTGAGCGAAGCCAGCTCCAGCCGCGGCACCACGACGGTCGGCTCACCCGAGGCCGGCACCACCAGCGCGGTCAGCCGCTCGAACGTCTGCGCACGCGAGCCGCTGAGATAGCGCAGGTCGTATCCCGGGGTGATCACCAGGCCGTCGAGGCCGGCCTGGGCGGTCGCCGCGGCGGCCGCTGCCAGACGACGGGCATAGACCTCGGCGTCGAATCGGTGAGAGTCCATGGCAGCCAGGCTAACCGCGCTGGCAGGATAGCCGCATGCCCGCACCTCTGTGCCTCCTCGACGGCGCCAGCATGTGGTTCCGCTCGTATTTCGGGGTGCCGTCGTCGATCACCGCCCCCGACGGCCGGCCGGTCAACGCCGTCCGGGGATTCATCGACTCGATGGCCGTCGTCATCACCCAGCAACGGCCGAAAAGACTGGCGGTCTGCCTCGACCTGGACTGGCGCCCGCAGTTTCGGGTCGACCTGATCCCGTCGTACAAGGCGCATCGGGTGGCCGAGCCGGAACCCGAAGGCACGCCCGACATCGAGGAGGTGCCCGACGAGCTGACACCGCAGGTCGACATGATCATCCAACTGCTGGACGCGTTCGGGATTGCGACGGCCGGTTCGGAGGGCTTCGAGGCCGACGACGTACTCGGCACGCTGGCCGCGCAGGAACGCGACGACCCGGTCGTCGTGGTCAGCGGGGACCGCGACCTGCTGCAGGTGGTGACCGACGACCCGGTCCCGGTTCGGGTGCTCTACCTGGGCCGCGGCCTGGCCAAAGCCACCCTGTTCGGGCCCACCGAGGTGGCCGAAAACTACTCGGTGCCAGTCGACCGCGCCGGGCCGGCCTACGCCGAACTCGCGCTGCTGCGCGGCGACCCGTCCGATGGCCTGCCGGGTGTGCCGGGGATCGGCGAGAAGACGGCCGCCACCCTGTTGGCCCAGCACGGCTCGCTGGATCAGATCCTGGCCGCCGCCCACGACCCGAAATCCAAGCTCGCCAAGGGCTTGCGGGCGAAACTGCTGGGCGCGACCGACTACATCGAGGCCGCCGGCCAGGTGGTGCGGGTGGCTACCGACGCACCGATCGCCTTGTCGACGCCCACCGACGAATTACCGCTGGTCGCCGCCGACCCGCAGCGCACCGCGGCGCTGGCGACGGAATTCGGCGTGGGGTCCTCGGTCGCCCGACTGCAGAAAGCGCTCGACTCGTTGCCGCAGTGAGTTACTGCGGCCGACCGACCTCGTAGGTGCCCTTGTCGTCCTGGAAGGTCACCGTCACGCGCTTCTGAGCCCCGTCGATGCTGACGGCGCAGTCAAAGGTGGCGCCCTTGGTCACGGTGGGATCGGCGCCGTTGTTACACTTGACGTCCTTGACGTTCTTGGCGCCATAGCCGTTGGTTTCGTCGGTCAGCACCTGCTGCACACCGGCCTGGGCTTTGTTGACGTCCAGCTTGGTGGTGACGAAGAAGCCGGGCTCCCAGAATCCGAGCACCAGCACCACCGCGATCAGCAGGAAGGCGACCGCACCGCCGATGCCGGCGATCAGGCCCATCGAGCGCTTCTTCTGCGGCTGACCCGGGTACTGCTGCGGGTACTGACCGTACTGGCCCGGCTGACCGTATTGGCCGTACTGACCGGGCTGCTGACCGTACTGACCAGGCTGGCCGTACTGACCGGGCTGACCATATTGACCCGGCTGGCCGTACTGGCCGGGCTGACCGTACTGCTGCTGCTCGGGCTGCCCGTACCCCGGCTGCGGTTGCTGGGGGTACGGCTGCTGGTACTGGGGGTACTCGGCGGGCGGCGTATACGCCGGCGCCTGCCAGGTCCCTTCCTGGGCCGGGGGTTGCTGCTGTTGCCAGGGCGAGCCCACCTGACCCACCTGAGTCGGTTCCTGGGAGCGATCGCCACCCTCGCCGGGCGGCTGCCACTGCTGGCCCGGGTCCGATCCGTGCGGTCCGCTCATCATTTCTCCTCAATCACCTTGTGTCCTGGCCCTGTAACGGTAGCTCGGAGCCAGCCTACCCGGCGTCAACTGCGACGACGCCGCGCCGAACATCGTTGATGGCCCGCTTCGCCGTGGCCCGCAGTTCGGCATCCGGCGCGGCATTGCGAACCTGGTCCAACAGGTCGAGCACCTGGCGACACCACCGTACGAAATCGCCTGCCAATAACGGGGAACCGCTGCCGGTCGCGTCGGCCGCAGCCAGCGAGGCGGCCAGATCGCCGGTCCGGGCCCAGCGGTAGACGACGGTGACGAAACCGTCGTCGGGTTCTCGGCTCGGTGCGATGCGATGTGTTTGCTCGTCGGCGCGCAGCGCGAATGACAACTTCGCGGTCTGCAGCAACGCCTGCCGCAACCGCGGCGTGGGCGCCTCGGCCGCAAACGGAGCGCTGGGCCCGTCACCGCCGCGGGTCTCGTAGAGCACCGACGAGACGACGGCGGCCAACTCGGCGGGCTTCAGCTCCGCCCACGCGCCGGTGCGCAGGCATTCGGCGACCAGCAGATCGCTCTCGCTGTAGATCCGGGCCAACAGCCGACCGTCGTCGGTGACGCGCGGATCACCCGCGGAGCCCTGGATGAACTCGCGTTCGGTGAGCAGCCCGACGATCCGGTCGAACGTGCGCGCCAGCGAGTTGGTGGCGGCGGCGACCTTCTTTTCCAGCTGCGCGTTGTCGCGTTCGATGCGCAGATAGCGCTCGGCCTCACGAACCTGTGCCTCGACGCCGGGGCTGTTATGCGCCGGGTGGCGGCGCAACTCCTCCCGCAACGACGCCAGCTCCGGGTCGTGGAAGCCGCCGTCGGGATCCGCGGCGCGACGACGCGACGGAACGTTGAGCCCAGCCGCGGCCGATCGCAGCGCCGAAGCCAGATCGCGGCGCACCCTCGGCTGACGATGTTCGACGCGCTTGGGCAACGACATCGACCCCAGCGGCGCCGAGGCACCCGAGTAGTCGGCCGACGAAATCCGGCCCGCCCAGCGGTGTTCGGTGAGCACCAACGGCCGCGGGTCGTCGCCGTCGCGCGCCGATTCCAGCACCACCGCCAGGCCGCTGTGCCGGCCGTTGGTGATCGTGATGATGTCGCCGCGGCGCAATCCGGCCAGCGCGTCGTTGGCTGCCTGGCGCCGGTGCAGTCGCGACGCCCGGGACTGCGCGCGTTCCATCTCGGTGATGCGTGCGCGCATCCGGGCGTATTCCAGGATCGGCGCGTCGGCCCCACCGAGTTCGGCGGCGATCTCGTCTTGCATCCGCTTGCCGCGGTCGATGCCTTTCACCAAACCGACGACAGACCGGTCGGCCTGGTACTGCGCGAACGATTGCTCCAGCAGTTGGTGCGCCTGCTCCGGACCCATGTGCTGGACCAGGTTGATCGTCATGTTGTACGACGGCGCGAACGAGCTTTTCAGCGGGAACGTCCGGGTGGACGCCAGCCCGGCCACCGCCGACGGCTCGGAGGTCTCCTCGGTGGGATGCCAAAGCACCACCGCGTGCCCCTCGACGTCGATCCCGCGCCGGCCGGCCCGGCCGGTCAGCTGCGTGTACTCCCCCGGCGTCAGCGGCACGTGCGCCTCGCCGTTGAACTTCACCAGCCGCTCGAGCACCACCGTGCGGGCCGGCATGTTGATGCCCAGCGCCAGGGTTTCGGTGGCGAACACCGCCTTGACCAGCCCGGCCGTGAACAGTTCCTCGACGGTGTGCCGGAAGGCCGGCAACATGCCGGCGTGGTGGGCCGCCAACCCGCGCAGCAACCCCTCCCGCCACTCGTAGTAGCCCAGCACCGCGAGATCGGCTTCGGCGAGGTCGCCGCAGCGGTGGTCGATGACCTCGGCGATCTGGGCGCGTTCCTCCTCGCTGGTGAGCCGCAGCGGCGAGCGCAGGCACTGCTGCACAGCGGCATCGCACCCCGCGCGCGAGAACACGAACGTGATGGCCGGCAACAGCCCCTCGGAGTCCAGCGTCGCGATCACGTCGGGTCGCGCGGGCGGCCGGTAAAACCGTGGGCGCTCGGGGCGGCCCCTGCCCGACTGCCGGCGAGGACCACGCCAATCACCCATCCGGTCGGCTTCGCGGCGGTGCGCAATGTGGCGCAGCAGTTCGGGATTTACCCGCGGCTGACGATCCGCGGCCGGTTTCTCGTTCTCGTAGTCGAACAGGTCCAGCAGGCGCCTGCCGACCAATACGTGTTGCCACAGCGGCACCGGCCGGTGCTCGTCGACGACGACCGTGGTGTCGCCGCGCACAGTCTGGATCCAGCCGCCGAACTCCTCGGCGTTGCTCACCGTCGCCGACAGGCTGACCAGCCGCACCTCCTCGGGCAGATGCAGGATCACCTCTTCCCACACCGGACCCCGCATCCGGTCGGCAAGGAAATGCACCTCGTCCATCACCACATGGGAAAGTCCTTGCAGCGCAGCCGAATCCGCGTAAAGCATGTTGCGCAGCACCTCGGTGGTCATCACCACCACGGGCGCGTCGGCATTCAGCGACACGTCACCGGTCAACAGCCCGATCCGGTCGCGACCGTAGCGTGCCGTCAGGTCGGTGTGCTTCTGGTTGCTCAATGCCTTGATCGGAGTGGTGTAGAAGCACTTACTGCCGGCGGCCAGCGCCAGGTGCACGGCGAATTCGCCGACCACTGTCTTGCCGGCACCCGTTGGCGCACAAACCAATACGCCGTGACCGCGTTCTAGCGCCGCACACGCCCGGGTCTGGAAATCGTCGAGCCCAAACGGCAATTCCGCGGTGAACCGTGGCAGCTCGGTCAGTTCGGTCACGCCGCCGTCAGGTGGTGCAGTCATCTACGTGACGTCATCATGTTGCCCGGCGTGCAACGACGGCTCGGGCTGCGGCTCGGATAGGGGTCCGGCCGGCTCGATGACCGACGCCTGGTCGTCGGGGATCGCGGTTTGCGCTTCGCGCTTGGCTTTTCGCTTGTCGTGGACGCGGGCGATCTGGATGGCCAGCTCTTGGAGTACGGACAGCGCGACGCCCAGCGCGGTCATCGAAAACGGGTCGGAGCCGGGGGTGAACACCGCCGCGAACACGAACATCGCGAAGATCAGGCCGCGCCGCCACGCCTTGAGCTTCTCGTAGGGCAGCACACCGACCATGTTGAGCATGACGATCAGCAGCGGGAATTCGAAGCTGAATCCGAACACCAGCAGCAGGTTGATCAGGAAGCCGAAATAGCGATCGCCGGACAGCGCGGTCACCTGCACGTCGCTGCCGACGGTCAGCAGGAAGCCCAGCGCCTGAGACAGCACGAAGTAGGCCAGGATCGCACCGCCGACGAACAGCAGCGCGGCGGGGATCACGAACCCGATCGCGAAGCGGCGTTCCTTCTGATACAGCCCAGGCGTGATGAACGCCCACAGCTCGTAGAACCACACCGGGCATGCCAACACGATCCCGGCCGTCATCCCGACCTTGAGCCGCAGCATGAATTGGTCGAACGGCGCCGTCGCCAGCAACCGGCACTGCCCGTCGGCGCTGATGTCCGCGCGCGCCGACTGCGGCAGCGAGCAATAGGGATGGCGTAGCCACTCGCCCAGGCTTTCCAGCCCAAACACCGAATGGCTGTACCAGATGAAGCCGAAAATTGTGGTGACCAGGATCGCAGCCAGCGAGATCAGCAGCCGGGTGCGCAGCTCGGTCAGATGGTCGACCAGCGACATCGTCGCGTCGGGATTGGTCCGACTGCGCCTGTTGCGCGGATTGAGATGCTTCAGAAACGCAGCAGTGCGCGCTGAAGTCTTGAATGCTTTCACGACGCTCGGTCAGTGGCGCTCAGGCACCGCGGCCGATACCCCCTAAGCGGGGCGCGCTTCGGTGTGGCCCTGCTCGGAGGCCGACGGGTCGACCCGTTGCGACTGCACGGGCTGCGGAGCCGCCGCAGGGGTTTCGATGGAAGGCGCGTCGGACTTGCTCTCCGTCTGCATTTCCCGCATTTCGGACTTGAAGATGCGCATCGACTTGCCCAGCGAACGCGCTGCGTCCGGGAGTTTCTTGGCGCCGAACAGCAGGATGATGACGACCGCGAGGATCGCCCAGTGCCACGGACTAAGACTGCCCACTTTGATTACCTCCAGACGTCCACCCGATGCTACCGCAGCACGGCCGACTGCCGGTGTGCCCGCGCCGTGCGGTCAGGACGTCACAGCCTGATAGGACTCCAAGGCGGCCGCCGCGGCATCCCGTACACGCTGGGCAAGCGACTGCGGTTCAACCACTCGCACGTCCGGCCCGAAGCCCAGCACCAGGCGTGTCATCCAGTCCTCGGAGGCATACGTCATGACCGCCTCGCACGACCCGTCCGGCAGCTCGTGCACGTCGCGCATCGGGTAGTACTCGAACATCCACGACGCGGCCGGAGACACCCGCAGCTTGGCCGACGGCAGCGAGGGATCCCCGTCGAACAGCGAGGTGTCCGGCGGCGCCTGCAGCGCCGGCCGGGGTGGGGCGGCCGGCTCCCCCAGCTCGGTCGCCTCGACGATCCGGTCGAAGCGGAACAGCCGCACGCCCTCGGCTTCGCGTGACCACGCCTCCAGATAGCTGTGTCCGCCGATCAGCAGCACCCGGATCGGGTCGACGATCCGGCTGGTCAGGGTGTCGTGCGAGGCCGAGTAGTAGTCGATGGCCAGCGCGTGTTTGTACTGCACGGCGGTGCGGACCACGGCCGCGGCCCGGCTCTCGATGGGTGCCGGCTCGTCGATCGCCGTGACCGTACCCGTCGCGTCCTGCCCGACGGCGCCGGCCGCGGCGGCGATCTTGGCGATCGCGCTGCGGGCCGCCTCCGGATCGACCACGCCCGGAATGTCGGCCAGCGCCCGCAGCGCGACCAGCAGACCGGTGGCCTCCGGCGAAGTGAGCTTGAGCGGGCGGTCGATGCCCGCCGAGAACGTGACCTCGATGGTGTCTCCGGAGAACTCGAAGTCGATGAGATCACCCGGGAAGTAGCCGGGAAGACCGCACATCCACAGCTGGTTGAGGTCCTCCTCCAGCTGCTTGGCCGACACCCCCAGCTTGGCGGCTGCCTCGGCGCGGGTGATCCGCGGGTTGGCCTGGAAATACGGCACCATGTTGAGCAGCCGCACCAGGCGGGTCGACACGGGAGTCACTGGACCCCCGCCTGGGCGCGCAACCGGGCCAGCACGTCGTCGCGCAGGGTTTGCGGCTCCAGCACGACGGCGTCGACCCCGTAGCCGGCGATTTCGCGGGCCAGCCGGTCGCTCGAGCTGATCTCGAGCTCGATCACCTCGCCGTCGCGCCCGCTCAGCTGCCGCGCACCCGTGGAGGTTCCCGCGCGCCGCAACGCGGTGGCCCGCCCGTCGGCGACCCACACCAGGGCCTGCGCGCCGGTGGGTGCCCCCGACACGTCGGTGACGGTCTGCGCGACGATCTTGCGCAGGTCGACGCCGTCGGGGACGGTGACGGCGCCGGCTGGGCCGATCGGCTCGACGTCGACGCCGATGCGGGACAGCCGGAAGGTGCGGGTGGCGTCGCGGTCACGGTCGTGACCGACGAGATACCAGCGGCCCTTCTCGGTGACCACCCCCCACGGCTCGACGGTGCGCATCGTGTAGGGCTCGGCGCGCGACGGGCGGTGCGGAAACCGCACGGCCTGCCGGGAATCGATGGCGGACAACAGGATTCCGAGCACATCTTCGGAACCACGCAGACCCGGCACACCCTCCGGGGAGGCGATGGCCACCGGCGCCTCGGGGTCGACGTCGACACCGGCGGCGCGCAGCTTGAGCAGCGCGCCCTGCGTCGCGGTGATCAGTTCGGGTGACTCCCAGAGCTGGGTGGCGACGGCGACGGCGGCCGCCTCGTCGGCGGTCAGTTCGACCGGCGGCAGCGCGTAAGCGTCGCGGTTGATGCGGTACCCCTCGCTGGGGTCCAGCGCCGACACCCGGCCGACCTCGAGCGGGATGCCCAGGTCGCGCAATTCGTTCTTGTCGCGCTCGAACATCCGGGAAAACGCCTCGAGGCTCGGGCTGTCCGAATAGCCGGCCACGCTGGACCGGATCTTTTCCGCGGTGATGTAGCCGCGAGTGGACAGCAGGGCGATGACGAGATTGACCAGCCGTTCGACTTTCGAGGTCGCCATTTGCTCCAGGTTAGATGGCCCGCACCCGCCGCGCGCACCGACTCGCGGTGGGTCACATGCTGGCGATGAGCCGCTTCACCCGCTCGTCGACGGCCCGGAACGGGTCCTTGCACAGCACGGTGCGCTGGGCCTGGTCGTTGAGCTTGAGGTGCACCCAGTCGACGGTGAAGTCGCGGCCGGCCGCCTGTGCGGCGCTGATGAATTCGCCGCGCAGCCGCGCCCGGGTGGTCTGGGGCGGGTTGTCGACCGCCTCGGCGATGTCCTCGTCGGTGGTGACGCGCGCCGCGAGGCCCTTGCGCTGCAGCAGATCGAACACACCGCGACCACGCTTGATGTCGTGGTAGGCCAGGTCCAGCTGGGCGATCTTGGGGTCGGCCAGCTCCATGTTGTAGCGGTCCTGGTAGCGCTGGAACAGCTTGCGCTTGATCACCCAGTCGATCTCGGTGTCGACCTTGGCGAAGTCCTGGCTCTCGACGGCGTCGAGCTGGCGTCCCCACAGGTCGACGACCTGCTCGATCTGCGCGTTGGGCTCGCGGGTCTGCAGGTGCTCGACCGCGCGGGTGTAGTACTCCCGCTGGATGTCCAGCGCGCTGGCCTGACGCCCGCCGGCCAGCCGGACGGGACGGCGGCCGGTGATGTCGTGGCTGACCTCGCGGATGGCGCGGATCGGATTGTCCAGCGAGAAGTCGCGGAACGGCACACCGGCTTCGATCATCTCCAGCACCAGCGCGGCGGTGCCCACCTTGAGCATGGTGGTGGTCTCGCACATGTTGGAGTCGCCGACGATGACGTGCAGCCGCCGGTACTTTTCGGCGTCGGCGTGCGGCTCGTCCCGGGTGTTGATGATCGGGCGGCTGCGGGTGGTGGCCGACGAAACGCCTTCCCAGATGTGCTCGGCGCGCTGCGACAGGCAGAATGTCGCGGCCTTGGGGGTCTGCAACACCTTGCCGGCCCCGCAGATCAGTTGGCGGGTGACCAGGAAGGGCAGCAGCACGTCGGAGATCCGGGAGAACTCACCGGCCCGCACGATCAGGTAATTCTCGTGGCACCCGTAGGAGTTGCCCGCGGAGTCGGTGTTGTTCTTGAACAGGTAAATGTCGCCGCCGATGCCTTCGTCGGCGAGCCGCTGCTCGGCGTCTACGAGTAGGTCTTCCAGCACCCATTCCCCGGCCCGGTCGTGGGTGACCAGCTGCACCAGGCTGTCGCACTCGGCGGTGGCGTACTCGGGGTGGCTGCCCACATCGAGATACAGCCGCGCGCCGTTACGCAAGAACACGTTGGAGCTGCGACCCCATGACACCACCCGGCGGAAAAGGTAGCGGGCTACCTCGTCCGGGGACAGGCGGCGATGGCCGTGGAACGTGCAGGTGACACCGAACTCGGTCTCGATGCCCATGATTCGTCGCTGCACATTATCGAGGGTACTGGTTGTCTGAGCGCGACGGTCAGCAGCCGCGCCCAGGGGCTAAGATTCGCCGTCTGAATCCGGGGCATCGCCCTCGGATTTCGCGTCCTTCGACTCCTGCAGCAAGTTCTCCAGGGTGGCCCCGCCGATGCGCCGGAACGCGCGCCGCGGCCGGTTGGCGTCCAGGATGGCGACCTCGAGGTTGGCTACGTCCAGACTGTGTTCGTCACTGCCGTTGGAGCTCCCGGCGCGCAGCGCGTCGACGGCAATCCCCAAAGCACCGCGCAGGTCGGCGTTTTCGGCGTACGACTCCTTGAGCGCGGTGGTGATCGGCTCGGTGGTGCCGCCCATCACCACGAAGTGTGGCTCGTCGGCGATGGACCCGTCGTAGGTGATCCGGTACATCTCAGGCGCTTTGGTCTCGCCGTAGTGCGCGACCTCGGCCACGCACAACTCGACCTCATACGGCTTGGCTTGCTCGGTGAAGATGGTGCCGAGCGTCTGCGCGTAGACGTTGGCCAGCTGCCGGCCGGTGACGTCGCGGCGATCGTAGGCGTAGCCGCGGGTGTCGGCGAACTGGATGCCGCCGCGCCGCAGGTTGTCGAACTCGTTGAACTTGCCGGCGGCCGCGAAACCCACCCGGTCGTAGAGCTCACTGATCTTCTGCAGGGACCGCGACGGGTTCTCCGCGACGAACAGCACACCGCCGGCGTAGGCCAGCGCCACCACGCTGCGGCCCCGGGCGATGCCCTTGCGCGCGAGCTCGCTGCGCTCACGCATCGCCTGCTCAGGCGAGATGAAATACGGGAAGCTCACTTCTCACCGCCATCCGGGCCGAAAGTGTCTGCGCGCGAACGGCTTTCGATGACATCGCGGGCCAATTCGGCGATCCGGCTCTCGGGCACGTCGGCAGCCCCTTCGGCGCCGATGGTGACCGCCGTCGGGAAGATGCCGCGCACCAGATCCGGTCCGCCGGTGGCGGAATCGTCGTCGGCGGCGTCGTACAGCGACTCCACGGCTACCCGCAGCGCGGAGTCGACGTCGGTGACTTGGGCATAGAGCTTCTTGATCGACGACTTGGCGAAGATCGACCCCGACCCCACCGACTGGTAGCCCTCTTCCTCGATGTTCCAGCCGCCCGCGGCGTCGAACGAGACTATGCGCCCAGCGCTTTCCGGGTCGGCCGCGTGGATGTCGTATCCCGCCAGCAGCGGCAGCGCGACCAGCCCCTGCATCGCGGCGGCCAGGTTGCCGCGCACCATGATCGCGAGCCGGTTGACCTTGCCGGCGAACGTCAGCGGGACGCCTTCCAGCTTTTCGTAGTGCTCCAGCTCCACCGCGTACAGGCGGGCGAATTCGACGGCGATCGCGGCGGTGCCGGCGATGCCGGTCGCGGTGTAATCGTCCGTGATGTAGACCTTCTTGACGTCCCGGCCCGCGATCATGTTGCCCTGGGTGGAGCGCCGGTCACCGGCGATCAGGACACCGCCGGGGTATTTCAGGGCGACGATCGTGGTGCCGTGCGGCAGCCCGGCGTCACCACCGGATCGGCCGGAGCCACCGCCCAGGACGGCCGGAAGCAACTCGGGCGCCTGACGGCGCAACAGGTCCGCGAAGGACGACGTATTTACAGCAGATAATCCGGGTTGAGCCGAGTTAGTGGACAGGCGATCGGGGAAAGGCCAGGTCACTGTCCGCCCTTTTGGACATACGCGCGGACGAAGTCCTCGGCGTTTTCCTCCAGGACGTCGTCAATCTCGTCGAGCAGATCGTCGGTTTCCTCGGTCAGTTTCTCGCGACGCTCTTGGCCCGCAGCCGTGGTGCCAACGACGTCATCTTCGTCGCCGCCGCCACCGCCACGTTTGGTTTGCTCCTGCGCCATCGCCGCCTCCTGCTATGTCTGGGCTTGCTTACTGGCCGCTTAAGCCGCCCGCTGGTCTCTCTACCCTACCGGTCAAAGCCGACGTTCTTTGGTTAACAGACCTCAGCTCGTCAGTTGTTCCACCAGTTCGACGGCGCTGTCCACGGAGTCCAGCAGGGCTCCGACGTGCGCTTTGCTGCCCCGTAGCGGCTCCAGCGTCGGGATGCGCACCAGCGAATCGCCACCGAGATCGAAAATCACCGAGTCCCAACTGGCCGCGGCGATGTCGGCGCCGAATCGGCGCAGGCATTCGCCGCGGAAATAGGCGCGGGTGTCGGTCGGCGGGTTGTCCACCGCCTCGAGCACCTGGTGTTCGCTGACCAGACGCTTCATCGAGCCGCGCGCGACCAGCCGGTTGTACAGGCCTTTGTCCAGCCGGACGTCGGAATATTGCAGGTCCACCAGGTGCAGCCGCGGCGCCGACCAGCTCAGGTTCTCGCGCTGCCGGAACCCCTCGAGCAGTCGCAGCTTGGCCGGCCAGTCCAGCAGCTCCGCGCACTCCATCGGGTCGCGCTCGAGCAGGTCCAGCACGTGCGCCCAGGTCTCGACGACGTGTGCTGCCCGCGGGTCGGGGTCGCGACCGTCGACCAGTTTGGCCACCCGGTCGAGGTAGATCCGTTGCAGCGCAAGCGCGGTCAGCTCCCGGCCGTCGGCCATGGCCACCGCGACGCGCAGCGAGGGGTCGCGACTGATCGCGTGCACCGCGTGCACCGGCCGGGCCAGCGCCAGATCACTCAGGTCGATGCCGTGCATCGGACCCTCTTCGATCAGGTCCAGGGCCAGCGCCGTGGTGCCCAGCTTGAGGTAAGTCGACGTCTCGGCGAGGTTGGCGTCGCCGATGATCACGTGCAGCCGGCGATACCGGTCGGCGTCGGCGTGCGGCTCGTCGCGGGTGTTGATGATGCCGCGCTTCAGCGTGGTCTCCAGCCCGACCTCGACCTCGATGTAGTCGGAGCGCTGGGACAGCTGGAAGCCGGGCTCGTCCCCTGAGGGGCCGATGCCGACCCGCCCGGAGCCGGTGAACACCTGCCGGGACACCAAAAACGGCGTTAGACCGGCGATGATGGCCGAGAACGGCGTTTGCCGGCTCATCAGGTAGTTCTCGTGCGATCCGTACGAGGCGCCCTTGCCGTCGACGTTGTTCTTGTAGAGCTGCAGCTTGGCCGCTCCGGGCACGCTGGCGACGTGCCGCGCGGCGGCCTCCATCACGCGCTCACCGGCCTTGTCCCAGATGACCGCGTCCAGTGGGTCGGTGCACTCGGGCGCGGAGTACTCGGGGTGCGCGTGGTCGACGTAGAGCCGCGCGCCGTTGGTCAGGATCATGTTGGCCGCGCCGACCTCGTCGGCGTCGACCACCGGTGGCGGGCCGGCCGAGCGGCTCAGGTCGAAACCGCGGGCGTCACGCAGCGGCGACTCCACTTCGTAGTCCCAGCGGGTGCGCTTGGCGCGCTGAATGCCGGCGGCGGCCGCGTAGGCCAACACCGCCTGAGTCGAAGTAAGGATCGGGTTGGCGGTCGGGTCGGTCGGCGACGAAATGCCGTACTCGACCTCCGTCCCGATAATCCGTTGCATGCGTTAAGCGTAGGCCCGCCGACGAGAACGACCCGCGCTGGGGAGCTGCCGATCGTGGATCCCCGCACGAGGCAACGGCGGCCGCACCCCACTTCGCCCGCCACGGGGCATGCGGGCGACGCCGGGAGGCGCCCGACGCTGGCACGCGAGACGGCCGACCACGTTCTCCGCCTGACCAACACGAAAAGCTTTGCAAATTAGTTCGTTTCGCCACAATGACGGCTTGGTTTTCCCGCCCGGCGAAGGACGACGTTGCCGATCCGGTCGGCGATCTATACGGTAGGGGGTATGGTATTTACGGATACGTACCTATATGAAGATCGACCGCAATGCGATGGCGGTACTGCGATTTCTGGACCAGCCAGCGCGAAGGGCCCGATTTGTGTTGCAGCAGCTAATGACTGACGCGGGGACCATCGATCGCGGGCAAACCGCGGTAACTTTGTGGCTGGACCCGGTGTGTCCTTTCTCGTGGAACACCGCACGCTGGTTGAAAGCGGCCGCCGACGAGGCCGGTTTCGCGATTGACTGGCAACTGATGAATCTGGCGCTTCTCAACGACGGACGCGAGCTGCCGCCGCCGCAGCGGGCCCGCATGACCGACTCGCAACGGGTCGGGCGGCTGATGGCGGCTCTGCGCGAGGAGCTCGGCCAAGACGCGATAGCCACGGCGTATTTCGCCTTCGGCGAAGAATACTTCGATCGATCTCGCGCTCTGGGCGACGAAATTGTCGAACACGTTCTACGGGCGGTCGGGGCGCGGCGTACCACGGCCGCAGCGGTCTGCGACACCGAGCTGGACGCCGTGGTCTCACGGTGTCATCAAGCGAGCCAAGACGCACTGGGAGAAACGGGCGGCAGCCCACTGATCACCATCGACGGCCACACGGCTTTCGGGCCGGTCTTCACCTCCGTCCCCACGCCAGATCGGACGCTGGCCGTGTTCGACGCGGTCAAGTCCCTGGTGCTCACACCGCAGTTCAGCCAGCTCCATCGTCCTCGAGCCCACGCTTAGCAACCCGAGACAGGACAACGTCCATGTGTTACGCGGTGCGTTGCCCCGCTTGCGGAAAGACAACCTGGGCCGGGTGCGGGGCGCACATCGAAGCGGTCAAACGCCAGGTCCCGGCGGGTCACTGGTGTGACGGTCACCCGGATGACGGCGCCACTCGTGCCCGTACGCACGCCCCTTCAGCAAAGACCTAATGGAAAGGCAAAATTATGACGAAGCAGCTGGTCATCCTCGGTGCGGGAATCGGCGGTCTCAGCGTCCTCAAGGAACTCGCCGAATCGGAGGTCTCACTCGACGATCTCGACATCACGGTGGTTGATGAGGACTTTTCGCACTTCCTGGGCTTCACCTTGCCGTGGGTCATGCGCGGCTGGCGTGACCAGGCAAGCGTGGCGGTCACGCCCAGCGCCAGCGCACTGGCCGGAGTCCGTCGCGTCGAGGGCACGGTCCGCAGCATCGATCCCGCGTCGCGCACCGTCAGCCTCGCGGACGGCACCGACATCGCATTTGATGCGTTGGTGATCGCCACCGGCGCGCGCAACGCAATCGACAATATCGCCGGCCTGCGCAGCGCTATGGACAACGGCACTGCTGTGCACTTCTACAGTTCCGACGCAGCGGCGAAAGCGCACCAGGCGCTGCGCGCCTTCACCGGCGGACGGCTGGTGGTGCTGGTGACGTCACAGCCATACCGCTGCCCGGTCGCTCCCTACGAAGGAGCACTGCTCGCCGCCGATCTCCTCCGCGACAATGGATCGCGCGACGCCACCGAAATCTCGGTCTACACCCCAGAAAAGCACCCGATGCCCTCGGCGGGTCCGCACGCCGGACCTGAACTCGTCGCCCTACTGCGCGAGCAAGCCATTGAATTCTTCGGCGAGCACGCCGTAGCTCGCATCGACGCCGATCGCCGCCAGATCCACTTTCGCAACGGCGCCGCGACAAGTTTCGATCTGCTCGTCTTCGTGCCCCCGCACGAACCCGCATTGACACTGGACGGCCCGGGTTGGATCAGCGTCGATCCGGCCACGATGCAAACTCGGTACCCGGGCATTTTTGCGATCGGCGACACCGCGGCAGTCATCTCGCCGTCAGACCGCCCGCTACCGAAAGCGGCGATATTCGCGAAAAACGGCGCGACTAGCGCGGCCGCCAACGTGCTGCACTATCTGGGCAAGACGGCCACCGGCGCTCCCCTATCGGGGCAGGGGTATTGCTACATCGATACCGGGCGCGGCACGTCAGCTCAAGGCAAAGGCGATTTCTTTACGCTGCCCCACCCCGCCATCCACCTAAGCCCACCATCGGCGGCGTTGCACCACGAAAAGCAAGATGAGGAGCGCGAGTGGCGAGCGGTGTGGGAACACGGCACCGCCCCAACACGGTGACCCGAACACGAGTAGC
>NZ_JCALDG010000040.1:0-25974 GCF_059812735.1 Mycobacterium sp. NGS40
CCATCGGCCCGCCACCCCCCGAACCTGCGCCGCCAGGCGACGATCCTTCTGCGGCTCCTACCGGCGTAACCGCCGGGGTGGGCGGGGCACCGGTTGACGGGGCAACGCTGAGCTCCCCCGCACCGCTGGCAGGCGTGGTCGGTGCAGGATCGCCACCCCCGCCGGCCGGATCCCCACCCCCGGGCATCGACGGCTCATTACCCATCTCCGGGGGATCCATTTTCGATTGCCCCAGACCCGACAAGCCCTGAGTCGCCGCCTGGATCGCCTGCTGGCCTGCTTGCAGCGCGGCCTCAGGCCCCTTCGTCACCGCGCCCAGCGCGCCGCCGATCATCCCGCCAGCGGCCCCGAGCAGTGTGGGCAGCAGTTGCGGTA
Source organism: Mycobacterium sp. NGS40 (assembly GCF_059812735.1). NCBI lineage: Bacteria > Bacillati > Actinomycetota > Actinomycetes > Mycobacteriales > Mycobacteriaceae > Mycobacterium > Mycobacterium sp. NGS40. The sequence continues at coordinate 376 of NZ_JCALDG010000040.1, forward strand.
TCAAGCCCGCCGCGCCGCCGCTCTGCTCCGGTGCGAGATCTGAGGCCGGATCCGTGCCGCCGAGGCCTTCCCCATCGTCGGTGCCGCTGGTCGTCGGATCGCCCGGAGTCTTTGGAGTCGTAGGATCTTGGCCCGTGGGATCGGCGGTGTGCTGCTCGGTCGGCGGGGTGCCGGGATCTTCACCATCGGTGCTGGCCACCGTGCGCACGTGATAGGGCGGGTAATGGGTCACCGCTTGGTCGTCGAGCTGGTTTTTGACCGCGACCGCTTGCGCCAGCTGCGCCGCGTGTTTACCCCCTGAGGCCGCATTCGCGAAAGCGATAGTCTGCACCCGGTTTTCAGCGCTCGTGAATTGCTGCGGTGTCGGGACAGCCTGGCGGACTTCAAATTGGTTGTCCGCGTGGTGATTTGCCTGCCTGACCAAAGTCTGAGCACGCTGACCGTAGGTCTCAAGACCCGTCGCGAACGACATCAGGTGCTGGCTCACCGCCGGGGTGGACACCGGCCCATCCAAGACGTCGGGGAGCTGCTGGACCGCGGACCGGATCATTTGGGAGGCATCGTGTGTCGCGCGGGCGACCTGCGACCACGCGTTGATAAACGGTTCCCCGCCGCTGGGAGACCCAGAGTGCACGGCCACCGAAATGGCCTCGGGCGGCATCGGTGGCGGTGGCCCGATCGGTACTCGCACATCGGGGGGCACGGGCGGAGCAGGCGGGGCCGAACCCGCAACCCCCGCCGCGGCGGCCCCACCCGTGTTCAAGGCGGCGATGGCCGCCGCATTGTTGGCGTCGGTCTCGACGAACGTGATCGCCGTGCCCGTCAGATGCTCGATAGATGCGACCAGGGCTGTGATGTGGGCGGTCAGCGCCGCCGTGAGCTCCGCACCGGCGGTGGTCAACCGGGTTGCCGCGCCAATCGACGCGGGGTCCGCGGCCAGCGGCGCGTGCGGCACACCGCTACCGCCAAGGGCTTCGACCGCGGCGAGCAGCCGCTGCGCGGCGGCGACCAGCCCGGGTGCGTCGACCTTCATCCCAAATGTCCCTACAGATTTCTGAGCCGGGTGTGGGCCTGGTCGAGGTCTTCGTGCGTAGCCATCCAGGCGATTGCGTCGGCGGGGGTGCCGCGTTGTTCGAAGTCGGCGCGCAGCGCCACTTGCCCCTTCAGGTAGGCGACGTCGGCGCAGGCCTGGATGCGCTCGGCGATCTCGTGGCCGCGCAGATCCATCACGGGCGGCTCCAGTTGGACGCCCAGCACCTGACCCGACCCGGCCACCCGCACCCACACGGTTTCATCGGGGGTGTTGGCGGTGTATTCCCGGTCGGCGGCGTCGGTTGTCATGGGTCTGTTATAGCTGGCGGAGGTGCTGGGAGTTCTGGTCGTCGACGTCAGTGTAAATGTGGGCCCCTCGCTGCAGGTCCTCGCTGGCGCTGCGGTGCCGGCTGGCGTGCTCGGCCAGCGCGTTGTCGCGGTCGATCAACACATCGCTGACTGCGGCTTTGACCTCGTGCATGATCGGGCCGAGGGTTTCCACGGCGGCTTGGATGTCGCCGCCGCGCTCTCGTGCGGCTTCGACGACGCGCACGACCTCGTCATGGTTGCCGGCCACCTCGCGGAGCACCTCGGGATCAATACGGATCGGCTCGGACATGGCTGAGTGTTCCTTTCTGTGTTTTTCAAGTGTCCACGGTGGTGGCTACTTGTGGGTGGCGTTTGGCCGCTACCCGCCGATCGGCACAGGCGCGCCCGCCGCTGCAGGCGGTGCTGAGACGGCCGGCGGGGCCGAGGGGACCGGAGGTATCGCGGGCTGGGGAGGAGCCGGCGCCGGTGGCCCACCGTGGGGCGTGGCGCTGCCGGCCGCGGCCGTGGGGTCGATCCAACCCAAAAAGTCCGGGCTTGAGGACACCGATTCCAGAGGAACCACCTGGCCGTTGACGAAGGCCTTGACCGAGCTCAGGACAGGCACGTAGTGATCTTTGAACATGGCCAAGTCCCCGCATGTGAGACGGCTTGGGTCCACCGGATTGGTCACCGGTGTGCCCGGCGGTGGCAGCTGGATGTTGTTTTGGCGGTAGGCCGCGTCGACGGTTTTACCCGCAAGATAGTCGCGAATGGCCTGCGCCGCCTGCGGGCTGCGGGCCGTCGCCATCGATCCGTCGGGCAGCTTGACCGTCGGCGATGCCGCCGCCGGCGGCGTGGCGGGGTTGGGGGGATCCCCCGGTGTGGAGTTACCCGCGTTTTGGGCCTGCGGCCCCGGCTGCCCAGCTGCACCGTCTGGCGGTGTCGTGGTGTCCGTCTTGCCGTCCTTGGCTTCCTTGCCTTTGGGATGATCGGGCCCGTCGTCGGTCTTTTCCGCGGTGTCGGAGGGCCGCTCGTGGTTGGCCTGATCACCTAGACCTGATGCCAAGCCCGCCAAAGGGCTTGCCGCGCCGGCCAACCCACCCAATGAATCCAGCGGGCTTCCCCCAGCTCCGCCCAGATTGCCCAACGCGGGCAACATCGAAGCTAACGACGATAACGGGTCGGCGCCTAACGGGTTGGCGCCGAGCATGTTTGACAACCCGGGGTCGGACATATCTGGTGCTGCAACTGGCCCAAGATCGGCTGCGGCGGGAGCCGGATCGGCGCCGGCAGGCGAACTGGGTCCCGGCGGCGCAGAGGATTGCCCCGCGGCGGGATCAGCAGGGTTCGGCGAAGTATTGGCGTTTCCCGCGCCGCTGTCGGCCGCATACAACGCGGCCAGCGCCTGGGCGGCCTTGGTCTGATCCTCAGCGCTCAGACCCCCCTCGGCAAGCAAGTCGTTGGTCGCACCGACCTGGTTGCGCAACAACGTCAGAAACGCCCGTTCACCGGCCGGTGTGTCCATCGCCATGGTCGGGTTGTTGACCGCATCGACGATCTTCTTTTGAATGTCGTTGAGCTTCTGCTGACCCGCGCTGGTCGTGGCGTGCGCGTTGAGCAGCACCTCCGACAGTTTCTCCTCCGCGTCACTGATTTTGGTGTAGCGATTCTTCAGCTCCTGCTGCAGCTTCTTGACCGCGTCAGCGGCCTTGCCTGACTGCTGCTCATCGGTGGCTAGCCCGCCGTCGCCGGGACGGGTCCCCGGATCACGCGGCTTATTGGCGTTGTTGAACTGCTCCTCACTAATCGGTGCACCGTTCTTGTCGAAGAGCGACTTCTTGCCGTCCGGGCCCAGCGTGTAGTAATCGCCGTTGAGGTTTTTCGGCGTCAACAACCCGCTCTTGGGATCGTTATAAAAACCGTTGTCGCTACTGGGAACACCGCCCAACTGCGGCCCGATCTGCTGACCGGTCGCGTTCACCGGCGCATAGTGGTCACCCAACTTCCGGTAGCCCGCCGGCGGAATCGGCGGACCCTGCCTACCGTCCGGGTCGACCAAAGACACTGTGCCGTCGTCATTTTGGGCCCAGTTCTGCTTGCTTGCCCCATCGTGATAGACGATCACGCCGTTGTCGGGCAGCCTCGTGCCGTCACCGAACACCAGATGGCGTTCATCGCCCACATTGTCAGTGCTGTAGTGAATAGTGGGGTCGCCGTAGGCTTGTCGCGCATGATCTAACACCCGGCCCCAGTACGGGTCATGCTTGCTGATGTAGCGAGCGTGATCCGACGGCATCGCCCAACCCGGCTCAGACCACCCCTCGCTGCCGCCCTGGCGATTCCAAACGCCCCACGAAGTGTTGTCGCCGAAGTGCTTGGTGCCCATCAATTCCCCCCGTCCCCGGTGTCAGAAGTGGCCAAGGCCAAGATCGTCTTCAAGATCACGGCGAGGCGCGAACGCCGGCGGCTCAGCAGGGAGCACGTCGCCGCCAAAAACGCGCTGCGCGTGAGAAACAACTCCCAACACCTGCTGGGCCTCTTGCTCTAAACGTGAATTCACCGCCGGTCCTTTCGTGGAGGTGATTCGAGCCTAACCGCGCCCGGTGACCCCTTCCTGCACAATTTTCTGCCTTCAACCCGCCAGCGCGCGGACTGGTCGGCGAGCGATATAGCGGCCAGGCAGCGAGGCGATCCTGACCACGTCACCGGGGGTAGGAGCATGCACGACCTGGTGATCTGAAATCGCCAACTGCACATGTCCAGGTCCGCCACGACCGCCCTCACCGAAAGCGTCGAGCGGAAAAATCAGATCCCCGGCCCGCACCTGCCCCGGCGGCACCGCCACACCCTCCTTGATTTGGGAATACGTGTCATTACCCAACTGCACACCAGCCTGGCGCCACGCCCATTGCGTCAATCCGGAACAATCAAAACTATTGGGGCCCTTAGCTCCCCACACGTAAGGCCGGCCCAATTTACTCAGCGCTGCCTGCGCCGCGCCGGCACCCGGCTCCCCCGGAACGCTACTGGCCCCACGCAAGGAATCAACGAGGCTGGCATGCGGGCCGCGAGATCCGTGCCCGCCGAACCCACCCAACCCCGACAGACCAGACAGCGCCGGCATACCGCCCCCACCGCCGCCGAAACCACCGCCGCCGAACGGCATTCCGCCCATCGGCATCCCGCCACCCCCACTACCGCGGCGACGCGAGTACAGCATCGAGCGGACCATAGAAGCCAGCTGCGCGTCCCGAGCCTTATGCGCGTTGACGATCTGCTGTTGTTGGGCGAGGCGGGCGCGCAGGGTGGCGATCAGGGCGCGTTGGCCGGCCGGGGTGCCCGAGACCGGGGCCAAGGTGGTGGTGTCTGCGGCAGCGCCTTTGACCACCGAACCCGAGTTGGCCCCGCCGGTCCAATCCACTTGCACCGCATCGTGTATCTGGGTGCCCAGCCGGTTATCGGCGGTAGAGACCCTGCCTAAGCCCGGGGCGGCATCGGTCGCGAACGTGGTGTAGGTCGCCGGCAGCACCCCGGACAACCCGGACATGCGCTGCTGGCTGTGACGCACCAGCTCGGCAGCACCGGCCAGTGCCGCATCGCTGCGCCCCGCGGCCACGTCCCCACCCGTGCCGGGCTGGCCGAACAACGCATGCCCACGATTGAGCACCTGGCCCACGTGCTGCACCAGCGCATCTATCGACACACCTCAAGTATCAACGCACCCACACCCCACCCCACACACATTTTTGGCCCCCCGATCGGTGGGCCCGCCGCCGGTGCACGCGCATTGTAGGCCCATCCACACCACGCGGCTGCACAATTTAGCGCACGGCAATGCCTATGCGCCCCAATACGATCCAACCATGCGAGTGCACCACAGCCCTAACGTCACCGTCTCCGCGCAGGACAGCGCGCAGGCAAATGCATCGACGACCTCGCCGCGCTGCTACAGGCGTCCTACCAGATCGCCGGCACCCCAATCAACAGCGGGATCGGGTCACTGGCCCGCGTGCGCGCGTCGTTGCCAGAGCCGCTCGTGGCCGAGCTCGTCGAAGTCCTGCGCAGCGCGCGCAGGATCGCCGACCAGCAGTGACTTCTCCGACGGCTGAAGCCGTCGGCTTCTTTTACGCTGCGGTTGCGGCGTGTAGGGCCAGTCCGGCCCTGAGTATGTTGCGTGCAGCGTGTTCATCGGCTAGTGCGGTGTGGCCGCAGTGTTGGCAGATGAATTCGGCTTGGTTGACGCGATTTTCGGGTGCGGCGTGACCGCAGCATTCACACCCATCCGAGGTGTGCCGGGGGTTGACCTCGATCCATGTGCGCCCAGCGTCTTCCGCTTTGGCGCGCAGTATCGAGACGAACTGACCCCAGCCAGCGTCACTGATTGATCGGTTGAGCCCGGACTTCGCCCGGGCACCATTCGGGAGGAACTGTCCCGGGTTGTCCGGATCAGGTTTGGGCTTGGCGCGGCGAACCATGTTCGCGATCGTGAGGTCCTCGGCCACCAGCAGGTCGTAGCGGGCCACGAGTTCGCGGGCCTGTTTGTGGTGAAAGTCCTTGCGCCGGTGGGCGATCTTACGGTGCCGCGCCGCCACCGTCTCCCGGCGCGCGGCCCGGTTACGGGAGCCACGTTTGGCGCGCTGTAGTCGCCGCTGGGCCATCTGCAACCGGGTGGCCTCCTGACGTGCCCACCGCGGATTAGCGACCGCGCTGCCATCAGACAGCGTCGCATACGTCATGACCCCGACGTCGATACCGACCTGGCCACCGGTGGCCGGCAACGGTCTTGTCGGCACGTCATCGCAGGACAACACCAGCATCCAACGCCGGCCCGCCCGTTTGACCTGGATTGTCTTCACACGGCCCTCGACCCGCCGATGCAGATGCACCTTCACCTGGCCGATCCCTTGCAGATACACCCGCTTGGCCTCGGGCAGCCAGCGGGCCCCGTCACCGTCTTTGGGCCACTGCACGCTGTCGAAGCGGGCCGTGCCCTTGAACCGCGGATACCCGGGAGTCTCGCCGCGTTTCACCCGGCGGAAGAACCCGTCGAACGCCTTATTCAACCGCCGCAGCGTGGCCTGCTGGCTAGAAAACGACCACAGCGCCTGATCCGGTCGCAGACTGCGGATCTCGCTCAGCTGCCCAGACTGATCACCGTAAGAAATCCGAGTCTTGCTGTGCACCCACGCATCCCGACGCTCCTGCAAAGCAGCGTTATACAACTCGCGGTGAGCGTCCACACACGCGGCCAACCCCACATGCTGGCGTGCGGTCGGCCGCAAACGAAACACATACGCCCGTCTCACGCCGACACCCCATCACCGGGACACCGCCAGCCAAACATGACCGCACCCTACGCAACGACCCTGACAAAACCCGCCACCCCACGCTGTTCACCAGCCCCGATCCCCCCGACGGCTAAAGCCGCCGGCGAGCTGCCCTGCCCCCGGAGACCACGGTGTGCGACTTCAACAACGAGGCAAACGTGCACACTATTCACGCGCTCTTTGACAGCGCGATCGCCGCACTGGAACACGGTGCTGCTGCGACACACGTCGCCTAACCTCAGCCCCGTGTGCGGCGTTGCTCAGCGCCGTCAATTGATGTCGCAATAATATTTGAAATCGATTGCCCCACTGCGGGTGTCACGGACGTCTTCATAGATTCGCGGCAGGCAACCGCACGCAACTCGCCAAAATATCTTCGGGGTGTCAGGCCATCTACGATTCGGCGCTGAGCTCGGCGATGAGCTTCTCGATGCGGCGCTGATCCTCCTCGGTGACCGGCTGTTCGGATTCAGCGGCCTCCACCACATCGGGGGCAACGTCCATTGCGCCGGCGGCCTCGTCGACGCTGAGCGCGGCCCCCGAACGTGCCGTGTAAAGGCGCTGGCCTAACGTGGCGCCCGCGGCCGCCGCGGCACGCACCATCAGATCGCCGTATCGCTGCCGGATGAGCCTGAGCGCCCTAATCACCTCTGGTGAGCCTTGGCTGCTGCGCACCGCCCGCGCTGTGATCGCCTCCACTGTCCGTAAATCGGCGAGTACCCGGCGGGCCCGCTCCCCAAAGCTGGCATCGCTGTCGGCCGGTAGCGCATCGGCAGACGCCAGCACTTGATCGACGGCAACCGTGACCGCATCCGTAATCACCGCGCCGGGGTCCGACTCGCTGCGCACTGGTTCGATAGCGCCGCTTACGACACTTGTTCTGCCGTCGTACAGCTTTGCCAGCGCGCCGGGAGGCCACTGGACCACCTGCTCGAGCTTGGCCCTGGTGCGCTCACGGGGCCAAGCCCGCCCCTTTTCAAACGCGATCAGGTTGGGCGCGCCGATGATGCCCTGTTTTGCCAATTCACGCTGTGAGATGCCTAATTCCTCGCGGCGGGCAGCAAACGCCGCACCGGCGCGGGCCACGCCGACCGTCTCCGCGTGGTCGTGCATCGGGTCAGTGTATCGGCTGTCTGGCGCAGACCCATAGAGCTGGCGAGCGACACGTCTGCCCCGCCGATTACGTTTGCTGCTTACGCTGTCGCTTACGCAGGCCCCCATTGTGCTTATGTTTAATGCTTGCGATGCTTACGTTAGGGCGCTAACGTTAGCGCCTATCTAGTGATAACGCTCAGTGGGAGGAGCGACCGTGACCGTACTTTTGGAACCACCGCCCGTACTGACCGCCATCCCATGCGTGGCTGACCCAGATCGCTGGGCCGAAGGCGGCAATGACCCCACCCTCAAGGCCCTGTGCCGGGGGTGCCCCCGCCGTTGGCTGTGCGCGAAAGAAGCCCTACACACGCCGGGCATCGAAGGCTTAGTTGCCGGGATCCACGTCCCCAAAGAGGGCCGCAGGCGCACCTTCGCGTTGCGTCAATTGCAATCGCTGTCCGCCTACGCCGGCTATGCCGACCAGCCCGTCATCCCTTAGCTATGGCGACTCTATTGCGCCCTCTGCAACCCCCAGCGATTCCACCGCGTCGATCGACGCCGCCCACCCCTGACACACCACCACCCGCGCCGTCACCACCGTTCCACGACCCTCGCGACTGGGGGCAGCCACCATCGCCGATGCCCAAATCGACTGCACGGCAAAGGGGTTACTCCCCAACACCGGCGCGCCTGCCGGCATTGCCGGGGGAGCCCCCGTGACCCAGCGGTCCACCACCACCGAGGGCTACTGCGGATTGCTCTGTGCCCAGGAAATCCAGCTCGACCCACACGGGCGCCGACATCGGTGCCGGGTCAAGACAAGATGGCGCGCGACCGCACCGAACACCACCCCGACAGTGCCGCCGGCGCGGCCCCGCACGCCCAACGTGCCTTTCGCGCAAGTCAGGTGGCCAGCCGTGCCATCGCCGGTCCCACGCACCGACACGTCGAAAAACCCACCACTGACACACCGGCCAACTCGAGCGGTGCCATGCAGCTCACCCCATGCACGCACCCTTAGAAACGGACCGAACACACCGACCACATCACCACCGGCGCGGCGGGGGTCCCCGGAAAGGGGCGACCCCCGCCCCCAACGGGCTCCCCCGCGTGACGGCTGTGACTGATGTTACGGCGTGTCATTCTCGGATTCCGCGCGACATACGGCATCCTCCAATGAAGGCGGATATCCGCCTGTGAAGTACGCGGCGGATATCCGCCGCCGGGTAGGCAGAGCGCAGCACCGACTGAAAGGACACCCCCGGCGACTGCCGGTCTCACCAAAATCAGTGCCACACAACCACATACAGCGCCCGCGATAGCACCCTAGACGGCGAAACCCCCGGCCCGAAGGCCGAGGGTACCCGGTTCGAGCTGCAACTCGAACCGATTTGATGCTTTCGCGAAAATCCCCACCTCGAAGGGAATCGTCATGAAAGACGCATTCCACGGTAGCGCACACCTTGTGCACGGTCTAGCAACACCGCCCCGTGGATCGACCCACACCATAGTTCATCCGTATCGCGGCAGCAGTCGATCGTCTCGTCGCCGCGGGACCGCCCGCACCGCGTCGGTCTGGATTCAGCGCGTCGGCGCCCACTGCGTCAACCGCGTCCCACAGATCATCCTCGAACTCGACACCCCCTGGGCGGCCATTCCCTGCTGGACTGGTCGAGCCCAGCGGTGGGCACAGTCAACCGTGCCCACCGCCTACATGCTGCGCTACGACACCCACGTGCGCCCCGCGATGCCCAACAATCCGATCAGCTTGAAAACCCTTGTCGCCGTGGCCGAAGCGCGTGCGTCCTTCGCCGACTACCGAACCGGGCGCGACTGCCGGCCAACCAACGCCCGGCTCGCCCACGTGACGGGACTGTCGGTTCGCACGGTGCAGCGGGCCTCGACCGCGCTGCGACTGCTTGGCGTCGCGACCGAAGTGATGCGGGGTCGTCAGCGCACGCGGACCGAGCGGTTCGCAAGTTGGCGCGTTGGGGATAAAGGTCGCGGATGGGCCTCGGTGTGGGTGTTGCATGATTGCCGAATTCAGTCGCTGTCACCCCATCCCGAAGGGTCTTACTTACTTTTAAAAAACTCACCTAAAGCAGTACTCACTACCCGACCCCGGCGCCAAACCGCCGGTAGCAGCGCCGCTACGCGGCGCCAACGCCCGGAAACCCGGGCACTGACCCTGGCAAACAAATGGGTCGCCAGCGAGCAAAGTCCTCCCTGGGCTCGCCGCTACCGAACCGGTACACCGTGGGCACACGTCTTGGCGGGGCCGGCCCGACACGGCTGGACGGCACGGGATGTCAACACCCTCATCAGCGACTGGGTCGGTACCGGGCATTGGGTGCCGGAGAGTCCGCACAAACCGATCGGTCTGTTGGGGGCGATCCTGGCGGCGCACGGGGATCTCCACAACCGCCCGTCCGCTCTCGACGAGGCACGAGAACACCAAGAGCTCGAGCAGGCACGTGCCCGTGTCGCCGCGCAGCTGGCCGCCCGCGACGCCCACCGCGACAAACGCGAAGCCGGTCGCGCCGCGCTGGCCGGGCCTGGACGCCAAGCCGCCCGCAAGGCACTCGACGACATCCGGCAGCGAGCGCAGCGCCGACGCCACGACAACCCCGATGCACAAGGGTCGCGATGAGCACCTGCCCTCCCCCGCTGCGGCCGAATGATCTTGCCTGTCAACGGGATCCCGAACAATGGTTCAACCGCCGCCGACGCCGCGACACGCTCCGCCAATGCCTGCAGTGCCCGGCGCGGCCCTGGTGCGCTCAGCAAGCGCTGAAATGGCAGGCCTCCTGGGGGATGTGGGCGGCCGTGTGGATCGACGGACGACATGGCGACGCTGCGCCGTACTTGCATGCCATCGCCGCCGACGACGACGTGGTCATCGATTACCGCCCGGCGGTCAGCGAAATTCTCAGCAGCCCTCGCCCGCCAGCGCCCGCACCGCTGCACCGCCCCGTGGTATCCGCCCGGGCGCGCTCGACAGATGCCGCGGTGCTCGCTCGCAGCTGCGGGCACTGCGAAGTCTTCGCCGACGGCTGCCGCTACACGTTCGACCGCATCGTCAGGCGGCACCCCGGCGAGCGAAGCGCTGAAAATCCCAGTCCCACAGCGCTATTCGCGGCATGCGTGGCCTGCGCCGAGATCGTCAACAGTCTCGGCGCACGGTGGGCAACCCGGCTAGGCTATGTCGTCAACGAGGGACGCGATCCCGCAAGCGTGCCGTTCTATTGGCGGGGGTCCCGATGGGTGCTGCTCGACCGCGACGGATGGCTCACCGAAGTGCGCGCCGACGCGCAAAGTGCATAGCCACTTAACCGCGGTTAATTCTGCGCAGCAGGGCGCCGCCGGCGCCGGACCAGAGCCTCCTCGACGAGGTCGGACGCGAAATCTTGCGCGGTGAGAAGCACATCGTCACGTTTGGCTTCCAGCCACGCCTGACGCACCCGCTGCGCCGTGGCCGACCGCAGCCGCAACGTACGCGGCGCCGCACTTTCAACCGCGGCGACGGGGTGTGCAGGTGCCGGCAGCGCACTTACCGAGGCCGCAGGCCCTTCCGTCACTGTGACAGTCGGCGTTACGGGTGTCGTTTCGGCAGGCTCGGTGACTTCCGGTATCCGGCGGGTCTGGGCCCCTGCGGTCGACAACATCCCCAGCACAGCAGCGGCGGTGTCTTTTTTAGGCATGGTGCTTTCCTCGATTCCGTCGGCCCTCATCGACGAGAGCCATGACCTCCACGGTGAAACTTGCGTACGCCTGCGCCAGATCCGGATCGGCGTCCAGGTCGCCCAATACGACCTGATCGCTGACCATCCGTTCGGCGGCGGTTCGCTTCGGAATGGTCGTATCGAAAATCGGCAGGCCGTCGTTGCGCAACGCGTTGAGCGTCTCGCGGCTAATCAGCGTCTGGGACTCATACTTCGTCACCAGCACTCCCAGAAAGGTGGCCGACAGCACCCGATGCTCGCGCAACGTCGCAGACCATTCCAGGAACATGTTGACACCACGCCTGCCCCACTTGCTGGCGTCGGTCGGCACGATGAACCAGTCGGCGGCGTTGAGCGCCGTGATCACTAACTGACCCAGATTCGGCGACAGGTCCAGCACGATCGCGTCGTAATCCCGCGACACCTGCTGTAGCGCCATGGCGAGCTGCTCCTCGCGCCGGTGCATGGTGACCAGTTCCTGATCCAGCTTGGCGACCGCCAACGTGGAGGGCACCAGGTCGAGGTTGTCCAGCCGCGTCTTGCGGATCACCTTGCTGATCGGCGCCCCGTCGCCGATCAGATCGTAGATGTCGAACTCGACATCGTCGTCCGGATCAAACATCGACGTCGAATTGCCCTGCGGGTCGCAATCGGTCAACAAGGTGCGCCATCCCGCACGTGCCATGCCGGCCGCCAGGTTCACCGCGGTAAAGGACTTCCCTACCCCGCCCTTATGGTTGGCAATCGCAATCACTTCAGCTTTCACGATCGTCACTCCTTTAACTTTGCTCACATCTATTAGAGCAAGGTGATCCAGTGTTTTGGTGGCTCGGCGACGGTGTGTCGCCGTGACGAGATCGCGGCGTGATGCAGAGATCAGGTGACGCTGCGACAGCGTGATCGGATCAGCAGGCCACAGCGTGACGGAGTTATCCCGTCACCGTGTCGCCACGTGATCCAGCGATCACATCACGCAGTCGCGCGGCGAGCACAACACCACATCACCCCATGACCACGTGACTAGGTGACTGGGTGACCAGGTGACCAGGTAATCGGATCCCTGCGTGACGCGATCACGGCGCAACACGGTCATCGCGTCACGCGATCACGTCGCCACAGGGCGTCTCGGTGATCAGAACACGTCGTGATCACGCCACCCGGTCACCCGGCCACGTGGTGATCAGGTCACGTGGTGATGCGGCGAGCTGGTGATGGCATCACCGGATGACCGAGCAATCGAGTCACGCGGCGACCGCGTGAGTCGGTGACGTCATCACGCCGTGATCTCGTGATCTCGTGATCCGAACACGAAATGCACTATCACCGTGACGAAATTATCCGGTGACGGGCTCACCCAAACACCGGCGCCAATGCGAGCGCGAACGGGGGAGTACCCGCTGGCAAACCCAACCATCGCTCGAGCGTGATCGCCGTAGCGCCCCGTGGTGCATCGGCAGCAGGTGGGAAACCCGCCGCCCAGCTCCCAATCGACCAGGCTCGCCCCTCGGTGCGCCGACGCCGGCGTCATCGCGTTCCGCCGCGTCCAGGGCCGCGTCGGGACCGCCCACGCCGCGCGTCACGCTCGATCGGAGATTCGTTGATGCGACCGCGTCGGTCGGTGAGGATGACCGGATGTCGGCTGTGAAGTTCGTGCGGCGCATGGACACGGCGACCGACGCAGTCGCCCGCGACCGCAAGCTCATGGTTTCCGTCCCGTAAGCGTGTCGACCTCGCCCGCTGGTAGTTAGCGCCCCACCGAACCCCGGCTTGGGCGGTGCGCAACGAGGCCGCTGACGGGGTAAGTCGTGCGTTCGGCGTGCGGGGGAGGGGCGATCTTCGGCCCTAACGGCGTGGAGGTGAGCCGCACGGGCGCGTGATCGTATCGAGGCGCACCCGATGTGGAGGGCCTAGGCAGGCTGACACCCAGAGCGGCCGCAGGTCGTGACGTTCTGGCCAGAAAGTGCGGTCTCGATGCTCCCTGGCCACAGATTGCACAGCGCGTAGTGACCGCATGACAGTGTTACGGGTTAGCCACTTAACCGCGGTTAAGTCCAATGCGCCCGATCTGGGGCCGAAACCGCATCTCGACGCATCGCCGTGCCGTGTCGCATCACGGAGCCGATTTGCTCGCAGGCAACCCGCCGCCCTCAATGCACCGACAGCGGCCTCCGATGGGCCCCACAGCGGCCGCGGTAATCACGAGGCCGCGCGGGTCGCGGAGCCCAATTCCGCGAACTGGCTACGCAGACCGTCGGCGCGGGCCAGCAAGGTATGCACCGCGTAGGGCCGCGTGCTGTCCAGGCTGAGCACGGTCGGCGCCGTCCGCAGCTCCGCGGAGGCCAAACCAAGGATCACCATGGTCGCCGAGGTGAAGTCGTCGGCGCGGGCGTCGATATCAAGCTCGTCGACCCAGTCGCGTTCCGCGACATCAAAACGGTCGGCCTGGTCTACCAAGCCCGTCATGACCGAGCGCAATTCGTCGCGGCGCGCGCAAAGCCACGCCTGCTCAGCCGGCAACCGTTGACAGCGTTCGCGTTCAGCTTGCCGAGAGGCACGGCTGATCTTCTCGTCGGGCCGGTCATAGCGCAGGAGCGCCTCCAGCCGGTCGATGCGGTCGAGAACCCCTTGCTTGCCGACACCCACTTGGGCGCCCAGTTGAGACAGAAAAAGGCCACGCTCGCGGCCGGCCTTCAAGAAGTACAGCTCGCGCCGCCGATCCTCCCACCACAGCCAATTGTTCAACGTCAGCGCATCGCACACATCGGCTTGCAGAACCCAGCGCGGGATTTCACGATCGCTGTATTTGCGCAGGTAGTCGAGCACTTCACGGGGATCCGACTCGGGGGATTCCGGCAACAACTCGCGGTGGCGGTCATCGACTTTCGCGCGTCGCCGTGCGATCCTGACCACGGCCCGCTCGAGCTCGGACCGATGCACCTTGGGGCGAATGGCCACCCTGTCAGTATTTCACTGACAGATAGACGCCGCAGTTTGCGACACGGCCTGCATAGCGTTGACGCACAAGCCGATTCATGACCGTCACCCGCGGCTATCACGGTGTGGGTCCCGACCCGCGCTCCGCCGCGCACGCTGTGAGCCGGCAACGCCTGAGCGCAGCGCCCAGGTGACTTCCTTCGCGGGACAATACCCTTCGCCAACGCCGGGACGATGGCTCGCACACCGCCGCAGTACACCCGTTGTTTGCCACTTAACCGCGGTTAAGAGGTGCGCGGTGAATCTTGGCAGCTGAACAGGACTTTCACCGTCCAAGGTGGCCGCTCGAACAGATCGGCCACTTTGCCGATCACCCGGACATTTGCGGTCAACAAGCGATTCGCCCCGCGTGTTGAGGCGACAGTCCCACCACCGCACCGTAGACTGCGGCTGTCTCAACCGAAGTACTCCGTATCGACGGGGGAAGCATACGGGAGGCCATTCATGGCTGTTCATGTCGTTCTCAATCAGAAGGGCGGCGTCGGTAAAAGCACGATCGCGGTCAACTTGGCCGCCGTGACCGCCGACGTCCTCAACCGCAACGACGATCCGGACGCGAGCTCACCCGTCGCCGCGGTCTCCGTCGATCCGCAGGGCTCCGCGATCTGGTGGGCCGCGCGCCTCAATGATCTGCCCTTCCACATCGTGCAGGCCCATGACGACCTCGACGGGCTCAAGCGCCTCGGCGAACTCCCCGGGATCGCACACGTCTATGTCGACACCCCCGGGTGGATCGACCTCGAAGCCGACGACAACACCGTCGACCCGCTCGGCCGGGGGCCGGCCGCCGACGCCCTAAGGGTCGTCCTCGATGTCGCCGACCGCGTCATCGTGCCCATCGAAACCGAACCGCTCAGCTTCGATCCCACCGCGCGCACCATCACCAAAGTGATTCAGCCCCGTGGCATCCCCTATACCGTGGTCATCAACAACTGGGATCCGCGCGACGGCCTCCATGATCTCAACGAGACCAAAGAATTCGTCAAAGCCAACGGGTGGCCGCTGGCCCATACCGTGATCCGCCACTACAAGCTGCACGCCCGCGCCAGCGCGGACGGGCAGGTGGTCACCGAGTACCCGGCCAATCGTGTGGCGTTGCAGGCGCGGGAGGATTTCTACAAATTCGCGCTTGAGCTCAACGTGGGCGGGGGACGCTGATGGCACGCGGCCAGCGCACCAATCTCGCCAGCCTCGCAAACACGGTCGGCGACAACTCACCGGTCGAACTGAGCGCCCCCCTTCCCGGCCGCACCACACCGCTGACGGATCTGACTCCCAATCCGCGCAACCCGCGCGATGATCTCGGCGATCTCGCCGACCTCGAGTCGATCGCCGACATGCAGCTGCAGCCGGCCGTGGTCGTCACCAAGGGCGCCTATCTCAAGCTGTATCCCGACGACTCGATCACGACCCGCTTCGTCGTCGTCAACGGATGCCGACGGCTGGCGGCTGCCCACAAATACGGCCGCACCGACCTAGCCGTCGTCCTCAATGATGAGATCGCCCGGGATCGGGTCACCCTGATTTCAGCCTCGATCGCCGAGAACGTCGACCGGCAGGACTTCGACGTCATCGAAGAGGCCAAGGCGGTGGAGTCTTTGGTGCGCGAATGCGGCAGCGCGGTCGACGCGTCCGTCCGGCTCCGTAAGACCCAAGCCTGGGTCTCGCAACGACGGGCGCTGTTGGCGCTGGCGCCCGAGCTGCAAACCGCTTTGCGTCGCGGCGAATTGGCGATCCGGGAAGCCCGCGCGCTGGCCCGGGTGCCCCTCGAGCAGCAAGTCGTGCGATGGCGAGCCGCTCAAGAAAAGAAGACCGACGACCAGTCCAACGGCACTCGCGATCCGCGATCGCCCAGCCCGTCGCGTCTCATCGCCACCGCGCTCAGCGCATTCAACACCAAACCGCAACTGCTTGCCGAGGCGCTGCGCACGCATCTCGGCACCGACGGCGTCAAGACGCTACTTGCGATGCTCGGCGAGGAATCAGCGACGGTCTAGGCACCTCGGCGGTGCGTCACGTGACGATTTACCGCCGCAGGGATTCGTCGTGGTTTCAGCCGCTAGTGACCGGCCCCAACAACGCTCCGCTCGAAGCGATTTCGTTGGGCTATAACTCGGCGCGGTAGTGCCCACTACAGCTGGTCGGCCAGCTCGCCCAGATTGCCCGGCGTCATGAACTGCGCCAGCGCGTCTAAGTAACTGCGCGCCACCGCCCGATACTTGTCGGTCGCCTCGTTGGTGGCACGATCGGCGTCGAGTAGATCCTGCTGCGCAGCGATCAGCAAGCGGTTGGCCTCGGTCAGCGAAACCAACTGTGCGCGAAGCCCATCGACCTCAATGCTCGACGGTGGGGCGACGGTGGCGGCACCGGGCAGCGGCGGAAGCTCATCGGCGTAGACATACCACCGCAAGCGCTCGGGACGCGGCATCGCTCCGCCGCGGATCTCGCCGGACGTGATCGCGCGGATCAGTGTCCGCGGATCCTTCTTGAGCCGCTTGGCGGCCTCCGACAACGACACGACCGGACCGCCCGGTGTGGTTTCCACACCCGGCGGCGGCTGCTTCGCAAGAGTCATCGTCGAATTACGTCGGCCGCTAAGAGCCGCAGTCCTCCTTTAGGACACTATGCTGCTAATTAGAGACATCATAGCGACATGGCGACACTCTTCACGGCCCGATGTGCCTAATTAACGACACAAATGTCGTAAACTAACAACGTCACGACGAGGTGAGGTCGACCCCGCCGAGGTGCCGGAGGAAACGTGAGCAACAGCGAGCAGCGAAAGCTGACAGGCAAGGTCCTAGTTCGCTTTACCAAAGAGGACCTTCAAGCGCTACAGGAAGCCGCCGATCGACAGGGCGTCACCCTGCCGCACCTGATGCGCGAACTCAGCCTGCGCACCCTGGTGTCGCAGGCATCCTGACCCGCCGCGTCGATCCCTATGACACGACGCCCCAAGAGACCGAACACACCCGCCGTGGGGGAGTAACGACGCAATCAGTCGCTCAGGCAAACTGCGCCGGACAAGATCCGCCCAACAGTGCTGGGATGCACCTTGTGAAGGGTGCCCGATCGTGCTCGGCAGTCCCTGCGGCAAATTCCGCCAACACTGCGGCCACGATGGCCGGGCCCACCGCCGACGAGTTGGTTCGGTGCGGTGTGACGTCGCAGCACCCTCCACCGTCGACGGTAAGGCCATCAAGATCGCCTCGATGATCGACGAACACACCCGCGAGTCGCTACTGAACATCGTCGGGCGGTCGATCACTGCGCGGCGGCTCGTCGCCGAGCTAGAGGTGGTGTTCGCCGCGGCGGGTGGTCCTCCGACGGTGTCGCGGATGGACAACGGTCCGGAGTTGGTTTCTCAAGCGCTGCAACAGTTTTGCGATGGCAAGGTCCGAATGTCCTACATTTCGCCCAGCCAGCCTTGGGATAACGGCCACATCGAATCGACGAGGACTATGAGAACCTGGAGCACGAGAGGGTCCGCCAAAACTTCGCCAGCGCGCACGACCTGATCCTCAGCAGGCAGCCGGAGATTCGGACAAATCAACCCCGCTCAACACCGGCCCGCCTGCAATCCGCCGGGTAAACAACCCACGGTGCTGGGCGCCGGCCACAATACGTCCGACCGTGCTGTGATGCAGATTGTGGCGGCGGCCGATGGTGCTCGGCGCGGTTCCCGCAGCGTTTTCAGCCAACACGGCCGCCACGACCGCCGGATCCTTTGACGTCACACCGTCGCGAACCAGCTGATCGGCCGCCGGCCGCCACTGCTTGACGTCCACACTCGCACCGGGCACAGCGTCCACGGCCGCCAGCGACCGGTTCGCACCCTCTGATCGCGACCGATACGGCTTACTGGGCCCAGCCGGTGGAGAAGGAGCCAGCGGCGGGGGAGCGGGCCGTGCAGCGGGTTGCGAAGCCCGTGGCTGCCTCGCTCGCGGTGAGGAAGCCACACCCTGTGCCGCCTGAGCTGACGAGGTAGCAGCCGCGGCTAGCACGTCACGCACCTCGTCGACATGCTCGGAAGCCGGCGCGGCTGCGGGCACCGCGCGTGGGGGAGAAAGCGACAACAGCGACAGCGTGGAATTGGCGATCGACACGTCGATGGCCACCGGCCATAGCCATGCTCGAGATGCTGGCATGCCCAGCGCTACCGCCAGGTCACGCAGCGCGTCAAATGACAGGATGAACGCGCACCCTGCCAGAGCGAAGGTCATCGCCAGCGCGAGCCAGTAGATGAAGCCGACGCGTCGGGTCTTGACCAACAGGGCCACCGAGTGGGTGGCCCCTAAGAGCACCGCCGGCGGCACGACAGCCGCCGCCGCGGCGAGTCGAACGGTTCCCGGGGGCGCGGTCAACACGGCGTGGGCGACGTTGCCGGCGACCGAAACGCTGGTCGCCAACAACAGCCACGTCCAGAAGAAACGCACCGCCGCGCGCGTCTCTTTGGTGGTTTCCTCAGCAACCATCGACTACCTTCCCGTGGCGTGCGTGACCCCGAGGGCCTCGACGTTCCGGGCCTCATCGGGAGCTGACCTTTTTAGCGTATGGCCGCCAGAGTGCTTCACATGCACAACTTTCGGCCACCTGACGCATCGTCCGCCGATAGTTACCGCATCGCGCCGGACGACGCATTCGCCGCTTCACGGTCGTGCGTGCGGGGAACCTACGTGTACGACCCGAATTGCTCGACAAACCACCTTCAAGGGTGAATTACGTTCGGCGCCAAGGATGCTCATCCAACATCGCGGTGACGATCCCCACGAGTTCGGCTTCTCCGTTGCTACGCAGATGCTCGGTCACCGCCTCAATCCGTTGCAGCAGAGCACCATAGGCATTGGCCGCGGCCGCGACATAAGTCTGTGCGACCTGCACTTCCCAAGCTGAGCTGAAGCGCGACGGAAGGGTGCGTAGCTGTTCCGACAGCCCCCAGGCTTGCTCTTGGACGGCGCCCACCAGGCTGCCCACCAGCTCCGCGTCACTGCCCGCTCGTGACCGCCCGTCATCAGCTGCGGCGGCCTCGAGCACGTAATCAACCTGGCGCACCGTAGACAATGCGTCTTCGATCGCACCGGTATGCGCGCGGACCTGCGCCGGAGGGACGGGAATACTTAACAGGGTTTCCGTGGAACCCGTGTCGCTTACAGCGGCGGCCAGGCGGATCTCCTCGCGCTCGGCGTGAACCCGGGCAATCTCGGTGTGCACCGCCTGGTTCGCGGCCGTAATGGCCGCATCGGCCTGCCGGCGGGCCTCGGCGACGTGTGCCGCGGCCTCGGCGCGCACCTGCTCAGCCTCGGTCTGCGCCCGAGCGGTCGCCTCCTGCACCGCGGCGCTTGCCTTCGCTATCTGCTCCTGGGCAGCAGCGATTTCTCCGCTGGCCTGCCCCCGCGCCGCCGCAACAGCGTCCGCGGCGTCGGCTCGTACCTGCTCAAGTTCGCCACGAACCTGCTGCACCCGATGTTCGGCGGCCTGACGCTCGTTAGCGCGCTCGGCCATCCGCTGCCCGGCCCGCTCTTCGGCCGCCCGAACCTCTTCCCGAGCCGCCGCCACGTGGGTCTCGGCGTCGGCCCGGACCCGGGCCAGCTCGTCTTGCAGCTCCTGGATGGTTCGTTCGGCCGCCGCCCGCTCAGCGATGCGTTCCGTCGACCGTTGTTCGGCGCGCGCTTCAGCGGCGGTGAGCGCTTCCCGGGCGGCCGCTGCATCGGCGGCAGCCCCGGCTCGTAGCTGTTCGAACTCGCCGCGCAGCAAGTCCAACCGTTGTTGGGCCGCTGCCCGTTCCTCGGCGCGCTGGGCGTCTTTGCGGGCGCTTTCGGCTTCTACCGCCCTCACCCGCTCACGCGCCGCGGTAGCCGCGTGCGCCGACTGCTCTGCTTGAGCGCGCGCAGCATCCGCTGCTGCTTCGGCGTCCCGCCGATCTTGGTCAGCTTTCTCGGCCTGGCGCTCGGCCAGAACGCGCCGGTGGTCGGCTTGCACCAGCTGCTGCACCATCGAAAGGCGTTTGGGCGCAGAGCCGAAACGCCGGCGGTGATCGATGAGATCCTGTTCACTCATCGCCGCCGCTGCGGCAACCTCTGCAGGAGGCGCGGTCCCACCTCGGGTCGCCGCAGCGAGCGCGGCTTGCGCCGCCTGCCTGGTTACCGCCGCCCACGTCTCGACGTCGAGTTCCTCAATCTGCTGCATCAGAGGAGTCATTGGCGGCGGCGCCTCCCGCCGGCAGGGACCTTCGCCGCGGGTGGGCTCGCGTCCTCACCCGCGCCCGCCGCCACCAGGTCCGGGTCCCCGTTCGACACCGGCTTTGCACCCGGGGCTGGATCTGCAGGCAATGGATTTACGGCCGTGACCTGTGGAAGGTCACCGCTTTGCTTAGCCAGCACCCGTGAGAGCTGAGTGAGCTGAACCGCGGCGGCCCTCACCAAGGCGGCGTCGTCGAGTTTCTGGGCGTCGTCGTGTATTCCCTGCAGGACGGCCAAGGCCAATTCCGGTCCAAATCCCACCGTGGCGCCCTCGCTAGCGGCAGGCTCGATGCCACCCTTGTCCACCACCCATGCCAGCCTCTCTCGGCATTCCTGCACGCTCACAGCGCGTCGCTCGTCTTCGCGCAGCTCCCGGTGGTGGCGCTCTTGCTGCTCAAGCAGCAGACGATGCCGGTTAGAGAAACCGCGCCAGGCGAACACCGCGACACCGGCAACGATCAAGGCCGCAAGCAGCGCGCCGGCGCCGGCGAACCCCGCCGACGTCAAAAACTCACGCGCAGGCGGTAGCGCCGGCATCGCCTCCGTTAAGGGAACGCGCCCCGATAGCAGTGGGTTTGACGCAGTCATGAAAGCTCCTCCCGAACTTCATTTGTGCCGATTAGGTGACGGTGATTCCAGCTCAACTGTGTGGCAGTCATATGCATGCGCCGCGATCTTGTTGGACCTGAAACGGTGCAGTGGGGGCCATCGGACAGACTTCGTGGACCCAACGTGCACAAGATGAATCTGCGACGGCGCGGTGTGGCAAGTGCCGCCCCATGGACGGCATTCGGCGCTGAGTGATTGCTTTCACGAGCCGCGACCTAATGCGGACCAGGTACTAGGGGCGCAAACCAACCAGGCAGGTACTCGTAATATCCGTATGGGGCCTTATCGCCCTCAGCGACGTGGATGACGTCGCGCACATCAATCGGCTGCTGCGGCGGAGGCCATGGCTGCTCAACGCCGTAAGCCCGACGAGGGTCAGGCGCGAAGATCCCCGGCGCCAATTCCTTCGTACCGTAGGGTCCCAGCAAGTGCGGGTCTTGCCGGGTAATCGTGGCGTTATCCAGTGGATACTTCGCCGGCGCGGGACCCGACATCGACAGCCCGTCATCGTCGGGATACCACAAGCCTGGCCCGATCTGCTTAGTCCCGTACGGGGCCAATTCTCCTGGCCCAACAGCGATGATTTTGGTGACATCGATCCAGTAGCGCGGATCTTTACCGTGTGGCGGCTCACCGGTTGCCGGAGAGGCCGGCGGCGGGTCCTGGCCGAAGCCGGTTGCTTGGATGCGGCTGCCGGGTTGGTAGTCGAGGGCGCGGATTTGTCCGGCCAGGGTGCTTGATTGTTGTTCGGTGGTGTTGAGCACGGTGTTGGCCGCCGAGACTTGGGTGCGCAGGCCTTGGAGCAGGGTGCGTTGTGCGGCGGGGGAGCGGGCGCCGGGTGCGGCTTGAGTCAGGGCGCGGGTTTGCTCGGTGATCGTGTCGAGTTGGCGGGCGCCGACCTGGTTGAGTAGTGCGGCGCTGCCCAAGCTTTGGTGCAGGCTGGCGTCGGTGTGTCCGTTGCTGGTCAGTCGTGTGGTGGCGTCGTGGACAAAGCCCCGGTGTGCATCGACGAGGTCGCCGGACATCACCGAGGCGCGGGCTCCTGCGCCGCTGACTATTTGGGCGGCCGATTCCAGGGTGGGCTCACCGGGGGTCGGGGGCTGCGGTGAAGAGCCGAACAATCCGCGGGCACGCTGCACCACCGCCACCGCTTGGGCGGCTACCTGCTCAATCGACACTCCAGCATTATCGCCCCCGCGTTACTACGTCAAAGTCGCTTTTGTGAAGGCGAGCAGTTGCCGGCCACCACGCGGCCTCGCGTCCCAATCGCCGAAACGCGGCGTTCGTTCAGCGCGCGGCGATGATGCTCGGAATCACCGGCGCAGGTGCGACACCGCCTACCGGCGAACCATTGACGAATGTGAATTGGCCGCCACAGCCGCCAGGCATGTAGTACTGCACCGTGGGGTTGGCCGCCGAGAGCGTCGCGATCTGCGGCAGTGACATCGGTTGCCATGGGCCAATTTTCGGCGGCGGGTTAATGCCCGCCAGCCCGCCAGTGCTCACACCCCCGAGCTCGCCGGTGATCTCATTAGGGCCCTTCGGCGCCCAGATGTCACCGCCGAGATTGACCCGACTAAACCGTTGGGAGTCGTAGGTGTATTGCAACCACTGCTGCTGCTGGCCTCCGACGGTGCGGGTATAGCCGGTGTAGTCCACGCCGGAGATGCGGAACTTATATTGTTCCTCGAGGTACGCCATTGGTGGCGCGTTGTCGTCGGCCCACGTTTTGCCTCCGGTCACATAAAATCCTGTTGGCCCGCCGGCAGGCATGTCCGCCAGGGGGCGGTGACCAGTCCACGGCGGGGGCGGATTCTTACCCACGTACGGCGGTGGGATGACATCTTGCCAATACCCGAACCGCTCATCACCGACGAACGGATTTCGCGGGTCGATCGCGGGCTGGGGCTGATCAGGGGAGGTGCTGGCAGGGGATTCAGGGAGGGGGCCTTGGCCGAAGCCGGTTGCTTGGATGCGGCTGCCGGGTTGGTAGTCGAGGGCGCGGATTTGTCCGGCCAGGGTGCTTGATTGTTGTTCGGTGGTGTTGAGCACGGTGTTGGCCGCCGAGACTTGGGTGCGCAGGCCTTGGAGCAGGGTGCGTTGTGCGGCGGGGGAGCGGGCGCCGGGTGCGGCTTGAGTCAGGGCGCGGGTTTGCTCGGTGATCGTGTCGAGTTGGCGGGCGCCGACCTGGTTGAGTAGTGCGGCGCTGCCCAAGCTTTGGTGCAGGCTGGCGTCGGTGTGTCCGTTGCTGGTCAGTCGTGTGGTGGCGTCGTGGACAAAGCCCCGGTGTGCATCGACGAGGTCGCCGGACATCACCGAGGCGCGGGCTCCTGCGCCGCTGACTATTTGGGCGGCCGATTCCAGGGTGGGCTCACCGGGGGTCGGGGGCTGCGGTGAAGAGCCGAACAATCCGCGGGCACGCTGCACCACCGCCACCGCTTGGGCGGCTACCTGCTCAATCGACACACTTGCATTATCACCCGCCCCCCACAGGTGGCTAACGCCAATTGTTAGCGGAGCCCAGGCGACGGTGCCCTAATGGCACGAACGCTGTTTTCAGGCCGTTCGACGCAACCGTAGAACGTCGTGTTCGACGCAGCCCACGCGGGCGGCGGCCTCAGCGACCGATAGCGCCGGGTTAAGCAGGACCTGCAACTCATCAGCAGTGAATGTCGGTTCGACGTCCCAGGGCGCCTCATCCCACCCGGTTTCACTGAAGCCAAAAAATAGTTCGTCGCGCATCACTATCCTCACGAAAGGTGGAGTAAGGGAGAATATTTCAGTGCCGAGGCATAAAGGAACGAATGCCGGCTCTCTGGGGCTCCGTCGCCCTGTCGGGATGACTACCTGTGTCGATAGTACCGGCGCCCCACTCAGATCGCAGGCTTCCCACCGAGGCGCGACCGGATCGATGCCTTCTCTTAACCCAGCGCTACCGCCGCATTCACGGGTTGCGTTTGGTGGATGAGGCCGGCTCTATCCCGGCGGCGATAGACGGCGGGGCCACTTCGATCACGGCTGATTCCTCGTCAACGACGCGCAGATCACCGCGAAGCGGTACAGATACCGGTCCAACGTGGTGTTCTGGTTCGATACCGCCGCCCAATCCGCGGTCAACAAGATAGCAACGCTGAATCTCTACGCCGCCTCCGGGCTATCAGCACATGCAGTCCCGCTATTGCACGGAACGGTCCTCATCACTGGAATCAATCCCGCCGGAGATCCAATCGGTCTCTCGAGACAACAATTAGCCTTCCTGCAAACCGGGCCGGCGCCGAGCTGGTGGGCACGATTCATCTTGCAAACCCGCGCACAGCGCTCCCAACGCCGCCGACCCACCAACAACCGGTAATCCCACTGCGCGTTGACAGTTCAGGTGGTGGGTTCCGTTTCGACCCGCGCACCAACATAGGTGGGCCATCTCGCCTGCCCGCAAGTACGGCAGCGGCTGAGATTACTGATCTGATGTCGGCCTTGGTGGTGGAAGCGCGTTCCTGAAACCTTCCCAGCCGGCACGGTCCGCGCCGGCGCGGCTAGTCTTGACGCGCCGGCGCAGCGCACGGCGATCGACTCTATAGCGCCAATCGAGCAGCCATTGATCAAGGCCTCGGCTCGGGTGTGACGCGACTTGGGAGATCTGTTGTCGTGTCAGGCCAGCCAGCTCGCCGTTCTCATCATGCGATGTTAGGACGACGCGGCCGCGCAAGAGCGGAACGGTGCGCGCCGTCAACCGAGTCGCGGCCAGCAGCAGTTCGGTGGCCGGCCGGTTCACGTCCTGAGACGTCAACCCCACGGGGTGAAACCAGAAATCTAGATGGCCGAAACGACTTGTTGTGGAGAGGCTTTCGACACGTCCGGCACCCAGGTAACCTGCGATGTCATCTTGGGATGTCACCTCAACCAAACCTAATCCTTCCGGATGAAGGTATTGGTGCCCCGGGTTAAGAAAGATCGCGATCGACATCGCCCTGTCCGTGTGCCAATCCTCTCATCTCTGACTACCTGCCAGGGCAGGCACGTAGAGACCTCTATGGTGTCGCGGATCATCGCGACCGTCAGGCAGTCGGAAGAGGTTGGCATATGCCGCCTTGTTCTGCCGCGTACCGTTGTGCCTCGTCGGTCTCGGCCGCAGTGAAAGCCCGCACCGCGGCGGGCTTTCCGGGAACTCGGACAAGCCAGCTCTGTCAACGCTTTCTGAAAGTTAACCCCGAAACGAATCCCGAGAATTGACCCCTCGATGGTTAGTGGGCGGGGTCGCGGTGAGCTTCGTAG
>NZ_JCALDG010000041.1:0-22969 GCF_059812735.1 Mycobacterium sp. NGS40
AGCCGACCCGCTGCGGCAGGCGACCGGCCCCAGCCTGCCAGCCCAAGCCCACGCCGATTGTCGCTACGAGGCGGGCACAACGACACCCGGCCGAGATCTGCGTAGTTTCGCACGGAACTCGCTGGGTGGCCCTGAAAAGGGCTTGGATTTGCTGCTCAAGACGCTGGCGTCAATTGCCGCCCGGGCGGTCACCGAACCGCGGGCGTCCACGCTCATCCGGATCTGCTCACCCAAAAGCATTGCAGCCGAATCCGTTCGGCGGCATCCGAAAGGAGAAATTCATGACGACCGGCAATCCCGTGACAGTACATTCGTCCGATGCGAAGCATGCAGACGCACCGCCCGTTCGGCCCCTCGGCCGGCGCGGCGCCGAAACCAAACCTTTCTACCGGACAACGGAATTCATCGTCTTCATCGTGGCGACCGTCGCAGTCTTGCTTGCGTCTTACCTTGTCAAGACGAACGACGGGCATAACGACTATTTCCATGCCGACAAGGCCTGGCTGTACGTCGTGATTCTCAGTGTCGGTTACATGGTGAGCCGGGGACTGGCGAAGTCCGGCACCCGCCACCGCGACGACTTGTAAGGAACTGGCCCCTGGAGCTTTACCATGCACATGTGACTGGTTCGTACACCTACACCTTCGAAGACATCAAAGACCGCCCCGTCGCGGTGATCGGCGCGGGTACTCTGGGCCGCCGCATCGCCCTGATGTTCGCCACCCGGGGCGGAACGGTGCGAATCTACGCGCGGCGCAAGGAACAACGTGACGAAGCCATCGAGTATGTGGCACAAGCGCTACCGAAGGTATTGGCCGACAGGGGATTTGGCGAAGTCGGCGTCGTAACCGCCACCGCGTCGCTCGACGAGGCGTTGGACGACGCGTGGCTGGCCGTCGAGTCGGTCCCCGAGAAGCTCGAGATCAAGATTCCGTTGTGGGGCGAGATCGACCGGGCGGCGCCGGCGGGCACCATCTTCGGAACCAACTCGTCGTCCATCCCATCGCGGCTGATGGTCGAAAACATCAGCGACAAAACACGTTTGTGCAACATGCACTTCTATATGCCACCGGACATCAACGCGATCGAGTTGATGTCGAATGGCCAGACCGACCGGGGTCTGCTCGACACGCTGCTGGCGGTACTACCGGAATTCGGCGTGCAGCCCTTCGAAGCGCGCAAGGAGAGCACGGGTTTCATCTTCAATCGCATCTGGGCGGCCATTAAGCGCGAGTCGCTGGCGGTGGTCGCCGAGGGCGTGGCCCGCCCGGAGGATATCGACGGCATATTCAAGCTCGCCCTGGGCGTATCGGTCGGCCCGTTTCAGATGATGGATCTGGTCGGCCTGGACGTCGTGCTCGACATCGAGAACCATTACGCCGCCGAGCTTCCGCACCTACCGAAGAGCGTGCGCGATCTACTGCAGTCCTACATCGACGCCGGCAAGCTCGGTATCAAGACCGGCGAGGGCTTCTACAGCTACTAGTTGCTGAGAACCAGCTTCCAGTTGCCGTTGACGTTGCGGTCCGGCACGCACCAGAAGTTGTTCCAGTTGCCCGGCGTCGACGCCTTCACGCCCGGGCCGGCGTCCTGGCACGCCTGCCGTGTCGGGTAGTTGCCCTCGGTCTGAATCGTGTCGGCGTTGCTGACGCCCAGTCCGGCCGTCATCAACGCCGCAACAGCCAGCACACCGCCGGCGACGAGTCGCTTCATGTTCATGGGCAACACGTTAAGCGTTGTCAGGCGGCCGCATAGGGGTTTTCGCCGCGATGCTCAGGCCCGCTGCAGCGAGACCGCGGTGGCCACGGCTTCCAGCAGCCCAGTGAGTTGCTCGGCGTTGCTGATCGTGCGGTCGCCGCCGGCGAGCCGCGTGAAGACACCCGCGATGAACGTGGTGACGGCCGTCGTCTGCGCATCGAGCAGTTCGGGGTCGTCGGTACCGGGCTGCAGATGCGCGATCGCCTCGCGGGTCATCGCGTTCATCCGGGCGGCGAACGCCTTGGACGTCTCGGCGACATCGGGATCGCGCACCGCCCCCATCAGCAATTCATGCCGCGCCCGGTTGAGCATCAGCCCGGGCCCGTCGGCCTGCATCATGGTCAGCTCGGCCAGGTGCGCGAACGGCGAGGGGGGGTCGAGCGGCTCGTCGATCACCGTCTGCAGGTTGGCGACGTCGATCTCGGCGACCCGCTTGCCGACACCGCGCAATAGCGCGGCCCGGGTGCGGTAGTAGTACGACGTGGTGCCCTCCGGCACTCCCGCGTAGCGATCGACCTGCCCGTGCGTCAGCCCGCGCGATCCCTGCTCGGCCAGCACCTGGATCGCGGTGTCACACAGTGCGCGACGGCGCTCGTCGCCGTTGCGTTTCCGGGACCCGCTGCTGGCTGCCATGACTCACCGAAGGACGGTGCCGCCGTCGATGTTGACGACCTGACCGTTGATCCACTCGCCTTCCTCGGACAGCAGGAACGCGACCAGTGCGGCGATGTCCTCCGGAGCCCCGACGCGGGTGCCGCGAATGCGCTTGAGCGCACCGGCCTGCAGGTCCGGCCACTGCGGAACCGAGCGGATGGCTTCGGTCGCGGTGAAGCCCGGCGCCACCGCGTTGCAGCGGATGCCTTGCTTGCCCCACCGCGATGCGACGTGGCGGGTCAGCGCGCCGATGCCGGCCTTCGCGGTGGCGTAGGCGGGCCGGGCCGGCTCGCCCTGGAACGCCGCCGCCGAGGACATGTTGACGATCGCGCCGCCGCTGGCGAGCATGCGCGGAATGGCGTATTTCATCGCGGCGACGTAGCCGCGCAGGTTGACGGCCATCACGCGATCCCACACGTCGAAGTCGATGTCGACCACATCGGTGTCGGCCCGGATCGTGCTCATGTCCGCACCGACGTTGAACAGCAGGTCCACTCCGCCGTAAGTCGTTGCGGCCGAATCGATCAGGTTGGATACCGACGTTGGATCGGCGAGATCGAACCCGACGTGGGTTGCCGTGCCGCCGGCGGCGCAGATGCGGGCGGCGGTCTGCGCCGCGGCGTCGGCCGCGACGTCGCCGATGACGACCCGGCAGCCTTCCGCCCCGAGCCGGCCGGCCGTCGCGGCGCCGATGCCGGTGGCCCCGCCGACCACGACCGCAACCCTTTCGGCCAAGCCGCGTAGTCCCATGGATATTGACTTTACCTCTAGAACTATAGAGGATCGCACGGCATGGCCGGAATTCACCGGCAATGCCTTCTGATGGGGTCTGGCTCGCCGAATCCATCAACGAATTGAGGGACGACAGATGAACTCCATCCAGTTCGACTTCACCGGCGCCAATGTGCTGGTGACCGGCGGCACCAGCGGCATCGGCAACGCGATCGCCGCCGCATTCGCCACGGCGGGCGCCGCCGTCACGGTGACCGGGACTCGCGGGTCGACCGCCGACTATCCCGATACGGATCTGAGCGCATTCACCTACCGCCAGTGCCAGATTCAGGATCCCGACGCCGTCGACGCGCTGGCGGACTCGCTGGGTGAACTCGACGTCTTGATCAACAACGCCGGTGGGCTGTATCCCGCCGGCGACGAGTACGACCCGGACGGCTACGTCGCATCGGTGACGCAGAACATGCTGGGCCCCATGCGGTTGACGATGCGATGCTACGAGCGGCTGAAGGCGAGCAAGGCGGCCGGCGGGGCCAGTGTCGTCAGCGTGGTCTCGATGTCCGCGTTCCGTTCGGCGGTGTTCGTCCCGGGGTATGCCTCCTCGAAGATGGGCCTCGTCGCGTTGACGATGAACCTCTCCCGTCGGTGGGCCCACGACGGCATCCGGGTCAATGCAATCGCGCCGGGGCTGATCGACACCCGAATGACACAACCGGCCATGGGAATTCCCGAGGTGATGGACGTCGAGATCGGCTTCCACACCCCGTTGGGCAGACCCGGAACACCCCAGGACTGCGCTGGTGCGACGCTGTTCTTGTGTACCGACGCCGCCTCCTACATCACCGGCAGCACGATCGCCGTCGACGGCGGATACCTGACGGTCTAGACATCAGATGCCGCCGACAAGGTGGTGGTCACCTGCTGAACGCGCGCTATTTGGCGGCCAGGTAGTCCAGCGCGAGGTTGGCGGCGTTGGCGCCACACATGCCGTGCGCGCCGGGACCGGGCGGGGTGGCCGCCGAACAGATATACATGCCGGGAATGCCAATGCTGTAGGGCGACAGCGTGATTCGAGGTCCGAAGGTGAGCTGGCGAATGTCCTTCGAGCCGGTCATGATGTCGCCACCGGCATAGTTGGCGTTGAACGTCGCCATCTGCGTCGTGGTGCGAACGGTCTGGCCGACGATGCGTTCGGAGAATCCCGGCGCGAATCGCTCGATCTGGGCGATGATCGCCTCGGTGGCGTCGCCGGCGTAGCCGTTGGGGACGTGCGCGTAGGTCCAGACCGGATGCGTATTGCCCACTGACCGTTGCGGATCGGCCAGGTACTGCTGACCTATCAGCACGAACGGCCGCTCGGGCATGCGCCCGGCGTGGATGTCGCGCTCGGCCGCGGCCAGCTCCGCGTAGCTGCCGGCCAGATGCACCGTGCCGGCCCGGTGCGCGTCCGGGTTGGTCCAGGGCACGCCGCCCTCGACGGCGAAGTCGACCTTGAACGCGCCGGGTCCACGCCGAAATCTGGTGAAGGCAGCCGCAATTCGGCGGGGGAGACGGTCGCCGAGGATGCCGGCGACCGCGCTTGGCGCCAGGTCGAACATCGTGACGTCGGCCGGCGGCAGCTGCGACGTGTTCTGCACCCGGACACCGGTTTCGATCTTGCCGCCCAGGTCGCTCAGCAGAGCGACCATCGCGTTGGCAATCGACTGCGATCCGCCCGCGGCCACCGCCCAGCCGTGCCGGTGCCCGGCCGTGATGATGCCCATCCCGATGGCCGAGGTCATCGGGTAGTGCAGCGGCCGGAAGGAGTGGGCCGCAATACCACCGAACAACGCCCGGGCTTTCTCGGTGCGGAACGCCCGTGCGAACGTCGACGCGGGAAGCACCGTCGGCGCACCGAACCGGGCCAGCATCAGCGGATGGTGCGGGACCCGCAGCAGCGGCCCCATGATGTCGTCGCTCAACGCGTCGAAACGCGAGGCCGGGTAGCCGAACGCGAGGCGCCAGCGCGACCCGTCACGACCCAGGCCGGCCGCGGTCTGCTCGACCGAGCGGTACAGCACGCCGGCGCTGCCGTCGTCGAGCGGATGGACGCAGTCGATCTCCGGCCAGCGCCACGACAATCCGTACCGCTGCAGGTTGAAGCCGTTGAGGAATTGCGAGCCGACTGCCATCGGGTGAATCGCCGAGCAATGGTCGTGCAGCAGGCCGGGAACGATTGCTTCGGTGCTGCGGGTGCCCCCGCCGACTTCGTCGGCGGCTTCCAGCACGGTGACCTGCACGCCCTTGGCGGCCAGGCGGATTGCGGCGGCGAGCCCGTTGGGCCCACTGCCCACCACCACTGCGGTACTCATCGTTGCACGTTACCGCGAGCGCACGGTACCTCAGCACCTCGGATCCGGCATTGTTGTCAATACCCGTGCGCGATACGGAATTGTGTCGCCGCGGACATTTTCTTTTCACCAATTTTGGCTAATGATATTGAGATGACTATTCGCGACGATACCGTTTTCGAAGGTCCTCTTCGGCAACTTGCCCGCAGCGCATGGCAAGTGCTCCTCCTCACCGGCATCCTGGCGATCGCGCTGGGTGTCATCGTGTTGGCCTGGCCAGGACAGACACTGTTTGTTGCCGGCGTCCTGTTCGGCATCTACCTGGTGGTTTCCGGGATCGGCTACGTGTTCGCCGCCTTCGGGTCGCACGCCGGCGCCGCGATGCGGGTGCTGACGTTTATCACCGGCATCGTGTCGCTGATTCTGGGATTCTTTTGCTTCCGCGAAGAATTCGAGGCGGTCACCCTATTGGCCATCTGGATCGGCATCAGCTGGCTGTTCCGCGGGATGACGCTGCTGGCCGCGGCATTGTCCTTCGACCACATGCCCGGCCGCGGCTGGCAGGCGCTGTCCGGGCTGGTGATCGTGGTCGGCGGCGCCGTGCTGATCGTTTCGCCGCTGCACTCGATCGCCGTGCTGACCCTGGTCGCCGGCTGCTGGCTGATCGCCATCGGCATCGTCGACGTGATCAGTGCGATCCAAGTTCGCAACCGGGCGAAGGCTGCCTGACCTGACAACGAAATCCCTTGCAGCACAACGCCGATCGCATGCGGTCGGCGTTGTGTGCAGGACGGCCGGTCGCGGGATGCCGGTGCGGCACCGGCTGTCGATCAGGCCGTAGTGCGGCCCGTGCCCGGGTGACACGTTTCAAGGTTTGCTAACCGCGGGGCAGCACGGACGGCGGTAGTCGGCTAGGAGGAAGCATGCCGACAATCAGCGGGCTCGTGTTGTTTGCTGAAGATGAGCTGCGCGGGTGCGCCACGGGCGCTCTATACACTGTGACACCTGGGGGAGTCGATCCAGTTCGATCGCACACCGTAAAGCCCATTCACACGCGATCGAGAAAGTTGTGCCTTGTCCTCAAAAGAAAATGAAACTCCTGGCTTGAAGCCGCATTTCGAGGACGTGCAGGCGCACTACGACCTCTCTGACGAGTTCTTCGCGCTTTTCCTGGACCCGACGCGCACCTACAGCTGCGCCTATTTCGAGCGTGACGACATGTCGCTCGAAGAGGCGCAGTACGCCAAGGTCGACCTGTCGTTGGGCAAGCTCGGACTGCAACCCGGCATGACGCTGCTCGATATCGGCTGTGGCTGGGGCACCACCGTCGTGCGCGCACTCGAGAAGTACGACGTCAACGTCGTCGGCCTGACTCTGAGCCGCAATCAGCAGGCGCACGTGCAGCAGCGCCTGGACAACCACCCGTCGTCGCGAACCAAGCGGGTGCTGCTTCAGGGCTGGGAGCAGTTCGACGAGAAGGTCGACCGCATCGTGTCAATCGGCGCCTTCGAGCACTTCGGCCGCGATCGCTACCCGGACTTTTTCAAGATGGCCTATGAGGCGCTGCCGGATGACGGGGTGATGATGCTGCACACCATCATCAAGCCCAGCGACGAGGAATTCGCCGACCGCGGACTGCCCATCACCATGACCAAGATCCGCTTCATGAAATTCATCATGGACGAGATCTTTCCGGGCGGGGACCTGCCACAAGCCAAGAATGTCGAAGAGCACGCCAAGCGTGCCGGGTTCACGCTCGACCGCTACCAGCCGCTGCGGCTGCACTACGCGCGCACCCTCGACAACTGGTCGGCCGCGCTGGAGGCGAGGCGCGACGAGGCCGTCGAGATTCAGTCGCAGGAAGTCTACGACCGGTACATGAAGTACCTGACCGGTTGCGCGGACCTGTTCCGCGAGGGCTACACCGACGTCGCGCAGTTCACCCTCACCAAGGGCTAGGCCTGAATGCCGGCGGTGACCGCGCCGGTGACGCCGATCAGATCCTGCGGGGCCACGGCGACGTCCCAGCCGCGGCGGCCGGCGCTGCAGAACACCCGCTCCCAGGCCAGCACGCTGGAATCGACGACCGTCGGCAGCGCTCTGCGCTGACCGAACGGCGAGACCGCGCCGACGATGTACCCGGTGGTCCGCTCGGCGACCGCGGGTTCGGTCAGCGTCGCTCTGGTCACGCCCAGCGCCGCGGCGGCCGCCTTCAGCGACAGCCGGGCGGGGGCCGGCACGACGGCCACGGCCAGCCCGTCGGGCACCGCGATCACCAGCGTCTTGTAGATCTGCCCGGGCGCGATACCGAGCTTGGCCAGCGCTTTGACGGCTTCGGAACCAAACGAGTGGTCGCGTGGATCGTGGCCGAACTTCACCACCTCGTGCGGCACACCGGCTTTGGTCAGCGCCGCCAACGCCGGCGTCGCGGCCACGTCAGTGCCCTTTTACGGCCCGCTGTACCCCGGCGGGTTGACGCCGTCTACCCAGAAGTCGACGCCGAGAGTGCCGCCGGGCACGCAGTTGTAGACCGACAGGTCGGTGACGCCGTTTTCCAGCAGCACGTCCTCGCACAGCAGCATGTTGCCGGTGAATTCCTTGGACGGCTTGTTCAGGATGATGTAGGCCGCGTCCGAGTAGACCTCGGGCTTACGGGCCCGGCCCATCGCCTCGTCGCCGCCGAGCAGGTTCTGCACCGCGGCGGTGGCCACCAGCGTGCGCGGCCACAGCGTGTTCGACGCGATGCCATCGGCGCGCATCTCCTGCGCGATGCCCAGCGCGCACAGCGTCATGCCGAATTTGGCCATCATGTACGCCGTAGGCTTCAGCCACTCCTGGCCGAGCAGCACCGGCGGGGACAGCGTCAGGACGTGCGGGTTCTCCCGGCCCTTCATGTGGGGCAGGCACGCTCGCGACACGGCGTAGGTGCCGCGCACCTGGATGCCGTTCATCAGGTCGAACCGCTTCATCGGGACCTCGGCGATGGACCCCAGGTTGATCGCCGACGCGTTGTTCACGCAGATGTCGATGCCGCCGAATTGCTCGACGGTCTTGGCCACCGCGGATTCTACGGATTCCGGATCACGGACGTCGCCGACGATCGGCAGGGCCTGGCCGCCGGCCTCTTCGAGTTCCTTGGCGGCGGTGTACACCGTTCCCGGCAGTTTCGGGTGCGGCTCGGCGGTCTTGGCGATCAGTGCGATGTTGGCGCCGTCCTGTGCGGCGCGTTTGGCGATGGCCAGGCCGATACCGCGGCTGGCGCCGGAGATGAACATGGTCTTGCCTTGCAATGACGTGGCATGGGACATGGCGTCACAGTAACGCCCGGTCCCAACCGGTCGGTTGGGGGGACCTGGCACCGGAAATAGCACGTCGGCTGGTGCTGTTGATCATGTCGGTCTCGACAAACGCATGTGAGCGACCCGGGCAAACATTGTCGGTCGCAGCCTCTAGATTGGGAGGAGGATCTGGTGTCAACGGCGACAAGCCTGTTAGGCAGTTCAATAGGCGCAGAGCAGTTGGCTCGCTTGTTTGCGAGTTCGGTGTCGCTAGCAGTGCTGGGTGGCGACGCTGCAACGGAAGGGACCGTGTTAATCGAGATGGCCGACTTAGACGATGGCCCAGACGGAGTGACCGGTTCCGACATTGTCGAGCCTGTTGAAGAAACCGACGAGGAGCTGACCGCGCGCTTCGAGCGCGACGCGATTCCCCTGTTGGACCAGCTCTACGGCGGCGCGCTGCGCATGACGCGCAACCCCGCGGACGCCGAGGACCTGCTGCAGGAAACGATGGTTAAGGCCTACGCCGGATTTCGGTCGTTCCGGGCCGGCACCAACCTCAAGGCGTGGCTGTACCGGATTCTGACCAACACTTACATCAACAGCTATCGCAAGAAGCAGCGCCAGCCCGCGGAGTATCCGACCGAGGAGATCACCGACTGGCAGCTGGCGTCCAACGCCGAACACTCCTCAACCGGGTTGCGCTCGGCCGAGGTCGAGGCCCTGGAGGCGCTGCCGGACACCGAGATCAAAGCCGCGTTGCAGGCGCTGCCGGAGGAGTTCCGGATGGCCGTCTACTACGCCGATGTCGAGGGTTTCCCGTACAAGGAGATCGCCGAGATCATGGATACCCCGATCGGAACGGTAATGTCTCGGCTGCATCGGGGCAGACGCCAGCTGCGCTCGTTGTTGGAAGACGTGGCCAAGGACCGCGGGTTCATCCGGAGTCAGCAGACGCACGAGGAGGTGTCGTCATGAGCGAGTTTTCGCCCGACGGCGCCCCGGCGGGCTCGGATCCGCGCACGAAGGCCGAATGCGCTGAATTGATCGCCGAGGTATGGACGCTGCTCGACGGCGAATGCACGGCGGAGACGCGGAAAAAGCTCAAGCAGCATCTCGACGAATGCCCGCCATGCCTGCGGCTGTTCGGGATCGAAGAGCAATTCAAGGCGCTGATCGCGACCAAATGCAGCGGCGACAAGGCCCCCGAGGGCCTGCGCGAGCGGTTGCGGCTGGAGATTCGCCGCACCACGATCATCCGGGAATCGTAGGAAGGCGCTCCAGCGCGACTACCAGCGGTTAGGCGTTGGGACGCCTGCCGTGGTTGGCCTTGCTGTGCTTGCGGTCACGCTTCTTGCGGCCACGCTTGGCCATGGGGAGAACCTCCGTCGTTCGGTCATGATCTCAGGCGCTGGGCGCCCGTCAGGTTGCCGTCAATTCTCGCACGGCGCAGCGTGTGCTTTTTCACCCCACCGGGGACCGGCCCGCGCGCCGGTATGCCTGATGATGTTGTGGTTCGATATACATGAGCTTGAGATGGAAGCCCAGACCAGCCAGCATGCGCAGTGGCCGAAACGAGTGGGGTGAAGATGGCCGAGGATGTTCGAGCCGAGATCGTGGCCAGCGTGCTGGAAGTCGTTGTCAACGAGGGCGACCAAATCGGCAAGGGCGACATCGTGGTGCTGCTGGAGTCCATGAAGATGGAAATTCCGGTTTTGGCGGAGGTCGACGGCACGATCAGCAAGGTGAGTGTGGCCGTCGGCGATGTCATCCAGGCGGGCGATCTGATCGCCGTCATCAGCTAGCCTCCGGCGCTTCGCACCTACCGCCGTGGGACGACGCGGGAGTATTTGATGTCCACGCTCGGTGATCTTCTGGCCGAACACACGATGCTGCCCGGCAACGCCGTGGACCACCTGCATGCCGTGGTCGGGGAGTGGCAGCTGTTGGCCGACCTGTCGTTCGCCGACTATCTGATGTGGGTTCGCCGCGACGACGGGGTGCTGGTGTGCGTGGCGCAATGCCGGCCCAACACCGCGCCGACGGTTCTACAGACCGATTCGGTGGGCAGCGTCGTGGCCGCCGATCGCCTACTGCTGGTCGCCGAGACCTTCGCGTCGGGCACCGCTCAGCTGAGAAACGAAGCGAGCCAACAGGATTCGTGGCAGCTTCCCGGACCGCACGTTGCGGCGTCGCCGGTGCGCTACGGCGATCAGGTGGTCGCGGTGCTCACCCAGCATCAAACGGCGCCGACCGCCAATCAGAACTCCGGGCACCTGGAGACCGCCTACCGCGAATGCGCCGCCGATCTGGTCCACATGCTGGCGGAGGGCACCTTCCCGGATGTGCGCGACGTCGCCATGTCCCGCTCCACGCCACGGGTGGGTGACGGATTCATCCGCCTCGACGTCGACGGCGTCGTCGCCTACGCCAGCCCCAACGCCCTGTCGGCGTACCACCGCATGGGACTGACCAGCGAGCTGGAGGGCCACAACCTCATCCGGATCACGCGGCCGCTGATCTCGGATTCGTTCGAAGCCCAGGAGATGGCCGAGCACGTGCAGGACCTGCTGGCCGGCGGCAAGAGCATGCGCATGGAGGTCGACGCCGGCGGGGCCACGGTGCTGCTGCGCACGTTGCCGCTGGTGGTGCACGGCGCCGGCGCGGGCGCCGCGGTGCTGATTCGTGACGTGACCGAGGTGAAGCGCCGGGACCGGGCCCTGATCTCCAAGGACGCGACGATCCGTGAGATCCACCATCGGGTGAAGAACAACCTGCAGACGGTCGCGGCGCTGCTGCGTCTGCAGGCGCGCCGGACCGTCAACGCCGAAGGCCGCGAGGCGCTGATCGAATCGGTGCGCCGGGTGTCATCGATCGCCTTGGTCCACGACGCGCTGTCGATGTCGGTCGACGAGCAGGTCAATCTCGACGAGGTCATCGACCGGATCCTGCCGATCATGAACGACGTCGCGTCGGTGGACCGCCCGATCCGGATCAACCGCGTCGGTGATCTGGGCGTGCTCGACTCCGACCGCGCCACGGCGCTGATCATGGTGATCACCGAGCTGGTGCAGAACGCGATCGAGCACGCGTTTGACCCGGCTGCCCCGGAGGGGTCGGTGTCGATTCGTGCCGAGCGCTCGGCGCGCTGGCTCGATGTGGTGGTGCACGACGACGGGCGCGGCCTGCCCGACGGGTTCAGCCTGGAAAAATCCGACAGCCTGGGACTGCAGATCGTGCGCACCCTGGTGGCCGCCGAGCTTGACGGCACCTTGGGGATGCGCCAAGCGCCCCGCGGCGGCACCGACGTGGTGCTGCGGGTGCCGATCGGCCGTCGGTCCAGGTTGCTGCTGTAGGTACCCACGCAACAGCGCGGCCCCGACAAGTTGTCGGGGCCGCGCTGTCTGGAGACTGGGATCAGACTCCGCTGCGGGCCTTCGTCCGGGCGTTGCGGCGCTTGAGCGCACGCCGCTCGTCTTCGCTCATGCCGCCCCACACACCGGAATCCTGACCGGTGTTCAGCGCCCATCCGAGGCACTCCGTGGTCACCGAACACCGATTGCAGACCAGTTTCGCGTCAGCGATCTGCGCGAGCGCCGGGCCACTGTTCCCTACCGGGAAGAACAGCTCCGGGTCCTCGTCGCGACACACCGCCTTGTGGCGCCAATCCATAAGTAGTTACTCCTCACTATGTGCGCAGCATCGCGCACTGGCGTTATTCTTCGGCTCTTAACGCTTGCATGAGTAAGGGTCCGTTTGGTACCCCCACAATCTCTGCATGCAACCTTTCGATCGTTTCACAGGCACAACAGAAGTCAATAGCGTGAGTTGGGCCGTGGGCTATCTCACTTTGATTAAGGCTTAGTCAAGCCCTCACTCCGTTGTACTACACTCGCCGATTACCCTGCCGAGAATATTTGGGCGCTCTCCCGGTATGGGGTGGCGTTTTCGCAGTTCAGGACGGCTTGCTTTGCGGCGGCGCCGCCACGGAAAGTGCATCGGGCACCGATCGGAACGTCATGGATTCGCGCAGCCCGAGGTACTCCCCGTCGTACTGACTGGCCACCGGCCCGGCGCTGCAACTGATTCGCACGCAAGCGGTGTCGTCGTCTCGGACAAGTTGGTTGGCTTGTGGGTTCGGGTTCTTCGCGAGAATCTGGCGCAGTAATCGAAGTGTGGGAATCACCTTCAAACTGGTAACCGCGAACACGCCAAGGCCCGACTCGAAGCTGCAACCCGGGTTGGTCACCATCGGCCGGCTGTTGCTGTAGGTCCAGGGCGTCGTGTTGGACACCCAGGCGAATTGCACGCCCGAGACGGGGTCGCGGCCGGGCAGCTCCAGCGTCATGTCCGGCGCGCGGCGGCTGTAGCGGATCGTTGCGGGCACCGCGACCCGCCAGTACCGCAACGGCGTTACCTTGACGCCCTTGTTGCGCTGGGCCTCCACCGCGGCGACCACCTCGGCGTCGACGCCCATTCCGGCGTTGATCACCGCGTACTGCTCGCCGCAGTCGATCAGGCTGATGCGCCGCCAGCTCTGGTGGCGGCGGTAGTCGTCGATCAGCTGGATCAGCTGGTTGGTGGCGGCGGCCGGGTCCCGGGAGATCCCCAGCGATCTGGCCAGCACGTTCGCCGAACCGCCAGGTACCACCGCGACGGCGGGGACGTGTGCAGGCCGCGGCGTGCCGGGACGGCCCAGGATCCCGTTGACGACCCCGCTCACCGAGCCGTCCCCGCCGTGCACGACGACCAGGTCGACCCCGCTCTCGGCGGCCGCGTGGCCGAGTTCGGTCCCGTGACCGCGGTGGTTGGTGTGCTCGACGGTGAGCTCGAGGCGGCTCTTGAGCGCATGCGCCAGCAGATCGCGGCCGGCGGGCGTGGTGGAAGTGGCTGCGGGGTTCACGATCAGAACGGCACGCATGATGCACGAGCTTATGCGGGCCGGTTAAGGCCTTGCTGTGGGGGAAGCGACGGCTCGGCGGATGGGGGGTTCCGCGTGGCTACGCTGACGCTGTGAACCGCGGCCGCCGCAACCAGGAGATACCACCGCCCCCGTCGGCCGTCCGCGGCGCCGGATTCATTGTCGCGGCGCAGGGGCTGGCCGCTCTGGCGATGGCCGCGGTCCTGGTGGTGCGTGCGATCGCCGGAGCCGACCAGCGGGTGGTCAACGGTCTGGGCACCGCGCTCTGGTTCCTGGTGATCGGCGGCGTGGTGCTGGCCGCCGGTCGCGCGTTGGTCGTTGGGCGGCGCTGGGGGCGTGGGCTCGCGGTGTTCACCCAGCTGCTGTTGTTGCCGGTGTCCTGGTACCTCGCGGTCGGTTCGCATCGTGCGGCGTTCGGTATACCGCTGGCCGTGGTGGCGCTGACGGTGTTGCTCCTGCTCTTCAGCCCCGCCGCACTGCGCTGGGTAGCCGGAGGCGATCAGCGCGGTCCGGCCAGCCCGGACAAGGACGCCCCGGACAACCGGTAGGTGGTCCACTCTCGTTGCGGTTGCCCGCCGACCTCGTCGTACAGCCTGATCGCGTCGGCGTTCCAGTTC
Organism: Mycobacterium sp. NGS40; assembly: GCF_059812735.1. Lineage (NCBI taxonomy): Bacteria > Bacillati > Actinomycetota > Actinomycetes > Mycobacteriales > Mycobacteriaceae > Mycobacterium > Mycobacterium sp. NGS40. The sequence goes on from NZ_JCALDG010000041.1 coordinate 14,291, forward strand.
AGCACCGCCCACGACAACCGGGTGTAGCCGTTGTCGACACACTCGGCCGCCAGGGTCGCCAGCAGTGCGCGGGCCAGGCCCCGGCGGCGGAATTCGGGCCGGACGAACAGATCCTCGAGGTAGATGCCGCCGACGCCGTCCCACGTGGAGAAGTTGAGGAACCACAGCGCCATCGCGGCGATCTCACCGTCGACTTCGGCGACATGTCCGTACACGATCGGCGAATGGCCGAAAAGTGCTGCGGAAATCCGCTTTTCGGTGACGGTGCAATCTTGGGCGGCGCGTTCGAATTCGGCCAGCGCGTGGATCATGTCGGCTATGTCGGCGGCGTCTCCGGGTTTGGCGCGACGAATGCTTTCGCTCATTGCTCAACTCCAAGCGCGTTGAGAATCGTGGCGAATTTCGTTGTGGTCTCGTCAACTTCGGCGTCAGGATCCGATTCCGCGACAATGCCGCCGCCGGCGTGGGCCAGGGCGGTGCGGCGATCCGCCGACAGCTGCGCACAGCGGATGGACACCACCCAGTAGCCGTCACCGTGGGAGTCGCACCAGCCCACCGCGCCGGCATAGAAGCCGCGGTCGCCTTCGATCTCGGCAATCAGCTCGGACGCTGCCTCGGCGGGCACGCCTCCGACCGCCGGGGTGGGGTGCAGAGTCAGCGCCAAATCGATTGCGGTGGTTGACTTATCGCGCAGCCGGCCGCTGATCGGTGTGCACAGATGCCAGACCGCGGCGGTGCGGCTCAGCTGCGGCTCGGGTGCGATGGTCAGCTCGTCGCACAGCGGTTCCAGCGCGGCCCGCATCGTGTCGATGACCAGCTGATGCTCGTGGCGGTCCTTGGCGGAGGCGGCCAGCGCGGCGCCGTTGGCGGCGTCGCGCTCGGGGTCCGCGGCGCGTGGGGCCGAACCGGCGAACGGCTGGCAGCTCACCCGGTCGCCGGAGCGTGCGACCAGAAGCTCCGGGCTCGCACCCACCAGGGCCGCGCCGGCGCAGTCCGCACCGGCGGCGCTCAGGTCGGCCAGATAGCAGTAGGCCGCCGGATCGTTGGTGGCCAGGCGGCGCAGCACCACACGGGCGTCCAGCGGGCCGTCGGCGGCCAGCCGCAACGCCCGGGCCAGCACCACCTTGCTCAGCGCGGTGTTCGGCGCGGTCAGCTCATCGCGGGCGCGGCTGATCCGGACGCGGTATTCGGCCGGTGGCGGGATGGCCGCGGCGATGCGCACGTTCGGCAGCGGCTCCGTCGGCCAGTCGGGTGGTCCGTCGCTGTGCCGCACCCTGTCCGGCACCAGCAGCGCAGCGGGTCGTTTCACGTCAAAAGGCAATGCGCCCAACACAATTGGGGCGGATCCCGATCTCAGCGCGGCTTGGGCGGCGCCCACGTCGTCGTAGTGCGCCCGCACCCCTTCGGCAATCAGGGTGCCGCGCGGGCCGCACAGTGCGAACGGCGGTTCCGTGGTGCTCAACCGGGTGCGATTGCCTGCGGGAGACCGGTCAGTCCGAGCGCGGCGAGCTGGCGCAGGCCATGCTCGAATCCGCATACGGCGATCGAGCCGGCGAGCATCCAGAACCGGCTGCCCTCGACCAGCGGCAGTTCGACCCACCGGGTGATGACCGAGCGGGAGAAATGGCTGTGACCCACGAACACCACGTCGCGCGAAGCCATGTGCTCCAACGCCAGTGCGACGGCCCGGTCAGCGCGGGCGCTGACTTGCGCCACACTCTCACCGCCGGGGCAACCGTGGGTCCACACCAGCCAATCCGGGTCCGATTCCCGGATCTGTGGAGTCGTCAACCCCTCGTAGGAACCGTAATCCCATTCGGCGAGCAGTTCAGATACCTCGTCGACAGCGAGACCGGCCAGCTTGGCCGTGGTCAGTGCTCGTATCCGCGGACTGCTGATCACCAGCGGATCAGTGAGCTTCAGCTCACGCAGGACGTGCCCGGCAAGCTCGGCCTGCAGCCGGCCGGTGTCGGTGAGCTCTATATCGGTGCGGCCGGTGTGCTGGCCGGATTTCGACCATTCGGTCTCGCCATGGCGCAGCAGTACAAGTCGATGGTTGTGCAAGCCCATGTGGACTGATTCTGCCCGAGACTCGTGGGCCCGTCGCCCCGGCACCCGGCCCCGAACGTGCCAGGATGGCAGGTGTGAGTGAGACGCGGGTATTGGCGGTCGCCAACCAGAAGGGTGGGGTCGCCAAGACGACGACGGTTGCCTCGCTGGGTGCGGCGATGGTGGAAAAGGGGAAGCGAGTCCTGCTCGTCGACCTGGATCCGCAGGGTTGTCTGACGTTCTCGCTCGGTCAAGATCCCGACAAGTTGCCGGTGTCGGTGCACGAGGTGCTGCTGGGTGAGATCGAGCCGAGCGCCGCGCTGGTCACCACGATGGAGGGAATGACGCTGCTGCCGGCCAACATTGACCTGGCCGGCGCCGAGGCGATGCTGCTGATGCGGGCCGGGCGCGAGTACGCACTCAAGCGCGCGCTGGCGAAAGTCGCCGACCAATTCGACGTCGTCGTCATCGACTGCCCGCCGTCGCTGGGGGTGCTGACCCTCAACGGGCTGACGGCCGCCGACGAGGTGATCGTGCCGCTGCAGTGCGAGACGCTGGCGCACCGCGGCGTCGGTCAATTCCTGCGCACCGTCGCCGATGTCCAGCAGATCACCAACCCGAACCTGCGGCTGCTGGGTGCGTTGCCGACTTTGTACGACTCGCGCACCACGCACACCCGCGATGTGCTGCTCGACGTCGCGGACCGCTACGACCTGCCGGTGCTGGCACCGCCGATCCCGCGCACCGTGCGTTTCGCCGAGGCCAGCGCGTCGGGCTCGTCGGTGCTGGCCGGACGCAAGAACAAGGGCGCGCTGGCCTACTCCACGCTGGCGCAGGCGTTGCTCAAACATTGGAAGTCGGGCAAACCGCTGCCGACGTTCTCCGTCGAGGCTTAACCGTCAGCCCAGCGCGACCACGGTGTCGCCGCGCTGCTCGAACACCCGGGATCCCGACACCGCCGGGACCACCGCACGGGTGCTCGGTGCCCGCTGCACCGGGATGTTGCGCTCATTGACTCCGGTCATGGGGTCATAGACGCCGATCCCGCCGGTGACCGGAATCAGCAGCTTGCCGGCCATCATGGTGCCGGGTCCCAACGGGACCGTCTTGTCGCCCGCGGCGACGGTGTAGCGCAGATTCAGGGTGCTTGCCTCGAACACCAACACCGAATCGCCGGTCCACCAGGTCACCAGGTTGCCCGCCTGCGACACCTCCGAGTCCGTCGGCGCCTTGGGCAGCAGCGTGCTCGCCACCGTGGTGCCCATCTCGTCGATCACGTCGACCCGGGGCTGCGGCGCCGGCAGGTAAACGGCTGTGTTGCTTTGCCAGACGGTGAGCACGCGAGCGCCCGAGTTCGCCTTGATCCCGGGCTCGGACACGAGATGCTGCTGGGGTTCGTCGTCTTCCTTGCCCGGGCGCAGCAGGGCCAGGCGCAGGTCGCCCTGGTTCCCGCAGCTCTCCAGCACCGAAACCTCCAACGAGCTGGCCGCCCCCGAGTAGAGCTTGCATCCTGAGTGCAGTCCCCGCGACGACGGTTTCACCCGGGCGTCGGTCTCGCCGTAGGCCAGCATCCGGACCATGTCGGAGCGCCACAGCTCCAGGCGGGTATCGCCGACCGACAACACCGTCGTGCCGTCCGAGGACAGCCGCACCCGCGGGTCGGCGTAGCTGCTGCGGGCAGCCCCCCGGCGGCCGGTGGTCCCGTCGATGGTGCTGACCTGGCCGCAACCGCGGTCGTCGCGGTAGACGGCGACCGCGTAGTGGTAGACCCAGGACAGGCCGCACAGGTCGGTGTCGCGGGAGTACGTCCAGCGCGTCTGGCCGGTGCCGGCGTCGCGGCCGTCCACCTCACGGCCGTCGCCGGTGGTCACCGTCCCGCCCACGATCACCGGTGCCGTGGTGGCGGAGCTGGGCGCGGTCCACAGCTGCTTCAGGCCGGCCGGCACCTGCTTGGCCGGGGCCGGGTTGGGCGCCGGCGTCGCGGCGGGCCGGCTGATCGTGGCCCGGGCGTCGCTGGTCCACCAGATCAGCGAGGCAATTGCGGCGACGGCGGCCGCGATCGCCGCGGCGGCCAGCAGATCGCCTTTGGTGCGGCGTTCGGGTTTGACCATGCCTGGACGTCGGCTCAGCCGGCGTTGGTGGTGGCTTCCGCCGGCTTGCGGCGACGACGGCGACGACGGTTGTTGCTGCTAGCACTGCCGGTGCCGGACGCGTCCGGGGCTGTCTCCGCGGCGGTTTCGCCGTCGCTGTCGGCCGGGTGGCCGCTCACGGGCTGCCCACCGCGGGTGCGGCGGCGCCGGTTCGCCGAACGGGCGCGCGCCGGCTTCTCCGACGTCGTGGTGCGTTCGGTGCGCTCGGTCTCGCGGCGCTTGACCGGCGACTTCTTCGGCGCGCCGATGGTGCCGCTGGCCTCGCCCGGAATGCCCAGCTCGGTGTACAGGTGCGGCGAGCTGGAGTAGGTCTCGGCCGGATCCGGGGAGCCCAGGTTCAGCGCCTTGTCGATGGCCGTCCAGCGCGGCAGTTCGTCCCAGTCCACCAGGGTCACGGCGATACCTGTCTTTCCGGCGCGTCCGGTGCGGCCGATCCGGTGCACGTAGGCCTGCTCGTCCTCGGGGATCTGATAGTTGATGACGTGGGTGATGTCGTCGATGTCGATGCCGCGCGCGGCCACGTCGGTGGCCACCAGCACGTCGACGTCGCCGGCCCGAAACGCCTTGAGCGCCTTCTCGCGGGCGATCTGCCCGAGATCGCCGTGCACGGCGCCGACCTTGAAGCCGCGCTCGGCCAGCTCGTCTGCGACGTTCTGGGCGGTGCGCTTGGTGCGGGTGAAGATCATCGTCGCGCCGCGGCCCTCGGCCTGCAGTATCCGGCTGACCATCTCCACCTTGTCCAGCGCGTGGGCGCGGTAGACGAACTGCTCGGTGGTGTCGTGGGTGGCCGCCGAGTGTGGTGCCTCGGCACGAATATGGGTGGGCTGCACCATGAACGTGCGGGCCAGCGTGATGATCGGGTCGGGCATCGTCGCCGAGAACAGCATCGACTGCCGGTCGGCCGGGATCTGGCGCAGGATCCGCTCGATGTCCGGCAGGAAGCCCAGGTCCAGCATCTCGTCGGCCTCGTCGAGCACCAGCACCGACAACCCGCCCAGCTGCAGGTGACCCTGCTGGGCGAGGTCGAGCAACCGGCCCGGGGTGCCCACCACGACGTCGGCGCCGGTGCGCAGCGCGTCGATCTGCGGTTCGTAGGCCCGGCCGCCGTAGATCGATACCACCGACAGGCGGCGGCCCTCGTCGGCGGTCAGGTGCTTGGCGGCGGCGGCCAGGTCCTCGGTGACCTGCAGGCACAGCTCGCGGGTGGGCACCACGACCAGGGCGCGGGGTGTGCCGTTGAGCGGCCGCGCGTCGCCGCCGTTGGTGATGCGCTGCAGCAGCGGCACGCCGAAGGCGAGGGTCTTGCCCATACCCGTACGGGCCTGTCCGATGACGTCGTCGCCGGACAGCGCCATCGGCAGGGTGAGTTCCTGGATGGCAAAGGCGTGCTCAATGCCCTTCTCGGCGAGCGCCCGGACGATTTCGTCGCGTACGCCGAGTTCGGCGAAGGTGGGTTCAGTTTTGTTCGTCAATGCAGTCATGCGTGGGTGATGTACCTTTCGGTGACTTATTCGATTGGGTCGGTTTTTCTCGCGGGTCACGCGCGCACGAGTTCCGACTCCAAGTCGCTGAGTCACCGGGCCCTGCTGAGATGGGGCGGGCCAGCTGTGCACGCACATTTCGCCGATAGCGGCGGTGCAAAGAAATACAGCCACTATCAATCTGCATGATAGCTGGTCGACAGCTCATCCCCATCTTCTTCCAGGTCTGCCGACTACAGTGATGCCCATGACTTCGGCCTCCTCTGCCGACCAAGTAGACGAATCACCTTCCGTAGGACTGACCGCGGACCATCCGGGCGTCAACGAGCTGTTCGCAGTGCTCGCCTATGGCGAGGTGGCCGCGTTTTACCGGCTGACTGACGAGGCTCGGATGGCTCCCGACCTGCGGGGACGCATTTCCATGGCGAGCATGGCGGCCGCCGAGATGCAGCACTACGAGCTGCTGCACGACGCGCTGGAAAGCCGCGGCGTCGACGTCGTTTCGGCCATGTCGAAGTACGTGTCGGCGCTGGAGAACTACCACCGGCTGACGATGCCCAGCACCTGGCTGGAGGCGCTGGTCAAGACCTACATCGGCGACGCGCTGGCCGCCGACCTCTACCTAGAGATCGCCGACAAGCTGCCCGACGAGGTCGCCGACGTGGTGCGCGCGGCCCTGTCGGAAACCGGGCACTCGCAGTTCGTCGTCGCCGAGGTACGCGCCGCGGTGACCGCGAGCGGCAAACAGCGCAGCCGGTTAGCGCTGTGGGCCCGCCGGCTGTACGGCGAAGCGTTCACCCAGGCCCAGTACCTGTTGGCAGATCACGACGAGCTGGTGGACCTGGTGGTGTCGGGCACCGGCGGCCTAGGTCAGCTCAGCGCGTTCTTCGAGCGTCTGCAGCAAACACACGAGCGGCGGATGCGCGAGCTCGGTCTGGGCTGAGCCCTACTTGGTGCAGGTCGCCAGGTTCGAGTTGTTGGCCGACGCCACCTCGACCTGACCCTGCGCGTTGACGATCGCGCAGTTCACCTTGCCCACGATGCTGGTCGCGACGACCGATTGGGTCGTCACCCCCGGATTCAGCACCACAACCTTGGTCCAGGGCAGCGACACGTTGAACTCGGTCTGGGGGTAGCCACGGGCGTCGGTGTAGACGACGTTCACCAGGTCCAGCAGCGTCTTCGTCCCGGTCACGCTGTAGTAGATGGTGCTGGGATTCACTGTGGCCGTTGGGGCTACGACCGCGGGCGGCGACACGGCCAGCGGCGGAGTCGTCAGCGCCGCGCTCGGCGGGCTCAGCGTGGTGACGGTCTCCGGCGGTAGCTGGGGTGCTTGCGACGTGCTCGGCACCGGGCGTTGCGTGGCGCTCGGCGGGCTTGTGGTCCGCGGTGCGGACGTAGTGGGGGCCGGCGGCGCGATGGTGGCCTTCGTCGACGCGCTGTCGCCGCTGTTGATGATCACCGCGGTCGCGATCGCGCCGATCGCCACCACCGCGCCGAGCAGCGCGACCGCCGGACGCCAGGAGCCGATCGGCCAGAGGAGCTCCTTGAGCTCGTCGTACTCGTATTCGTCGGCTGCGTCCTCGTCCTCGGCGTACTCGTCATCGTCGTAGCCGTCATAGTCGGCTCCGTCGTAGTCGTCGTCATCGGGGTAGTCGTGGGCGAAGCCACGAGCTAGGCCGGCGCGATCATCGAGTGTGTGTCTGATGATGCCGATGTTACTGACGTGACAAGACGAAAACGGGCGCCGCGAGCCACCTTGATCAGGCTGGGAGCCAATCGTTATCTGCCTTCAACAGCGTTTCGCTTACCGCGAACTCCCCGCCGTCACCCTCCTGCTCGGAGCGCCCCGGCCGCGTCCACTAACCTGCTGCTTGACACGCCTGCGACGGAATAGCAACGGAAGGGGCCATCGTGGAGGTCAAGGTCGGTATCACGGACAGTCCGCGCGAGCTGGTCTTCTCCAGCGCGCAGACGCCTGCCGAGGTCGAGGAGGCCGTGAGTGCCGCGCTGCGGGAAGGCTCGAGTCTGCTGGGCCTCACCGACGAGAAGGGCCGCCGCTATCTGATCCACTCCGCCAAAATCGCCTACGTCGAGATCGGTGCCGCCGACGGCCGTCGGGTCGGCTTCGGAATCGGGTCAGACAGCGGCGCGCACGCCAGCGGTAAGCGCGCTAAGAGCGAGTAAGCGGCACGTGTGACAGCCCGCCCCAGGCGAATGCGACGGTGCCGTCGACCGCATCCGACTTCGAGATCGGGCGGTCGGAGTCCAGCCAGTACCTGGCGCAGTCGACGCTGATGCCGACCAGGCCCACCGCGATCATCCGGGCACGGTGCGGGTCAAGGCCGGAGTCCGCGCTGATCAGCGCGAATACCGCGTCGATGCACGATTCGGTGGCCGCCCTTACCTGCGCGGCGACCTCGGGCTCGGTGACGTAGTCGTTCTCGAAGATCAGCCGGTACCCCTGGCTGTCGTGCTCGATGAAGTCGAAGAACGCCTGAACGGCCGCGTGCAACCGCCGCCGGTTGTCGGTGGTGGTGCTCAATGCGTTCTGCACACCCGACACCAGGTTGTCGACGTGGCGATTCAGCACTGCCAAATACAGCTCCAGCTTGCTGGAAAAGTGTTGGTACAGAACGGGTTTACTGACTCCGGCCCGATCGGCGATCTCATCCATGCCGGCCGCGTGGTAACCGTGGTCGACGAAGACATCGCTGGCCACGATCAGCAGTTGGCCGCGACGCTCGTCGCGCGGCAACCGGTTCCCCCGCCGGTTCGAGGTCGCTATGCCGTCACTCGGCCGACCGCGGTCACCCGATCTGACGGCACGTCGTGCCGCCGACTTGGCGAGATCGCTCACTTGGTCCTCATTTGAATTGTGGCGACTGACCATCGGATATTGACAGGCCCGCCGCGCGCCGCTCGTCGCACAGACATTACTACCCATGGTGTACCTGCGACCGGCATCGGCACCGTCTGCGCAGGGGAGAACCGGTGTC
>NZ_JCALDG010000042.1:0-19007 GCF_059812735.1 Mycobacterium sp. NGS40
ATCAGCCTCAGACCCGACCCTGCTGACCTACCGACGAGGACTACATGACTGACACCACGCTGCCGCCGGGGGACGACTCCCTGGACCGGATCGAACCGGTTGACATTCAGCAGGAGATGCAGCGCAGTTACATCGATTACGCGATGAGCGTGATCGTCGGCCGCGCGCTGCCGGAGGTGCGCGACGGCCTCAAGCCGGTGCACCGCCGGGTGCTCTACGCGATGTACGACTCGGGCTTCCGGCCCGACCGCGGCCACGCCAAGTCGGCGCGGTCGGTGGCCGAGACGATGGGCAACTACCACCCGCACGGCGACTCGTCGATCTACGACACCCTGGTCCGGATGGCCCAGCCGTGGTCGCTGCGGTACCCGCTGGTCGACGGCCAGGGCAACTTCGGTTCGCCGGGCAACGACCCGCCGGCCGCCATGCGGTACACCGAGGCGCGCCTGACGCCCCTGGCGATGGAAATGTTGCGCGAAATCGACGAGGAGACAGTCGATTTCATTCCCAACTACGACGGCCGGGTGCAAGAGCCGACCGTGCTGCCCAGCCGGTTCCCCAACCTGCTGGCCAACGGCTCCGGTGGCATCGCGGTCGGCATGGCGACCAACATCCCGCCGCACAACCTGCGCGAATTGGCCGAGGCCGTCTACTGGTGCCTGGACAACCACGAGGCCGACGAAGAGGCGACCCTCAGTGCGGTCTGCGAGCGGGTCAAGGGCCCGGACTTCCCGACCCACGGTCTGATTGTCGGATCCCAAGGGATCCACGACGCCTACACCACCGGCCGCGGGTCGATCCGGATGCGCGGAGTCGTTGAGGTGGAAGAGGATTCGCGCGGCCGCACCTCGCTGGTGATCACCGAGCTGCCGTATCAGGTCAACCACGACAACTTCATCACCTCCATCGCCGAGCAGGTCCGCGACGGCAAGCTGGCCGGCATCTCCAACATCGAGGATCAGTCCAGTGACCGCGTCGGCCTGCGCATCGTCGTCGAAATCAAGCGCGACGCCGTGGCCAAGGTGGTGCTGAACAACCTCTACAAGCACACCCAGTTGCAGACCAGCTTCGGCGCGAACATGTTGTCGATCGTCGACGGAGTGCCACGCACGCTGCGGCTCGACCAGATGATCCGCTACTACGTCGCCCACCAACTCGACGTCATCATCCGGCGCACCACGTACCGGCTGCGCAAAGCCAATGAGCGCGCGCACATCTTGCGCGGTTTGGTCAAAGCCCTCGACGCACTGGACGAAGTCATCGCGCTGATCCGTGCGTCGGAGACCGTCGACATCGCGCGGGCCGGCCTGATCGAGCTGCTCGACATCGACGAGATCCAGGCCCAGGCGATCCTCGACATGCAGCTGCGGCGCCTGGCCGCCCTGGAGCGCCAGCGGATCGTCGACGACTTGGCCAAGATCGAGGCCGAGATCGCCGACCTGGAAGACATCCTGGCCAAGCCGGAGCGCCAGCGCGCCATCGTGCGCGACGAGCTCGCCGAGATCGTCGAGAAGCACGGCGACGACCGTCGCACCCGGATCGTGGCGGCCGACGGCGACGTCAACGACGAGGACCTGATCGCCCGCGAGGACGTCGTCGTCACCATCACCGAGACCGGCTACGCCAAGCGCACGAAGACCGACCTGTACCGCAGCCAGAAGCGCGGTGGCAAGGGTGTGCAGGGTGCCGGGCTCAAGCAGGATGACATCGTCGCGCACTTCTTCGTGTCGTCGACGCACGACTGGATCCTGTTCTTCACCACACAGGGGCGGGTGTATCGCGCCAAGGCCTACGAGCTGCCCGAGGCCTCGCGGACCGCGCGCGGTCAGCACGTCGCCAATCTGCTGGCCTTCCAGCCCGAGGAGCGCATCGCGCAGGTCATCCAGATCCGCAGCTACGAGGATGCGCCGTACCTGGTGCTGGCCACCCGTAACGGGCTGGTCAAGAAGTCCAAGCTGACCGACTTCGACTCCAACCGGTCGGGTGGCATCGTCGCCGTCAACCTGCGCGACGGCGACGAACTGGTCGGGGCCGTGCTGTGCTCGGCCGAGGAAGACCTGCTGCTGGTCTCGGCGCTGGGTCAGTCGATCCGCTTCTCGGCCACCGACGAGGCGCTGCGGCCGATGGGCCGCGCCACCTCCGGCGTGCAGGGCATGCGGTTCAACGAGGAAGACTATCTGCTGTCGCTCAACGTGATTCGCGAGGACACCTATCTGCTGGTGGCCACGTCCGGGGGTTACGCCAAGCGCACCGCGATCGAGGAGTACCCGGTGCAGGGGCGTGGCGGCAAGGGAGTCCTGACGGTCCAGTACGACGTCCGGCGTGGCAGGCTGGTGGGGGCGTTGATCGTCGATGACGACAGCGAGTTGTACGCGATCACTTCGGGCGGCGGTGTCATCCGCACCACGGCGCGCCAGGTCCGCAAGGCCGGACGGCAGACCAAGGGCGTGCGGTTGATGAACCTGGGTGAGGACAACACGCTGCTGGCCATCGCCCGCAACGCCGAGGAAAGCGCGGAGGACGACATCGAGGAAGTCGACGGCGCCGGGGAGTCGGAGAGCTAGTTCGGGTCCGGCAGTCCCCTGCCAAAGGACTGCCGCCGGGCGCGGGCAATTAGACTCAGCCCGACCAGAGACAATGCGCGGGCCACCGACCGGGCGGCCCAGGCAGCGGAGGTAAGGAGTCGGGGTGACCTCACCGAGCGAGCCGGGTGCCCCCAAGAAGGGCGACAGCCAAAACGGGGACGTCTCGGGCGAGCGTGCCGGTGCGCACTCGCGCGGGACGCCCGCCCCGGCGGGTCGTGCCCCAGAGGGCGGGGATTCCCCGCCGTGGCAGCGCGGGGCGGCCCGGGCCGCCAATCCTGGGAATCGTCCGGGCGAACCGGCGACGGAGTCGCGGCCGCAGGGCCCGCCGGCGGGTGTCGACGCCCGCGTCAACCGCTTCATCTCCGGCGGCAACGCCGCGGGGCAAGCGCCGTCGCGGCGGGACGACTTCGAAGCGCCGAACCGTGGTGACGGGCCGGCCCACGAGGCGTACGCCAGCGAATTGCCGGACCTGTCCGGCGGTATTCCTCGCGGATCCCAGCGCAGCACGCCGGAGCGCAGTTCGGAGCCATCGCAACCGGCCGGCTCGGGGCGATCGACGAGTACGGAATCGCGAGAGAATCGGGACAACCTGATTCAGGTGTCGCGGCGCCGCGGGGGCCCGGTCCGGGCCAGCATGCAGATCCGCCGGATCGATCCATGGAGCACGTTGAAGGTGTCCCTGATGCTTTCGGTGGCGCTGTTCTTCGTGTGGATGATCGCCGTCGCGTTCCTCTACCTTGTGCTCGGCGGCATGGGCGTGTGGGCCAAACTCAACAGCAACGTCGGTGACTTGCTGAACAACACCAGCGGCAGCAGCGGCGAGCTGGTCTCGAGCGGGACGATCTTCGGCGGCGCCGTGCTGATCGGCTTGGTCAACATCGTGTTGTTGACGGCGATGGCCACGATCGGCGCGTTCGTCTACAACTTGACGACCGACCTGATCGGGGGCGTCGAAGTGACGTTGGCGGACCGGGATTAGTGCGGGTTTTGGGGTGGGGCGACGATTGCGGTAATCTCGTCGCTCGGCCGTACGCGTGTACGGGCCTATAGCTCAGGCGGTTAGAGCGCTTCGCTGATAACGAAGAGGTCGGAGGTTCGAGTCCTCCTAGGCCCACAACCATGTGCCCGTCAAGACGTTGTGTGAGACTTGCATTGCCGCTGGCACTGATTGCCTTGGTGTCGGCGGTGATGTGGTCGCGCCGCGGGGTCGAGGTCTGGCACGTGGCAGTTGATCCCACACCCATTGGCGAGGGGCCTTAGCTCAGTTGGTAGAGCACTGCCTTTGCAAGGCAGGTGTCAGGGGTTCGATTCCCCTAGGCTCCACAAATTCAAATTGTCTTTGGCCGGCAGTCGTGTTCCGCGCGGGTGCCAGAAATTGAAATAGCGTCTGGCTAGCAGCTGAACGACTGTCGTTGCGCTCTGTTGTGGTCGCGGGGTGGGGCCCGGAATTCTGCACGCGGTAGCGAATTGCCGACTCCCCCATGCACGTTGGCCTCTTCTACCGGTACGTGGCCGGGCCGCATTCATTTGCTACGGCCAGGTAAACACACCCGTCCGGCTAAGTCATTAGAACAGTATTAGCTGTATCGTGCGGCTCATGATGAAATCAGCGCGCGTCGCCGGAACCGCGGCGCTGGGAGCGGCACTAACAGTCAGTGGAATTGGAATTGGCATCGCAATGGCTCCGCCCGCGTCGGCGGGCTGCCAGGGCACCCTGATCCCGGGAGAGTCCTACTGCGATAAGCCGATAGGTCCGAACGGGATCTTCGAGCGGTGTCATCAGGCCCCCAGCTACCCGGTCTTCGGCGGTCGGGGCGTGATCGAGGACGTCACGCCGCCGCCCGAGTGCTACCCGGTTGACCCGGCACAGCCGGTGCCGCTGGGGCAGCCGCCGAACCACATCGACGACTAGGGACCCAGTCACCTAGTGCGATTCTCAGGCATCCCGTCGTTGCCCCGGTCTAGCCACTGGCCGTAGGCGGGATCGCCACGCGGGATGTTGTAACGGCCGTCTTTCGCCGCCGCCTTGCAGTTGGCGTACGGCGGGTCTGCCCGCGCGGCCGGTGGGGTCATCAGAGCGGCACCAAGCGCAGCGGCCAGCACGGCCAGAGTGGCCACCAAGCGATTCCCCATCGGCGCACCACCGTCGTCTTCGGCAGTTGTGAGCTTAGGGCGAGAACTACTGCGGCGAAGCGAAATTCGGCAACTCGAATGGCCCGAATTCCGCAGGCGCACAGGCGATCCGGACAACACCGGGCGACACCGCATCGATGCGGTGCCGCCCGGTGCCGGCAAGGCTCTTGCTAGGCCGCCACGGCCGCATTCGGCCCTGTGGTGCCCGCGACTGTGGAACCGCATCCGGCAACGGCCAGGGCGGCGACAGACAGAACCGCGGCGACAACAAGCTTGGTGCGAAGACGAGACATATTAACGACTCCGTTCATATCGGCCCCCTGCGCGAAACGGTAAATCTGACAACGGCGGTTTGCCAGATAGCCCGTCGCAACGGATGGCGAACGGAGACAGTGGAATTGGTGAATAATCGCCGGTGTGGGCGCGCCCAGGCTACGGGCGCGGCTGCACGTCCACACTCGGCGGCCGCGGCGACGGCTCGGGGTTGTCGCGACGGGTTGAGCGTCGCACGATGCTGAATGCGGCCGCGCCACCGGCCAGCACCACGACCGCGACGCCCGCGATCAGCAACGGCCGCTTGCCCCGCCGGCGTTGGGATTTGCGTGCGTCCTGCAGTGCCTGCGGCAGGTTCGAAACCACCTCCTGCGCGGCGGCCAGCTCCTGGGCGAGGGTTTCCTGCGCCGCGGCGATGTCGCGAGCCAGCTGGCCCTCACGGTAGCGGCGGTGCAGCTCCGATGCCGTCGACTGCACGGAGTGGGCCCCCAAACCGATGGCACCGCGTGCGACGTCCACCGGTCCTATCGCCGAGTAAGCCAGGCCCCGGGACAGTCGCTGCCGAGGGGTCAGCTGGGATTCCGCCTTCGCGTTCATCTGCCGCCTTTCCGTGCCGGGTCGTGGAACCTACAGACTGCCACCATGAAAACACCGGCGCTCCTATTGCCGCGTGCCGGCGGGATTTTCGGTGTCCTGCTGCGTCGAGCGACACCCGGTGCGGGCGGGTCTGCGGGGAGTGGCAGACTCTGGTGTCGTGACCAACAGCCCGTATCAGACTGCCACTGCCACACTGCACACCAACCGCGGCGACATCAAGATCGCCCTGTTTGGAAACCACGCCCCCAAGACCGTCGCCAACTTCGTTGGCCTGGCGCAGGGCACCAAGGAGTACTCGACCCAAAACGCGTCGGGCAGTCCTTCCGGTCCGTTCTACGATGGCGCAGTCTTTCACAGAGTGATCCAGGGCTTCATGATCCAGGGCGGCGATCCGACCGGGACCGGCCGCGGCGGCCCGGGCTACCAGTTCGCTGACGAGTTCCACCCCGAGCTGCAGTTCGACAAGCCCTACCTGCTGGCGATGGCCAACGCAGGCCCGGGCACCAACGGCTCGCAGTTCTTCATCACCGTCGGGCAGACTCCGCACCTGAACCGGCGCCATACCATCTTCGGCGAGGTGACCGAGCCCGAGTCGCAGAAGGTGGTCGATGCGATCGCAACGACGGCGACCGACGGCAACGACCGTCCGACCGAACCGGTCGTCATCGAGTCGATCACGATCTCCTAGACCGCTTCTGGCTATGCCGGCCGGGCACCGTTCCGGCCGGCATAGCCGGCGTCGGTAAGTGCATCGAGCACGTCCAGCGGCTCGGTGCCGAGGTCCCAACGGGAGAACAGCACCAGGCTGTCGTCGGCCGTTTCTACTTCGAGGAACCGCACCTTGCGCCCCATGCGGCGGAACTCGGTGATCCGGATGATCTTGATGTCGGAGTGCTGCAATACCTGCGTTCGGAACCATCCCCGAATCACCAAACCGGCAGGGGTAATTGCCAGCTTCGGGCGCGCGCGCCACGTCGCGCCCGCAAACAACAGCAGACCCACCCCGGCAATCCCCACGATGACGCGGCCCGGCGGGTCTGTGACCACGGTCACACTGGCGATAGCCATGAACAACCCGCCGAGGCCACAACCAGCGACTCCCGCCGCGCTCGGCTGCCATCGTGTTTGCTGCATGTCGTGCTTAACCCCTCCCACCACTGCCGATGCAGTTATCCACATCAGCTATCAACAGTGGGGATAAATCACACGCGTGTGATTGGGTGGTCACAAGGTTGCTGGCTCAGCCCTGGATCGGCCCCGAGATGAATTCATCCGACATTTGATCTTGGTTAGTGCCAGCGCATCGTGAGCAACAAACCGGTGATCATGAAAGCGAACGCGATCGCGTAGTTCCACGGGCCGAGATGCGCCATCCAGTTGAGGGCGGTCGGTGCCTGGCTTCCGACGGCCGCCAACTGGAACACCATCAGCCAAACCAAACCGATCAGCATCAGACCCACGAACAGCGTGACGAACCACACGCTGGACGGTCCGACCTTCACTTTCACCGGCGTCCGGCTGACCGCGCTGACGGTGAAGTCGTTCTTTTTGCGGACCTTGGACTTGGGCATGATTACCTCGGGATCACGGTGAGCGGGACGGGGTGCAACGATAGCGGTTGTAGCTACACGCAGGACTTGGCTATGAGATTAACCCACCTGGCCCCCCGACCAGGAAATTGGAGACTCGATGATGCCGACCGGCCGGTCGCCATGGCGCTTCGGTGTTCCGTTGGTTTGCCTGCTGGCCGGACTGCTACTGGCGGCCACCCATGGGGTGTCCGGGGGTGCCGAGATTCGCCGCAGCGACGCACCCCGGCTGGTCGATCTGGTGCGCGAGACCCAGTCCTCGGTGAATCGCCTCAAGGCCGAACGCGACGAACTGGAAAGCAAGATCGAATCGACGCATCTGCGGTCATCCGATGCCGCTCTGGCGGCCATGCTGCGCCGCTCGGCCGAGCTGGCAGCCGAGGCGGATATGACCCCGGTGCACGGGCCCGGCCTAGTGGTGACGCTCGATGACGCCCAGCGCGACGCCAACGGCCGCTTCCCGCGCGATGCCTCCCCCGACGACCTGGTGGTGCACCAGCAAGACATCCAGGCCGTGCTCAACGCGCTGTGGAGCGCCGGTGCGGAAGCGATCCAGATGCAGGATCAGCGGCTCATCGCGTCGTCGGTGCCGCGCTGCGTGGGCAACACGCTGCTGCTCAACGGCCGCACCTACAGCCCGCCCTACACGGTCACCGCGATCGGCAACGCGGCGGCCATGCAGGCGGCCCTGGCCGCCGCTCCCCTGGTGATCCTCTACAAGCAGTACGTCGTGCGGTTCGGGCTCGGCTACCACGAGGACGTCAAGCCCGACGTGCAGATCGCCGGCCACACCGAACCGGTCCGGACGCATTTCGCGCAGCCGGCCGGTCCGGTCGGCTACTGAGGGCCCACTGACCAGTGGTCGGCAGGGCGGTAACCTGACACGATGCGCATCCTGGTTGTCGACAACTACGACAGCTTCGTGTTCAACCTCGTGCAGTACCTGGGGCAACTCGGAGTCGAGGCTGACGTGTGGCGCAACGACGACGCCAGGCTCTCCGACCCCGCGGGTGGCTATGCCGCCATCGCCGCGCAGTTCGACGGTGTGCTGCTCAGCCCCGGGCCCGGCACCCCGGAACGTGCGGGCGCCTCGATCGACCTGGTGCGCGCGTGTGCCGCGGCGGTCACCCCGCTACTCGGCGTCTGCCTCGGGCACCAGGCCATCGGCGTCGCGTTCGGCGCCACCGTCGACCGCGCGCCCGAACTGCTGCACGGCAAGACCAGCAGTGTTCACCACACCAACGCCGGTGTGCTGCAAGGACTTCCGGATCCTTTTACCGCGACCCGCTACCACTCGCTGACGATCCTGCCCGAATCGCTGCCGCCGGTCCTCGAGGTCACGGCCCACACCCGCAGCGGTGTCATCATGGCGGTGCGCCATACCGAGCTGCCGATTCACGGTGTGCAGTTCCATCCGGAGTCGATCCTCACCGAGGGCGGTCACCGGATGCTGGCGAACTGGCTGGCCGATTGCGGATGGTCGCGCGACGACACCCTGATCCGCCGGCTGGAGAACGAGGTTCGGTCCGCGGTGCGGCCGTTTTTCCCGGCCGAACCGGCGGCTACTGACCGAACTTCAGCGTGATGATGCCGTCCCGGTTGACCCCGGCGCCGGCGGGCGGGTTCTGATACACCACCTTGTGGGACTGGGAGCCGCCGGCGTCGACGTCGGCGCCCTTGTCCAGGACCCCGGTCCAGCCCAGCGCGCGTAGCCGCGGTTCGGCATCCGTCCAGAACATGCCGGTCAGGTCGGGCATCAGGAATTGGTTGCCCTTGGACACCTGCAGCTCGATGATCGAGTCCACCGGAACCGTCTGCCCCTTGGGCGGATTGGTCCCGATCACCTCGCCGGCGGGCCGCGGGCTGTCCACCGGTGTCTGGGTGAGCTTGGTGAAGCCGTAGACCGTGAGGTTCTTCTGCGCGATGTCGACCGTCTGGCCCGCGACGTCGGGCACCTGCTTGGTCTCGGGTCCGGAGCCCACGATCACGGTGATCACGTTGGTGATCGCCGACGTCTGGTTGGCCGGCGGGTTGGTGCCGATCACCTTGCCCAGCAAGTCCGGGGTCGACGGCGAGTTCGCCTGTTTGAACTTGGTGAACCCGGCGGCCTTCAGTTTGCTGACCGCGTCGGAGTAACTCATCGAGGACACGTCGGGAACTTCGCGCTGTTCGGGTCCGGTCGAGACGTTGATCGTGATCTCGTCGCCGGCCGCCACCGACGCGTTGGCGCCGGGGTCGGTGCTGATGACATGGTCGGGCGGGATCGACGAGTCGGGCTTCTGCAGCGTGCGGGTCTTGAAGCCGCGATTCTGCAGGGCCGCAACGGCATCGGCGGACACCTGGCCTCGCATGTCGGGCACCTGCACGTCGCGGGTCGAGCCGCCGAACGTGTTGAACCCGATGACGACGACAATCGTGAGCACCGCCAGCACGGCGACCGCGACGACCCAGCGACCGATCGGACCGCCCATCCGATCCGGGTCGGTCTCGGTGAGCCGTTGGCGAGGCAGCGGGTCGCTGCGCGGACCCCCGTGGCCGGGTCCGGTCGAGGCCATCAGCGAGGTCCGCTCGGCGTCGGTGAATACCTTGGGTGCCTCGGGTGTCTCACCGTTGTGCACCCGGACGAGGTCGGCGCGCATCTCCGCCGCGGTCTGATACCGGTTGTCCGGGTTCTTGGCCAACGCCTTGAGCACGACGGCGTCGAGGTCGGGGGAAATGCCGGCGTGCCGTTTCGACGGCGGCACCGGATCTTCCCGAACATGTTGGTAGGCAACCGCAACCGGTGAGTCACCGGTGAAAGGTGGCTCCCCCGTGAGGATTTCGTAAAGCACGCAACCCAGCGAGTAAACATCGGAACGGGCGTCGACGGAATCGCCACGCGCCTGCTCGGGCGAGAGGTACTGCGCGGTACCGATTACGGCCGCGGTCTGAGTGACGCTGTTGCCGCTGTCGGCGATGGCCCGCGCGATGCCGAAGTCCATCACCTTGACCGCGTTGGTCGTGCTGATCATGATGTTCGCCGGCTTGACGTCGCGGTGGATGATGCCGTTCTGGTGGCTGAAGTTCAGGGCCTGGCACGCGTCGGCGATGATCTCGATCGCGCGCCGTGGCGGCAGGGGCCCGTCATTGTGCACGATGTCGCGCAGCGTGACGCCGTCGACGTATTCCATGACGATGTAGGGCAGCGGGCCCGCGGGCGTCTCAGCCTCGCCGGTGTCGTAGACGGCGACGATCGCCGGGTGGTTGAGTGCCGCGGCGTTTTGCGCCTCGCGACGGAAGCGCAAGTAGAAGCTCGGATCGCGGGCCAGATCGGCACGCAGCACCTTCACCGCGACGTCGCGGTGCAGGCGGACGTCGCGGGCTAGGTGAACCTCCGACATACCGCCGAAACCGAGGATGTCGCCCAGTTCGTAACGGTCGGACAGGTGTTGCGGGGTGGTCATTGCGTTGTCTCGTGTCGGGCCGTCGACCGGCTGGGCGTTGAGGGGGTAGCCCAGCTCAGTTCGGGTGGCCTGCTGTGGAATCCAGAATTACTTATCGCGCCGCGATCCGTCCAATCCAGCCGCAAACTCGGGCCGGAACCGCTGGGGGTCTTGCTCGCCGGCGGCGTACCGGTGTCGGTGACCGTCGGGGGCGGAGGCTGTTGCTGGGTGTCGCCACGGGAATTGATGACGATCAGCACCGCGATGATGATGGCGAGCGCGCCCAGCACCCCGGCGGCCCACAGCAGCGCGCGCTGACCCGACGAAAAGGTGCGACGGGCCGGCGGTGGACGACGACTGCTCGTGGCCGGCCTCGACCGGGTGGGCGCACCGCCTCGCGCACTGGGTGCGGCAGTCGTCCGGGTCTGCGGGCTGGACGGTATGGCCGCCGGCGAGGCCCGTCCGGGCGGCGGTGACTGGCTCGGCCGTGGCGGACGGCGCCCGGCGCGGACCGCGGCCACGGCGTCGGCGAAGGGACCGCCGCTGCGATAGCGCATGCCGGGGTTCTTCACCAGCGTGATCTCGATGAGTTCGCGCACGTTCGGCGGAAGCTCGGGCGGCAGCGGCGGCGGAGGCTCCTTGATGTGCTTCATCGCGACCGTCAGGGCGCCGTCACCGGTGAACGGCCTCTTCCCCGAAACCACTTCGTAGCCAACAACTCCCAGGGAATACACGTCACTCGAGGGGGTGGCGTCATGGCCCAGTGCCTGTTCGGGCGCGATGTATTGAGCAGTGCCCATCACCATGCCGGTCTGGGTGACCGGCGCGGCGTCGACGGCCTTGGCGATACCGAAGTCGGTGATCTTCACCTGGCCGGTCGGAGTGATCAGGATGTTGCCGGGTTTGACGTCGCGGTGTACCAGCCCGGCGGCGTGCGCGATCTGCAGCGCACGGCCCGTCTGCTCGAGCATGTCCAGTGCGTGCCGCAGCGACAGCCGGCCGGTGCGCTTGAGCACCGAGTTCAGCGGCTCCCCGTTGACCAGCTCCATCACCAGATAGGCGGTGCGGCCCTCGCCGTCCATCTGGCTTTCCCCGTAGTCGTGCACGGCGGCGATACCCGGGTGATTGAGCATCGCGGTGGTGCGCGCCTCGGCGCGGAACCGCTCGATGAACTCGGGGTCCTGAGAGAACTCCGCCTTGAGGACCTTGACCGCCACGCGCCGGCCCAGCCGGCTGTCGACCGCCTCCCAGACCTGGCCCATGCCGCCGGTCGCGATGAGGCGCTGCAGCCGGTACCTGCCCGACAGCGTCACTCCAACTCGGGGGCTCATGTCTTGCCTCCCGCACGCTCCGGTCCTCGCGCGTTCCGTGCTGCGATCCGCACGTGTGCTCGCCTGCGGAAGGTCATGGCCCCCCCTGCAATGCGGCCTGGATGACAGCCCGTCCGATCGGCGCCGCGAGCGCACCGCCGGTCGCCGAGAGGCGGTCTGCACCGTTTTCCACCAGCACGGCCACGGCAACCTTCGGTGCCTGCGCGGGCGCGAACGCGATGTACCACGCGTGCGGCGGAGTGTTGCGCGGGTCAGCGCCATGCTCTGCGGTACCGGTCTTGGATGCGATCTGCACGCCGGGAATGGCCCCTTTCTGCTGTGCAGCCTTCTCGGCACCGACCATGAGCTCTGTCAGCTTAGCGGCGATCTGCGGCGACACCGCGCGACGCTGCTGATAGGGCGCAGTCGTGCTGATGTTGGCCAAGTCCGGTCCCTTGAGGCTCTCGACCAGGTAAGGCTGCATCGTCACGCCGTCGTTCGCGATGGTCGCGGCGATCTCCGCGTTCTGCAGCGGAGTCAGTGCCACGTCCTTCTGCCCGATGCTAGACATTCCGAGAGCGGCGGCATCCGCGATTATCCCAACCGTCGATTCCGCCACCTGAAGCGGAATGACGCTCGGGCTGCTGTCCAGGCCGAACGAATGCGCCATGCTGCGCAGCGCCTCGGACCCGGT
Organism: Mycobacterium sp. NGS40; assembly: GCF_059812735.1. Taxonomy (NCBI): domain Bacteria; kingdom Bacillati; phylum Actinomycetota; class Actinomycetes; order Mycobacteriales; family Mycobacteriaceae; genus Mycobacterium; species Mycobacterium sp. NGS40. The sequence continues at coordinate 12,604 of NZ_JCALDG010000042.1, forward strand.
CAGGATGCCCAGCTGGACAAATGCGGTGTTGCACGACTTGGCGAACGCCTCGCTCAACGACACGGTCGGTTGGTCGCCACACGGCGTGCCACCGTAGTTCTCCAGCGTCGCGGTGCTGTTGGGCAGCGGGATCGTCGGCGCCGCCGTCAGCTGCTCGTCATCCTTGGCACCGGCCTGCAGTGCCGCCGCGGTGGTGATCACCTTGAAGGTCGACCCGGGTGGGTAGGTCTCCGCGATCGCCCGGTTGGTGAGCGGGTTGTCCGGATCGTCGCGCAGCCGCTGCCATGCCTGTGCCTGCACCTCGGCGTCGTGCGACGCCAGCAGGTTGGGGTCATACGACGGCGAGGACACCATGGCCAGGATCTTGCCGGTGGACGGCTCCAGGGCCACCACCGCTCCCTTGCACGGCGGGCCGCCGCAACCCTGCTGCATCCCGTCCCAGGCCGCCTGCTGCATCCGCGGGTTGATCGTGGTGTCGACATTGCCGCCGCGGGGATCGCGGCCGGTGAAGAAGTCGGCCAGGCGGCGCCCGAACAGCCGCTCGTCGGAACCGTTGAGCAGCGAGTCCTCGGCCCGCTCCAGGCCGGAGCTGGAATAGCGCAGCGAATAGAAGCCGGTGATCGGCGCGTATACCGCGGGGTTGGGGTAGACCCGCAGGAAACGGTACCGGCTGTCGGTGGCCACCGAGTAGGCCAGCAGCTGGCCGCCCGCGATGATCTGGCCGCGCTGACGCGAGTACTCGTCGAGCAGGACCCGCTGATTGCGTGGGTCGGCCCGCAACCCGTCAGCGGCGAACACCTGCGTCATGGTCGCGTTGAGAAGAAGGAGCACGATCAACGCCATCACGGTCATCGAGATCCGGCGGAGAGAGGTGTTCATACCTTCTGGATCACCTCGGTGCCGGCCGCCGCGATCGGCGACGTGTCGCGCGTGCGGGATCGCAACGGGTGTCGGGCGCTGTGTGAAATCCGCGCCAGGATGGCCAACAGCACGTAGTTGGCCAGCAGCGAGGATCCGCCGTACGACATCCACGGCGTCGTCAGCCCGGTCAGCGGAATGAGCTGTGTGACGCCGCCGACGACGATGAACAGTTGGATCGCCAGCGTCGATGCCAGACCCGCGGCCAACAGCTTGCCGAAGCTGTCGCGGGTCGCGATCGCCGTGCGCATGCCCCGAACGATCACGATGGTGTACAGCATCAAGATGCTGGCCAGCCCGACCAGTCCGAGCTCTTCACCGAAGGCGGCGATGATGAAATCGGTGGATGCGGCCGGCACCGTGTCGGGCTGCCCGTTGCCCAGACCGGTGCCGAAGATGCCCCCGGTAGCAAAGCTGAAAAGTGACTGCACGATCTGGTAGCCGCTGCCGTCGGGGTCAGAGAACGGGTCCCACCACATCTGCACGCGTGTCCGTACGTGCGCGAAAATGAAATACGCCACAACGCTTCCCGCGGCGAACAGCACCAAGCCGATGATCACCCAGCTGAAGCGCTGGGTGGCCAAGTAGACCACCACCAGAAACGACGCGTACAGCAGTAGCGAAGTGCCGAGGTCTTTCTCGAAGACCATCACACCAATCGAGGTCACCCACGCCGCCAATAGCGGCGCGAGGTCCCGCGGGCGCGGCAGGGTCATTCCCATCAGGTGCTTGCCGACGCTGGTGAACAGGCCGCGCTTGGCGACCAGCACCGCGGAGAAGAAGATCAGCAGCAGAATCTTGGAGAACTCGGCAGGCTGAATCGAGAAGCCGGGCAAGCGAATCCAGATCTTGGCGCCGTTCTGCTCGGACAGCGAGGCGGGCAGCAGGGCGGGGATCGCCAAGAAGACCAGACCCGTGAGCCCAAAGATGTAACCGTAGCGCGCGAGCTGCCGGTGGTCTTTGAGGAACGTGACGACAAGCGCGAACGCGGCAACGCTGACCAGTGTCCACAGCATCTGCTGGGTTGCGCTCGGGTGATGACGACCGCTGAGCTCGTTGCCGACCAGGTCGAGCCGGTGGATCATCACCAAGCCAAGTCCGTTGAGCAGCGCCACAATTGGTAGCAGCAGCGGGTCGGTGTAGGGGGCGAAGCGCCTAATGGCCAGGTGCGCGCCGCCGAACAAAGCCAGGAAGGCCAGCCCGTAGCTGACCACACCCCAGCGCAGGCCGCGCTCCTGGTTGGCGTCGACGATCAGCAGCGCGGCGACGGTGATCACCGCGGCGAAGCACAACAGCAGGAACTCAGAGTTGCGCCGAGTCCGCAACGGCGGCGTCACCGTGACCGGCGGTTGGACCTGTGTGGTCATGCAGCCGCCCGGCAGTCGATGCCCGGCTGAGGTGGGGGTGGCGGGAGCGTAGTCACCGCCGGGGAAGTGGTCGTGGGCGACGGGGTCGCGGGCGGTGCCGGAGGGGTACTGGCGGGGGTGGTGATCGGAGCTGTGCTGCTGGTTGGGGGACCGCTGGAAGGGGTGGTGGGCACGGGGGCGCTCGGCGGTGTCGTCCCGCTGGTCGCCGGGCTCGGCGACCCGGGTGGTGACGTCGCGCGCGGCGGCGGGCAGGGCGGCAGGAGGTTGTTGGCCGACAATTCCTTCAGCTGCGATTCGGCCTCATCGAGCGTCCCGGCCGGCAGCCCGGCCAACACTTGCGCGCGTGCGGCGGGGCGCAGATCCTGCAACTGCATGAGCCGGCAGTCGGGATGGCCACCGGATTGACTGAAACTGATGATCGACAGGTCGTTGCGTGCGTTCAGACAGCCCACCAAATACGGTTCGTGCAGGGACATGCCCAGCAGCGAGCCTTGAATCCCCTTCATGATCGAGACCGCGCCGTCGTTTTCGGCGACGTAGTAGTTGCTCCGGATGATGGCCCGCCCGATGGCCAGGCCGGTGAGTGCCAGCAGAACCACCAGCGTCACGACGATCACCATCCGACGCCACGCAAAGCGCGGCCGGGGCGCCGGCTCCTCTTGCGGCACAACGCGTTTGGCAGCCTCTTTGCGGGGACCGATCGCGGAAGCCCGGCCCGCCGAGGTGTTGGGCAGCGTCAGCTGGTCTTCCTCACCGGATACCGCACCGGCAAGAATCGGCTGGGTCTGGCCGTAGTCGTAGTCGACGACATCCGCGACCACCACCGTCACGTTGTCCGGACCGCCGCCACGAAGCGCCAATTCGATGAGGCGGTAAGCACTTTCGGCGACGTCGGGAATCTGCAGCGCCTCGTGGATGGTCTCGTCGCTGACCGGATCGGACAGCCCGTCGGAACATAGCAGGTAGCGGTCACCGGCGCGGGCCTCGCGCATCGTCAAGGTGGGCTCGACCTCGTGGCCGGTCAGCGCGCGCATGATCAGCGATCGCTGCGGGTGGCTGTGCGCCTCTTCCTTGGTGATCCGCCCTTCGTCGACCAAGGTCTGGACGAAGGTGTCGTCCTTGGTGATCTGGGTCAGTTCGCCGTCGCGGAGCATGTAGCCGCGCGAGTCTCCGATGTGCACCAGCCCAAGCCGGTTGCCCGCGAACAGGATTGCGGTCAGCGTGGTGCCCATCCCTTCGAGGTCGGGCTCCATCTCTACCTGTGCGGCGATGGCTGAATTGCCGGCGCGCACCGCCGCATCGAGCTTGGCGAGCAGGTCGCCACCCGGCTCGTCATCGTCCAGGTGAGCCAACGCGGCGATCACCAACTGGGACGCGACCTCGCCGGCCGCGTGGCCGCCCATGCCGTCGGCCAGGGCCAGAAGACGAGCACCGGCATAGACCGAGTCTTCGTTATTGGCGCGTACCAGGCCGCGGTCGCTGCGCGCGGCATATCGCAGGACCAAAGTCACGGGCGCAGCTCGATTGCCGTCTTGCCGATCCGAATCGGCGTTCCGATAGGAACTCGTACCGCAGTGGTCACCTTCGCCCTGTCAAGGTAAGTGCCGTTGGTCGATCCTAGATCCTCGACGTACCATTCGGAGCCGCGCTGAGACAGCCGGGCGTGCCGCGTCGAGGCATAGTCGTCGGTCAGCACCAGCGTCGAGTCGTCCGCGCGTCCGATCAACACCGGCTGCCCGCTGAGCGTGATGCGTGCACCTGCCAACGCTCCTTCGGTCACCACCAGATAGCGGGCGGCATGGCGGCGCTGGCGGGACGGCAGCAACGTGCCGCGCAAGACCAAACCGCGGCGAACCATGACCGCACCGGTTGGTGCGTAGATGTCAGTCTTCAAGATCCGGAGAACGGACCAGATGAATACCCATAACAGCATTAAAAATCCGGCGCGCGTCAGCTGCAGTACCAGTCCCTGCATCTGGCGTCCTTTCCGTCCTGGCGCCGCACCTCATGAAACCAAGCAACGTCACGATACTTGGAGGGCGGTCGACGCGGGGCGAAGCACGGCAGCTTATGCGCGGTGCGTTCAGTGGATCCGAACGATGATCTCCGAGTGGCCCAGGCGGATCACGTCGCCATCGGCCAACTGCCACTCCTGTACCGGCGCGTTGTTCACAGTCGTGCCGTTGGTGGAGTTGAGGTCGGACAGCAGCGCGACCTGTCCGTCCCAGCGGATTTCCAAGTGGCGCCGTGACACACCGGTGTCTGGCAACCGGAACTGGGCGTCTTGTCCGCGACCGACGATGTTCGAGCCGTCGCGCAGCTGGTAGGTGCGGCCGCTGCCGTCGTCGAGCTGCAGCGTGACCGCCGCCCCGGCCGACCCATAACCGCCCTGGCCGTACCCGCCGTAACCGCCGCCGGCCTGCTGGCCATAGTCGGCCGGCTGAGCGTAGTCGGCCTGCTGGCCGTACTCGCCCTGCTGCCCGTACTCGTAGTCGCGGTGGGCGGTTTCGGGATATCCGGCCCCGGCCTGCTGGCCATAGCCACCGGCCGGAACGTTCTCCGCGTACTGCGTAAAGTCCCCGCCGCCGTACTCCTGCTGGCCCCCGTAACCCTGGCCACCCTGCTGGTAGCCCTGGTCGTATCCGCCACCCTGCTCCGGGTAGGACGGTCGCTGCTGTTCGGGTGCGCTTGGGGCGCCTGGGGGGGCATAGCCGCCTTCTTCGGGACGAGCCGGACCACGACCGTAGTCGCTGTAAGCCCCGCCGTAGCCCTGCTGGCCACCGGCGGGCTGTCCGTAGCCGCCGCCCTGGCGGTAGCCCTGGTCGTAACCCTGCCCGCCTTGGTCGTAACCCTGCCCGCCCTGGTCGTAACCCTGCCCGCCCTGGTCGTAACCCGGGCCGCCATAGCCGCCACCGGCAGGCGGACGCTGCTCGTACGACGGCGGGTAGCCGGCCTGACCCTGGTCGTAGCCGCGACCCTGTTCCGGGTAGCCGCCCTGGCCGGGATAGCCGCCCTGCTGCGGATAACCGCCTTGTTCGGGATAGCCGCCGCGCTGGTCGGGGTAGCCGCCCTGCTCGGGGTACCCGCCGCGCTGCTCTTGGTAGCCGCCCTGTTCGGGGGGGCGAGGCGCCTGGTAACCGCCCTGGGCCGGGTAGCCGCCCGGCTCCTGCGGATATCCGCCGCGAGGGTCGTGCCCGCCCTGGGGTTCCTGCCCGCCGCGCTGGTCGTCTTGCGGACGCCCGTAACGCTCGTCGTAGTACTCGTCGCCGGGACGCCCCTGCCCCTGACCGCGGTAGCTCGAGTTGTCAGTCATTGGTGGTACTCCTGGTTCTGCGCTGAACGCCTGACTTGATTGTGGCCGGGCGGGGTCATTGAACTTCGGGCGGGGCTCGACATCGGGGTTGACAGAACCGCGGGCGCGAAACTGTCCGGTGTGTAGGTTCGGCAATTGCTCGAACCGAACGACGACATCACCATACGTTTCCCACCCCTGTTCATGGATATAGTCGGCCAGGTATCGACCGAATGCGCTCGACGTGAGATCCGGATCGGCGCCCACCTTCTCGAAGTCGTGCACACCGAGGGTAATGACGTATTCGTTAGGCGCCAAAAGGTGATTCCCGCGAAGCGGCTGAAGACCGTCCTCGGCCTCACGGCGCAATAGCGCCTCAACCTCTTGGGGGACGATCGAACCCCCGAACATGCGGGCAAATGCGTCGCCGACAGTCGACTCCAGCTTGCGCTCGATCCGGGCAGCGAGCCCCCGTTGGCTACCCATGCTTCAGCGCTCGCCCGCACTTGTCGCGGTATATCGCCGGCGCAAGGCAAACCACTTGCCCGCGTGTCGCATCACCCATGCATGTTATCGGGACACGGCGAGGCTGCATCACCGTGAGAATTCTGAGAATCACATCCATGCAGGTCAAACCGATACCTCGGCACCACCGCCGGTGCCGACCGGGCTGGGCCGGTCACCGGAGCGGTTAGTGCGAACGGCTACTACAGTGATATGGTCCATCGGTTGTTTTCCCCGGGCGAGTGGCGGAATGGCAGACGCGCTGGCTTCAGGTGCCAGTGTCCTTCGGGACGTGGGGGTTCAAGTCCCCCTTCGCCCACCAG
>NZ_JCALDG010000043.1:0-18936 GCF_059812735.1 Mycobacterium sp. NGS40
ATGCCGATGGGCGGAATGCCGTTCGGCGGCGGGGGAGGGGGCCCAGGTGGCGGCACCGGCGGCGGCGGAGGGTTGAGTGGTCTGAGTGGACTGATCAGCCCGCTGGCGGCACTCGGCCGCGGTTCGGGTTCTCGGTCCGGGTCGACCGCCGGGCTGCAGCCAGCGGGACCGGCGGTCGGGACCCCACTTGGTGCGCTGACGCTTGACTCGAGTCCACGGGAGGTGGCGTCGGCCATCATCCATGAAGCATGGCGCCGCGGGTATTCGCCGTACCAGACGACCGCGATCCTGGCCGACGCCATGCAGGAGAGCAATTTGAATCCGCGGGCCAAAAGCCCGAATAGGCTGTGGGAGAGTATCTTTCAGCAAGACGCATCGTATTCGGGGCGGCGTAACCCGAATTTGGCGATCTCGGAGTTCTTCAACCGGCTCGACCACCACGGCGGCCCAGGATCACCGGATATCTGGAAATCGATCTTCTGGCTCCAACAGCGTCCCGGCGAACCCTCAGCGGCGGCGGCCTACGCCTATGGCCGGCAGGCCTACCTCTCGGAGATTCAGCGCCAACATCACAGGGCGATATCGATGTACCACGACATCGTCGGCGGCGGCGCCGTTATGGTCTGAGCCGCCTAGATTCCCAAATTTTGGCGGGCGCCGGCGTCGAGAGGCCGGATAATTGGTCTATGTCGGTTGTGCAGGCTTGTGTTGCTGTGCAGGCCGCGATCGCGCGGGCCCGCTCGTTGTTTGGTTCGGCGATCAACGGTGGCATTTCCGACAACTCCTCCACGCTGATCGCCGAGGCGGTGCAGATCACCACCGCGGCGCGTGACCGCACGGTCGACATGGCTGGCGGATTGGGAATGCCCTCCTACCGCGACATGGTGGATCGCTCGATCCCACCACTAATGACCGCGTCGACTAGCGATGCGGGCCTGACCACCCAATTGGCGGCCGCTGCCGCGGCCACCAGAGCCGGCGCTGACCGTCTTGATGCGATCGCCGCCCAGACCCGCGTCATCGCGCAGGCGGCCGCAGTCGCGCGCACCGCCGCAGCGCAGCGTGCCATCCTGACTGCATTGCGCGGCCAGCTCCAGCAGGCCTCCGAGGTTGTCCAAACCACTCAGCAACAAGGTGGTGCCGCGGCCACTCAGATCCGTGCACTCAGATACCCAAAGAGCGCGCCCGGGGCAAGCCTCGGGTACGGCCAGCACGGTCCGTTGCCCACCGACGGCCCTGGCGACCTATGGGACCCGTCGACGGCTTACAAGTTATTCAACTCACTGAATGAATGTGAGGCCTGGATTACGTTCCGCAGAGTTCTGTATCCCTGGCAGCAGTGGGAGTGCCACCTCGCCGGGCCAGGCGGAGTGGCGGGCTCGTTCATTGTCGACAAAGCTTAAAAGCGACGTGACGTCGCAGACTAAGAAAGGATAGTCATGTTCGATCAGCCCGTCTGGAATTACCGAGCAGTCATCAGCGCGGCTGACACCGATGCACAAGCCGAAGTCCGCGACAGGCTCTTTCGGACTCTTTTTCAAATTCAGTTATACAATGGCGGGACATTGACCAGCTCTGTATACAGAGCAGCCGACCAACTTGAGCTCTATAATCCAGATCACGTCGTTGACCTCTTCCAGGCCTTTCATGATGCGGGCGCCTACGAATGGGACTCGAAGACACAAACCATGTGTGAAGTGGAAGACCCAGACATTTACGTACACCGAGTCAAGCGGCCCGCCAACATACCTCGAACACCTGGGGCTCGCGAGTAAAAGGCGATAACAAGTTGGCGCAAAGTTTGAAAGGAGCGTGGTGTCGAATTATTTGAAACGCATTCGATTAGCGCGAAGCGCGGTCGAAGACTTCAACATATACCCATTTTCGCTGCCGCTCGTCAGTTCTCTGGACACGGTGGAGTTTGATTCGCAGGTGACATTTTTCGTAGGCGCCAACGGGGCGGGCAAGTCAACTCTGCTCGAGGCAATCGCCGTGGCGCTAGGCTTCAATGCTGAGGGAGGAAGCCGTCACTTCAACTTCACAACTCGAGCCTCCCACTCGAACCTGCACGCTTATCTCGACATTGCCCGCGGTACGCGCAAACCCCGCTCGGGGTATTTTCTGCGCGCGGAAAGCTTCTTTAATGTCGCGACAGAAGTCGATCAACTTGGCTCCGACATCATCGCCGGCGCCTACGGTGGCCGTTCTTTGCACGAACAATCGCATGGCGAATCGTTTTTGACACTGATGGTCGAAAGGTTCACCAACAACGGCCTCTACCTGCTTGATGAACCCGAAGCAGCGTTATCGCCCACGAGCCAGTTGGCCGCCTTGGCACGGATCCACGACCTCGTTCGCCAAGGTTCACAGTTCCTGATAGCGACGCATTCGCCGATCCTTATGGCCTATCCTGGCGCGACCATCTACGCCTGCACAGACGCCGGCATCAGCCAAGTCGCGTATCAGGACACCGAACACTTTCGAATCACGCGGGACTTTCTCGATGCGCCTGAGCAATTCCTACATGAATTACTCGACGTAGACTTACCGAAGTCCTAAACAGCAGAAACAGACGACTACGAGCGTCTCGGAAGTCGGTCGTGGTTGCTGCGCGGAAGCGGATTGGTGTGACATTCTGTGCGGGTGTCCGCCCGGGTGCCGCCGTCGGGGGTTGTGACGTTTCTGTTCACCGATGTTGAGGGGTCGACCCGTCGGTGGGAAGCAGACGCCGGGGGCATGCGGAACGCCCTGGCCGTACATGACGAGGTGTTGCGCTCGGCGGTCGAGGCGCACGGGGGCTGGTTGTTCAAGCACACCGGCGATGGGGTGTGCGCGGCATTCGCGTCACCAGGGGCAGCGGTAGATGCCGCCATCGCCGCACAGCGCGAGTTGGAATTGCCGGTGCGGATGGGCATCGCGACCGGCGAAGCCGAACTTCGCGGCGGTGACTACTTCGGCATCGTGCTTAACCGAGCAGCCAGGGTGATGGCTGCCGGGCACGGTGGTCAGATCCTGGTGGCCGAGTCGACGGCGGTGCTGCTCATTGGGGTTGATTTATTGGATCTGGGGCCGCGGCGGCTACGGGATGTACCGATTCCGATCGGGATGCTCCAGGTCCAAGCGGAGGGACTGCGCACCGCCTTTCCGGCGTTGCAGGCGCTGGACCCTAGTCCCGGCAATCTGCGGGCGCCGACCACAAGCTTCGTTGGCCGCGAGTCCACGGTCGCCGGGCTGCGAGCCGCGGTACAAGCTCATCGGTTGGTGACGTTGACCGGGGTGGGCGGGGTGGGCAAGACCCGCCTGGTGTTGGAGGTCGCGGCGCGGCTGGCTGACGAATTCCCTGACGGTGTTTGGATTTTCGAGCTGGCTGCGGTCACCGACCCGGCGGCCGTGTCGGACGCGGTGGCGGCGGTGCTGGGCGTCATCCAGCAGCCCGGGAAGAGCGTGTGCGAGTCAGTGGCCGCCGCGTTGGAGGGCAGAGTCCGGTTGTTGGTGTTCGACAACTGCGAGCACGTGCTCGATGCCGCAGCCGATTTGATCGAGGCCGTGCTTGCGTTCTCGGCGACGGTGACGATTGTGGCCACCAGCCGCGAAGGATTGGGAGTCGCCGACGAACGCTTATGGCCGGTGCCCTCGCTAGATGTCGGCGCAGGCATCGACTCTCCAGCGGTAGAACTGTTTGTCCAACGCGCACAAGCTGTTTTGCCGGGCTTCTCGGTCCCCAACGCTGATGAGGCAGCCGCGGTGGTGGAGATCTGTGCTCGCCTCGACGGGATCCCGTTGGCCATCGAATTAGCGGCCTCACGGATAGCGTCGATGACGCCGAGCGAGGTACGGGATCGCCTCGATCATCGATTCCGGCTGCTGGTCGGGTCGCGGCGCGGAGTGGAACGCCACCAGACGTTGCGTCAGGCGGTGGCGTGGTCTTATGACTTGCTCGAGGATGCGGAGAAGGTTGTGCTCGAGCGGTGTTCGGTGTTCGCCGGTGGATTCGGTCTCGAAAGTGTTTGCGCAGTCGCGGATTCTCATGACGAGTTCGCCATGCTCAATCTGCTGGACGCGCTGGTGCGCAAGTCGCTGCTGGTCGCCGACCGGTCGGCGGGGCGGACCCGGTTTGCGATGCTGGAGACGATCCGCCAGTTCGCCGAGGAGCAACTCGTCGCCCGCGGCGAGGCATCCGAGATTCGGGCTGCTCACGCGCGGTACTTCGCCGGACGTGAAGTCGACACTCTTGCCCTGTGGGACAGCCCCCGACAGCGACAGGCCTACGACTGGTTCACTCTCGAGCTGCCCAACCTGCGCACCGCGTTTCGGTGGGCCGCCGACCAAGGCGACCTCGACACCGCCGCCGCCATCGCCACCTATGTGGGGTGGCTCGGCAATATCGTCCAAACCTATGAGCCGATAGCCTGGGCTGAAGAGCTGATCGAGGCTGCCCGCGCCGTCGATCACCCGCGGCTGGCGTTCCTGTACGTGATTGCGTCGCTGTGCTACACGACCGGACGGATCGAGGCGGCTATCCGCTATTGCGACGCCGGCCAGATCGTTCTCGGCAGGAGCCGCGAGGCGCCGCCGTACGGCATCGAAGCCATGCTTGGATCTGTATACCTAGTCATCGGGCGGCCCGAACGATGTGTCGAGTTGTGCCGCGCCCAGCTCGCACGCCGCCGCGACACCCACGTCTACATCCGGGCATATCTGGTTGTCGCCCTTGCATTGGCCGGTTCGGGTGGGGAGGCGATGGATTCCGCGGATGGCCTCATCGAGGCTGCGGAGGCAACAGGCAACCGGTCCGTGCTCGCGTTCGCGCTCGGTGCCTACGGTCTCGCTTTCCGTGACGCGGATCCCGTCGGGGCGCTTAACGCCGTCGGCCGGGGTCTGGTGATCGCTCAAGACAGCGGCGACCGCGCCAACGCGTCAGTCCTGGCACACGCTCTGGCCCTACTCGAGGCCGAACAGGGCGAGACCGCGTCCGCGTTCGATCACCTCACTCTGGCAATCCGCAACTACCACGATTCGGGCAACACTACGACGATCCGCGGCGCGCTGGCCGTCCTCGTCGCCCTTTTCGACCGGCTCGGCCGCCACGAACCGGCGGCCACCATCGCCGGGTTCGCATTCAGTCCCTTCGCGACAGCGGCGACCCCGGAGATCACCACCGCGATCACGCACCTCCGCGATGTCCTCGGCGACCAGACCTACGAATCGCTCGCCCGCACGGGTGAGACGATGGCCACCGCCGCCATCGCGACCTACGCGAACGACCAAATCGACCAGGCCCGAGCGGAACTGAACATCGTCGCGAAATAGACCACATTCGAGAGTCTGGAAAGTTAGTTCCGGTTTGCTGGGTGTTCGTGGGTTGGGTGGGACGTCGTGTGCGGGTATCTGGTGGGGGCCCGCCTTCTGGGGTTGTGACGTTGCTGTCGCCCGAACGGGTCGGGTCCCATATCTGGTTGCGGTGTCGCTGCGACCCGCAATGCTGTTGTCGTGGGCCCTAATTGCTTAGTGGTTGGGCCTTAGTGCGGGAGTGCAAGCCCTGAGCTGATCAAGACGATGCCGGCGCCTGCGGCGGCGAGGAGGGTGAGCACGACGCCGCGGCGTAGTAGGAGGAGTAAGACTGCGGCGGCGGCGAGGACTGCGTACTGCCACGGCTGGGTTAGGGCTCTGGCGAGGCTAATCGCGGAGCCGAAGATGGCGCCGATCGCGGCTGGTCCGGCGCCGTCGAGAAATGCGCGGGCGATGGCGTTGGTGCGCAGCTGGTCGAAGTGCCGGGCGCCGAGAAGCACGAACGTGAAGGACGGGCTGAATACAACGGGGCACGCAAGGACAGCGCCGAGCAGCCCGGCGGCGGCGTAGCCGACTACGGCGACGGTCTGCACGACTGGTCCCGGTGTGATCTGGCCGAGGGCGACTGCGTTAAGGAACTGGGGGCCGGTCATCCAGTGGTAGTGATCGACAGCGTCGTTTTGCATCAGCGGGATGATGACGAATCCGCCGCCGTAGGACAGCGCGCCGACCTTGAACGCTACCCAGATCAAGGAACCGAGTGTGCCAAGGCTCAGCGTTCCGAGTGCCAGCAGGGGTGTGGGCGCAATGGCGGTCGGGCCAGTGGGCTCGCGGCGGATACGGCTGGCGATCTCGATCACGCCGCAGGCCAGCAGCGCTAGTACCAGCCAGGGGCCGATGGTCGCCGCTGCGAGCAGACCGGCAGCAACAAAGGAAATCCACCGGAGCCGACTGGCACGCCCGGCGGGGTGGGCGCCGTGCCAGCTGGTAGGCAGCAGGCCGGCTGCGGCGTGCACCGCGACGGCTGCTACCGCTGATCCGGCGCCGGCACCTGCGGCTAGGACCGCGCGCGGCGGTGCGTCGCCTAAGAACAGCACCGCCAGGGCGAGGATGAGGATTAGTCCGGGGACGATGAACGCGGCCCCGCCTAGCAGCGCGCCGCCCCAGCCACGGACCCGCCAGGCGCAAAAGATCGCCAGCTGAGTGGAGGCGGGCCCGGGCAACAGGTTGCAGGCAGCGACGGCGTCTTCGAACTCAACCGGCGTCAACCAACGCCGGCGCTCGACGCACAGCTCGCGCAGCAGCTTGATGTGTGTGGGCGGACCACCAAACCCTATACACCCGATCCGTCCCCACTCGCGCAGCACGATGGCCAGGCTCGGCCGCGGCGGCACCTGCGCGTCGGCGTCGGGGTCACTCATCGGTGCATGACAGAAGCCGATTTGCGCGCCTGGATTACTCGATGGGTCATCAAGTTCCCCGGGCTCTGGACACCGAGCGACATTACATCAATCTAGTTTGATATGTATGGCCGGTGCGTGCCTGCTCGGGCATAGGGTGGGTTGAGTATCTGGTGAGGTCAAAGGCGCTATGCGAGAAGGAGACAACGAAATGACTGTCTTTGCGAGCAAGGTCCTCGCGCTAGCCTCGACACATGCACCCGCGGCGGTTGTGCTGATTCGCCTCTATGTGGGGCTGGTTTTCGCATGCGAAGGGGTGCTGAAGTTTTTATGGCCTGATTCGCTGGGCACCGGTCGGTTCGACAAAGCCGGCATCCCAGCGCCGGCGTTCTTCAGCGCACTGGACGGCGTCTTCGAGATCGGCTGCGGCGCACTCATTCTGGTCGGGCTGCTGACTCGGCTGGCCACTGTGCCAATGATCGTCGACATGCTCAGCGCGTTGCTTATCACCAAATTGCCGATCGTCTGGGGCCATGCCCCACTCTTCGGCACGGAGCATGGCTGGTGGGACTTCATCCACGAATCCCGTGTCGACCTCGCGCAGCTGTGCGGCAGCGTGTTTCTGCTTATCGTCGGTGCCGGCAGCTGCTCTCTCGACGCCCACCTAACCAGTGGGAAGTCCCTGCGCCCACAGCGCCGCTGACCGTGTTCCGAGGCGATGCAGGAGGTGCTGCACGTCCAAACTCGATCAAATCATTTTGATGTAATGTGGCCGCCATGGCGACGACTGATCGCATGCCGGTTCCGCTGCTGATGCAGATGGCCTCGCATCCGCTGCGCTGGGCGCTGTTGACCGAGTTGGCGTCGAGCGATCGCCGAGTCCGGGAATTGGTTGTCGCCGTGGATGCCCCGCAGAACCTTGTCTCCTACCATCTGCGATTGCTGCGCGTGGCCGGGCTGGTAGCTACTCGTCGCAGCAGCTTTGACGGCCGCGACAGCTACTACCACCTCGAACTTGCGCGGTGCGCGGCGGCGTTCGGTGACGCCGCAACCGCTCTGCATCCTGCATTGGCCCCTGCCGTCGCCGCGAGGGCAGCGGCGGGCAAGTCGGTGTTATTCGTGTGCACGGGCAACAGCGCGCGCTCGCCGATGGCCGAAGGGCTACTGCGGCTTCGCGGCACTGGCCGTGTCCGTGTTACCAGCGCTGGCAGCCACCCCAAGCCGCGTCTACATCCCAACGCGGTGCGGGTAATGCGTGAGGCGTATGGCATAGACATCGGCCGCCGGCGGCCGAAATCGCTGACTGCAGTTGCCGAACGACGCTTCGATTACGTAATTACGTTGTGCGACAAAGTTCGCGAGTTTCCCTATGAGCACGGTTCGGCTGCCGCGATGCATTGGAGCCTGCCCGATCCGTCAGCCGGCCCGGCGGGCTATCGACAATTCCGGAGAGTGGCAGCCGAGCTCGACACCCGCATCGGATTTCTGCTGCCTGTTTTGGCGCACGCCACGGAAGGGTAAGTATGTCGATCGCATCGAAGCAACAGGCCGGCACCTGTTGCCTGGTCGACGATATAGAGCGGCTGCGCGCGGCTGGGCTGGGTTTCCGCAACGGCATCACCCGTGGCCCTGGTGGACACCCTGCCAGCACTCTCATCGAGCTATTCCAACCCGCCAACCGCTAGACCACACGGGGGCCCACGTGGTACTGGATCGACGCGATTTCCTTACATGGGGCGGCTTGGCGGTCATGGCCGCCGCCGGCGGCGTTGGTGTCGGAGTAACTGCTGGGTGCTCGCAGACGGCACCCACCCCGCCCACCGGCAAGCCTGACTACACGCTGCGGATCGGCACCGGCACCGTCGACTTGGCCCCAGACCAGATCGTGTCGACCACCGTCTACAACGGCCAGTTCCCCGGTCCGCTGGTGCGCTTAAAAGAGGGCCAACGGACGTCGGTGGACATCTACAACGACACCGACACCCCCGAGCAGCTGCATTGGCACGGCCAGCACGTGGGCGTTGATGTCGACGGCGCCGCTGAGGAGGGCACGCCCTACATCCCCTCGCACGGCATGCGGCGCATCTCCTTTGTGCCCGGCCCGGCCGGGTTCCGGTTCTATCACACCCACGTGGTGCCGCGCGCCGATCTGTCCCGCGGTCAGTACACCGGCCTGGTGGGCCCGGTCTACATCGAACCCAAGCAGAACCCCGGCGCATACGACCAAGAGATCTTCTTGACGCTCAAGGAATTTGAGCCTACCTTCAGCCGCGGCGGCGACATGGCCGCCGATTTCCTCGCCGGCGAGGCCGACCCCGATCTGAAGCACAAAGGCGAATCGGCGATGGATGCCTCACTGGCCCAGGGCAATCCCCATGGCTATGAGGTCAGCTACACGACATTCGCGATCAATGGGCGCATGCTCGGCCACGGCGATCCTCTCCGGGTGCAGACCGGTCAGCGGGTACTGCTGCATGTCCTCAACGGCAGCGCCACCGAAACCCGCAGCCTCGCACTGCCCGGACACAGCTTCACCGTGATCGCGCTGGACGGCAATCGAGTACCTAACCCCGCCCCGGTTCCGGTGCTCTGGCTGGGCGCAGCCGAACGGATCTCCGCGATCGTCAATATGACTAACCCAGGGATCTGGGTGCTGGGCGATCTTTCCGACGACGACCGCGGACACGGCATGGGCATCGTGGTGGAATACGCCGGGCGCAGCGGGGATCCGCAATGGGCGCCGCCCCCGCCCTTCAAATGGGACTACCGCCGATTCGCCGCACCCAACCCCAGTGCCGCGGCGCCGCCCGATCACACGATCGACATGCTGATCGAGAAGCGCAACGCTGCCGACAACGGCTTCAACCTTTGGACGATCAACGGCACACCGTTTTCGATGGACACCAATAAACCCGTGCTCGACCTACAACAAAACAAGCGATACCGGCTACGGTTTCGCAACGCCACGGATGACTTACACCCACTGCATTTGCATCGGCACACCTTCGAACTCACCCACATCGCCGGCACCCCCACCACCGGGGTGCGCAAGGATGTCGCAATGCTGGGCGGCTACCAGAGCATGGAGGTCGATTTCATCGCCGACCAGCCCGGTCTATCACTGCTGCACTGCCACCAACAGATCCATATGGACTACGGATTTATGGCATTGCTGCGCACCACCTGACCCGCGGCCGCCAGGGGTACCCGCATATGGATTGCGCGAAAGCCGAAAGGGATCAGTTCACGGCGACAATAACGCGGCGACGGGGCGCACCCCGACGCTCGACCGCGCTCCTGGTGGACTGCCCAACGGGGCGGTGCACGCCGCCGCCCGGCTGGGATTGGCCGAAATCCGTTGGGACGTGATCTCTTTCGATTGGATCGACGACGCCAATACGGCAGCGACAAGGTACATGCTGATGACCCAAATCAAGCCCGGGTCGGTAGTGCTGTTCCATGACACCTACTCGAGCACGGTTGACCTTGTCTACCAGTTCATTCCGGTGCTGAAGGCCAACGGCTACCGCCTGGTGACAGTCAGCGCGATGCGCGGGCCGCGCGCCGGGCAGCAGTTACGGTGACCGCGACAACGGCCCGCCGGTCAACGTCATCACCGACATCCCGGCCGCGAAGATACCGACACTGCCGAACACACCGTCACCTAAGCCGATGCCCAACCTGCCGATCACCGACATCCCCAACCAGAACCTCGGCGGGCCGCAATTGGAATTCCTGTCGCCTCGGCGGCGCCGTCTGTGTGGTTCGGCCGCAACCGACTACGCGGTAACGCGCGCGGCCAGCGTGGCCTGTCCGGGTCCGTCGAGTTCGGTGACCACTGAGTGCCGACCGGCCATTGCCATCAGGAGTGCTTCTCCGGTGCCGCTGACTTCCAAGCCCTCGCCGTGCTGCCAGTCGATGTCGGTCGCTCGTAGTCGGAGTCCTTTGATGCGACGCCCTGCGCCCAGGCGCGGATTTCCAGGCACCAAGGGCAGGATCCGTTCCAGGCGATCCGCGGGCACAGCGCGCCGATGTCCGAGTGCGCGGCGAATGTCCTGATGATGGATGGTGCCGTCGATGAGGGCAATCATGCCGCCGAAGCCAGCGGTCAGCCCGCGTGGTCGAAGATGTCTTCCAAGGAAGTGCCTCAACTCCTGCGGGGACAGAGGCGAAAGCTCTTGAACGCCGACCTCATTGGCATGGACGAACCGTCCCTTCGCGAAACGCTTCATCAATCCGAGTGGGCTCAACTCTTCGTAACTCACGACATGCGCAACGACGTCCTTCACCGACCATCGGTCACACAAGCTCGGTGCCTGCCACTCGTGTGGGCTCAGCGTTGCAAGGAATGCGGCCAGGTCGGCCCGCTCGTCATAGGCGAGGTCCATCAGAGACTTTTGATCGATGCTCACAGCGACTCCTCCCTCTTCGCGATCTCGACGTAGTGGCTGAGGTACAGCGGCCAACCCGCATCGCCGTCAACACCATCGGCTACGGCTTGCCAGCCCGTGCCATGCCGTTCCAAGTGTCGGTGTTCTAACTCCACGCGAGTGCGGTCCTCGGACTCGGCAATGAAGCGCACCTCAACCTCACTCGTCTTCGCGGGATCGGCTTCCAGTTGCCAGGTGGGGCTGATGTCCCAGGAAAAGACGACGCGGAACGGCGCCTCGTAGACGAGGACACGCGCCCATTCGCACCGGCTACCGTCGGTCCCCACGTCGTAGATGTGCCCGCCCACTCGCGGCTCGAAGACGGTTTCGGCAATCGGGACCGACAGCAGATTGTGCTCGCGCGGCTTGATGGCATCGAACTTGCTGATGAACAGCGTGAACGCACGCTCGATACCCGTGTTGACCGCGACGCTCTTGCGTATCGGCTCGACCTTTGATGAGCTCATCCCTGTTGCCCCTCTTCATCGGCGATCAGTGTGTAGGCGTCCAGCGCCTTGCCCCAGAACACGTCTAACTCCGACCTCAGTGCCTGAATGCCTTTCGGGTCCAACTGATAGACGCGCCGCGTTCCGACTGCGCGATCCGCAACAAGTCCAGCGCATTTGAGCACCTTGAGGTGCTGCGACACGGCCGGCCTGCTCACCGGCAAGCCATGAGCAAGCTCGCCGACCGCCATCGGCCCACCGGCAAGACGCTTGAAGATCGCTCGCCGGGTGCCGTCGGCGAGAGCGGCCCAGGCATCGACGGTGCCATGGTAAGTCGCCACGAACGGTAAGTCTACACTTACCGATCTATTCAGCTACAGCTCAGTGTCCAGAAAGGGCCGGAACTGAAGGTGTTGAGGGCACCGCTTGCACTGCCTCAACTGGCGCCCGTACGGCGGCCCGGCCGGTGAATCCGGGGGATAAGTTGTGGGACCCGGCGGCGGTACTGGCGATATTGATCGCCGAGCGCCGCGTTCAGATCATGCTCTTCGAGCTGCAGCGCGATCACGATGTAGCCGGTTGTTACTAGCGCGAAGAGCAAGTGCCCGGTCGTCATTGTCGGCGCGGCCCAAAACGCGATGATGAAGCCCAGCATGAGAGGGTGCCGCACAATTCGGTAGAGCAGGGGGGTCCGAAATCCGGTGTCGGTGTAGGGTTCTGCGCGCCACGCCAGGTACACCTGGCGGAGTCCAAACAGATCAAAGTGACTGATCATGAAGGTCGACGCGAGGGCCATAGCCCAGCGAGCCAGAACAGCACCTGCAGTCCGATCCGCCCCAACGGCCACGCGACGTTCCAAATGACTGTTGGCATCGTCCGCCATTGCCAGAACATAAGCAACAGAACCAGACTCGACAACAGAACATAGGTGCTGCGCTCAATGCTGTTGGGCACCAGCCGTGTCCACCAACGCTTGAATGCCGGTCGCGCCATCACGCTGTGCTGCACTGCGAATAGCCCGAGCAGCAGCATATTCACCACGACTGCCTCTCCGACGGGTGCCGTCACGCCGTGGTCGATGCTGCGTGGCACGACGAGGTTGCCGACGAAGCCGATGGAATACAGGAAGGCGGCCAGGAAAATTAGATAACTTGCCCCGCCGTATCCGAGTGTGAGATAGCGCTTCATGGTGCCCTTTCTGCTGTGGTGATGGCCTATGTCGTGGGCGCGCTATGGGTGAATGGTGGTGCCGCCGAGTCGGGTTTGGTGAGGGTCACTTGCCATAGCCGTCGGGGCAGGTCGCCTTCTTCGAATGCGTACACGTCGTTGAGTTTCCAGCCGTCTGCCAGCGCATCGACAAGTTCTCGGGAAAAGAAGTGGACCGCGAATCCGCCGTGTTCGAAGATGTCGTCACCGTGCGGGTTTCCGGCACCGTAGTGGGCGTCGCCGGTGTGCCGAACGGTGTAGATGAACGTTCCGCCTGGCCGCAGGACCCGCCGAACCTCGTTGACGATGGCGTGGATTTCCTTGGTCGACAGGGCCATACACAGTGCCATGTGTGCGAACACGGCGTCGACGGCCTCGTCGTCAACGCGGCATTGAGCCAGTGCTTTGGGATGTGGAATCAGCGCGTCGAGCAGGCATTCGAGGCGGCCGCAGGCCTGGCCCCCCGTGACCAACTGGGCGCCATCCTGCGTGCGGCAATCGATTCGTTCGCCGATCTGCGGTCGTCGGTGCACGCATGCGTCGAGTCCTATGCGCCGGCGCTGCGGTCGCAGGAGTTGCGGGAGAGACTCGCGGCTGGATACGCGGGAGTGCGTGAATCCGCTGTTCGGTTGGGCACCCAGCACATGGCCGATGTGGGTATGGCGGCGCCACAGAACCTGGCCCCGATCGCATCGGTGCTGATGGCGGTTTGCGACGGCCTGATGTTGCAATGGATTGCAGACCCGCAGGCCACCCCGCATGCAGCCGAAACACTCGACGCTCTCAGTGTGCTCGGAATGCTGGCATCGATGGGAGCGGACCAGGCTGCGCGCTAGGACTCGCCGCCATCTGGCGAGCGCCTGTGTGAACGCAACCGTAGCTGACGAAGCCGTGAAAGCTGTCGTGTCGAAATAGACGAGATATGAGGGTCTCGAAATTCCGTCGCGGTCGTCGCAGGGATAGTTCGGCGCAGACTTCGGCGTCACCAAGATCGTGCTCGGGGCGGCTTGTTTTCGACAGGATGCTCGTGGTCCGGCTCAGCACACAGAGGCGGCAGGAAGCTGGATGGTGATTTCGGCGCCGCCAGCGGGGCGGTTGTGTGCGGTGACGGTGCCGTAGTTGCGTCGCGCGAGGGTGTCGACGATGGCCAGGCCGAGTCCGGTGCCGCCCCTCGTGCGTGCGGGGTCGGCGCGGGTGAATCGGTCGAAGGCGTGCGGGAGGAATCCGGGAGGGAATCCGGCGCCGTTGTCGCCGACGCGGATCTCGACGCCGTCGTCGGTGGCCGGCTGGACGCGGATGGTGATCGGCGGGGCGCCGTGCTGGGTGGCGTTGTCGATGAGGTTGCTGATGATCCGGTCCAGGTCATTAGGGTCGATTCGGGCGTATTGGCCTGCGGGGCAGTCGATGTCGAGTTGGCCGTCCAGGCTGTGACGGTAGCGTTCGCCGATCGTTTGCAAGCGGGTGCGAAGGTCGATGGTTGGCGGCGGCTCAGCCGAGTTGCTGGTGTCTGCGACGGTGAGCAGGTCGCGAGCCAGGCGGGACAGCCGGGTGGTTTCGTCCAGGGCTGAGCACATCGCGGTGACCAGTTCGGGGTTGCTTCGTGGGCGCCGCAGGGCGAGTTCGAGTTCAGTCGTCAACAGACTCAGCGGAGTGCGAAGTTCGTGGCCCGCGTCGCTGACGAACTGTCGTTCTCGCTCTAGCGCGTCTTGCAGCCGTTGCAGGAGCTCATTAAATGTTGTTCCGAGATACCAGATTTCATCGCGAGCGGGTGGGACGGGCAGGCGGGCGTGCGCGTCGGTGGCGCTGATCCCCGCGGCGCGAGCGCGCATGCGTTCGACCGGTCGAAGGGCGGCGGCTGCTAACAGGTACGCGCCAATGGCGGCGGCCAACAATACGATCGGGAAACCGGTGGCCAGTTCGTCGCGCAGGTCCGCCACCGCGGCGTCGCGGTCGGCCAGGCTCTGGGCCGCCAGCACAAGGCGCCCACCGGGTGCAGGGCTCGCTGCCACCCGCACCGGGCTTTGCAGATTGCCGAGCCGGGAGTGATCGGCGACCAGCTGCCCGCGTCGGGCGGTGTCAAGCTCGGACGGTGACAGCGCGCTCTGCCCAGCGAGATTCGAGGTCGCGGCCAACACCCGACCGTCGGGGGCGATGATCTGTTGGGCCGCGTCGGGATCAGTGTCAGCGAGGACGGGATCGGTCGCGGCTGCGACCGGGCGCAAGTTGTCCAACCGATAGGACAGGGACTCGGTGATCGCCTCGTCCAGCGATTCTTTTGTGTGGGTGACGGTGAGAGTCCCAACGGCCAGTAAGACCAGCGCTATCACGGCGGTGAAGGCAGCGGTGAGCCTGATCCGGAGCGGCCAGCGCCGAATCATCTGGCTGTTTTCTCGGGCACGCCGCCATCGGTGCGTAGCCGATAACCGATACCGCGAACAGTTTCAATCGAGCGCACCCCAAAGGGTCGGTCGATCTTGTCACGCAGCGCGCGTATATGGACGTCCACGACATTCGAACGTGATTCGTAGGCGAAATCCCAGCAGTGTTCCATCAACAACTCCCGGGTCAGCACGGTTCCGGGTCGGCGCATCAGCAGCTCGAGCAGCCCGAATTCCTTAGTGGTCAAGGAGAATTCGACCTCGCCGCGCCAGCATCTACGGCTGGCGGGATCGGCGCGCAGCGCACCGACGGTCAACACTGTGGGTCGCGGAGTCGGTCCGCGGCGGATCAGCGATCGCAGCCGGGCGAAAAGCTCATCGAGGTGAAACGGCTTGGTGAGGTAGTCATCGGCGCCACCGTCGAGCCCGGCGACGCGGTCAGCGACGGCGCCACGGGCGGTGAGCATCAGCACCGGTACCCACTTCTGCCGGTCGCGCCATCTTCGGCAGATATCGAAGCCGGAAAGGCCCGGCAACATAGCGTCCAGCACGATCGCGTCGTAGTCGCAGGCCATGGCGGCCTGGAAGCCGCTGAGGCCGTCGGCGGCGACGTCAACGGCATAGCCGTCTTCGACCAGGCCCCGGCGCAGCAGGTCGGCCATCTTGGGCTCGTCTTCGACGACCAGCACACGCACCGTCGCACCGTCCTGTCTTTACTAGGCCCTTTGTGTACTTGGCGTTGTGCCCGACTCCATCATCACCTTTAGGCGAGGTAACGCAGTTGTATTCGGCATTCATGAAGCCACGATGAGGACGATGGCCGACAGCTTCATCGTGACTTCATGAAGACGCGATAGACCATGGGCTAGCCGAGCGGCCATCCAGACGGCGTGGATTTCTTCGAACATTGGGAGGGCTCATGGGTGGGGTCAGGCACGCGGTTGCGCGAACCGTGGTGATCGCCGCCACGGTGGCGGTGGTGCTGTCGGGCTGTAGCGCGGGTTCAAAGACGGGCGCGGGTAACGACAAAGACCAAGTCGGCAATCCCCATTCGGCCGTGCGGACAACAGATGCCGATTGGAAGCCGGTGGCCGATGCGCTGGGACGTGTCGGCAAGCTCGGCGATAACAACACTGCCTTCCGAATGGCCTTGGTGCGCAACGATCTTCAGGTCACCACCGACGGTGTGGCGATCAAACCGGGATTGTCGCTGGGCGGGTACGCGGCCTTCGTGCGCTATGACGACAATCAGACGCTGTTGATGGGCGACCTGGTGGTAACAGAAACCGAGCTGGCCAAAGTCATCGACGCACTACAGGCCCACGGCCTCGCCCAGACCGCGCTGCACAAGCATCTGCTGCAGCAAGTCCCGCCGGTGTGGTGGACCCACGTGCATGGCATGGGTGACGCCGTCCAGCTGGCCCAGGCGCTCAGAGCCGCCCTGGACGCGACCTCGATCGGACCGGCGACCCCGCCGCCGGCGCAGCAGCCGCCTCTCGGCATCGACACCGCCGGGGTTGAGCAGACGTTGGGCCGCAAGGGAACTTCGGACAACGGGTTGTTCAAATACGGCATCCCCCGCAAGGACACCATCGTCGAGGACGGGTACGTGCTGCCCGCGGTGTCGCTGAACCTGACGACCGTGATCAACTTCCAACCCACCGGCGGCGGCCGGGCCGCGATCAACGGCGACTTCATCCTCACCGCCCCCGAGGTCCAGAAGGTCATCCAGGCATTGCGCGCCGGCAACATCCAAATCGTCGAATTGCACAACCATGGCCTCACCGAACAACCCCGGCTGTTTTATATGCACTACTGGGCCGTCGACGACGCAGTAACTCTTGCCAAAGGGCTGCGCCCGGCGCTGGACGCCACCAACCTGCAACCGGCATAGCCGATTTCAGTACACGACGAGGCCGAGCACGCCAGTCGCGAAGACTACATAGGGTTCTTTGATCTTGAACCGCCATAGCAGACCGAGGGTGGCCACGGCGATGGCGGCGGTGATCCAGTCGGTCACAGCTTCGCGGGTGAGCACCACGACGGCACCGCAGAGTGCCCCCGCCGCGGCGGCGGTGGCGCCCGAAACGAAGGCGCGTAGCTGGGCGTTGTCGCGGTGTCGCAAAAACCAGCGGCCGGGCACGACGACGCCCAGATAGATCGGAGTGAAGATGGCGATGGCCGAGATGATCGCACCCGGCAGTCCGGCGACTAGGTAGCCGATGAATCCGGCGCTGATCACAACCGGTCCAGGGGTGATCAGGCCGATCGCTACGGAATCGAGAAACTGGCTGTCGCTTAGCCAGTGGTGCTGGTCGACCACCCCGGCGCGCATGAACGGCACGATCGCCAACCCTGACCCGAACACGATCGCCCCGGTTTTCAGGAAGAACAACCCAAGCGACGCCAGCGTCCCCGCACCGGCCAAGGTGCCAAGCCCGACCAGCAGCGGGACGGATTTGGGGCTGTCATCGGTCCCGGTGACGTCGTCTGGGGATTTTCGGCGGCGTCGCCGAATGCGCGGGCGGGCGTCGAGCAGGATCATCAGCAGACCCGCGCCGACGATGACCAGCACCGGTTCGGAACCGGTGAGCGCGGTGAGCGCGAACACTGCGGCGCTGATGCCCCAGAGCCGCCAGTCGCGGCGGTCGGTCAGTTTGATCAGCCTGATCGCGGCGATCGTGATGATTGCCATCACGGCCGGGGCGATGCCGTAGAACAGCGCCTGCACAACACTCGAGCCGGAGTAGTGCGAATAAACGGCGCCCACGGCCACGACGATGACGAACGACGGTGCGACGAAGGCGCCCGCGACCGCAGCCGCGCCTAGGGCGCCGTGGCGCAGGTAACCGACCCACATCGCGACCTGGGCCGCCAACGGGCCCGGCATGGTCTGTCCGAGGGCCACGCCGTCGAGGAAGTCTCGCCGATCCATCCACCGACGCTGTTCGACCAAATCTCGTTGCATGTAACCGACCGTGGCGATCGGTCCACCAAAGCCGATCGCGCCCAGCTTGAGGAAGTAGGTGAGGATGCGGCCGAAGGCGACTGGTTCGGGGTCAGCTTCGGCTGATGGGTGATGCTCGTCGGCCGGTGGCTGCGGATCGGACTCACTCACGCCGAATGATCTTTCCCCGACTGTGAAGCTGCGGCGATTCCAACCGAGATCCCGGGGTCAGTCGTTGTCCGGAGCTTCTGTGCCCACGAATCGGAAGCCCTGGTCCAGGTGTACTTCTACTCGACTGCCGTCGGTCTTGGTTACGAGGACCCCGTAGTAGGCGGCGCCCTCGTTGGATTCCTTTTCGACCTTCCCAGCTTTGCCCGGTACGGCTTGCACCGCCGCGGCGCGGGCCTGATCTGCTGCCGGGCCAGTGACCTCGCCGTCGTCGGCGACGGCGACGAAGACGCCGAGGCCAACGCCCCCCAGGACGGCGGCACCGGCCACACCGATACCGATCCTCGTTCGAATTCTCATCGACCCATCCCTCCTCGTCATAAACCCTGGTATCGAAAGCGACGCTAGCGTCGGCACATGAAGCCAGGATGAAAGTGAGCACCAAGGCTAGGCGCGGTTGCCCGACCGCGAGACCCGCCGATAGCGCGTATCGAAATACTGCGACACAGCGCGCGTGCGACACATGTTTCGGAATGCGTGCCCTGAACGAACTTTGGAGCCCGCGTCCGATACTCCGAGAATGTGTCCGGCCGCTTCCGACTAAACCGTCGCGGTGCTTAGCTGCAGACACAGCAATAGCGCAGGCGGAGCAACAGCGAGTTCGGGAAGCTA